>JAVKHP010000001.1:0-229959 GCA_031459855.1 Armatimonadota bacterium
CAGCAGCTCCGGATCCTCCACCATGTCCACCTTGTTCAAAAACACCACGATCGCCGGGACGTTCACCTGCCGCGCCAGCAGAATGTGCTCCCGCGTCTGCGGCATCGGCCCGTCCGCCGCACTCACCACCAGGATGGCGCCATCCATCTGCGCCGCCCCCGTGATCATGTTCTTGATGTAGTCCGCATGCCCCGGACAGTCTACGTGCGCATAGTGCCGCGCCGGCGTCTCGTACTCCACATGGCTGATGTTGATCGTCAGCCCCCGCTGCCGCTCCTCCGGCGCATTGTCGATGTCGTAGTACCCCTTCGCCTGCGCCAGCCCCGCCGCCGCCATCGCATGCGTGATCGCCGCCGTCAGCGTCGTCTTCCCATGATCCACGTGCCCAATCGTCCCAATGTTCACGTGCGGCTTCGTCCGCTCAAACTTCGGCTTCGCCATCGCGTCCGGCTCCTCTCGCGGTGTCTCCTTTCCAAGGACAAGAGCCGCCTGCGGCGGCCCTGCTTCCTGGAGCCCACGACCGGACTCGAACCGGTGACCTTGTCCTTACCAAGGACACGCTCTGCCGCCTGAGCTACGTGGGCTCAACTCCCCGGAGCATTATAGCAGAGGGGGGGTGACCGTCAACGCGCGCAGGACGGCCGCGCACGCCGTCGAATTCGGCGAGCATGGACGTCATCTTCTGGCTGCTGTTCGGGCTGATCGTCTACTTCCTGTTCGTGCGCCCGCCCGGCTGAGCGGCGCCCCGCGCGGTCAGCGGCTGCCGGCGGGCACGGCCGCCGCGGGGAGGCGCAGCACGAAGGTGCTGCCCTGCCCCGGGGTGCTCTCCGCCAGCACGACCGTGCCCCCCATCTGCTCGGCCAGCTTCCGCGAGATGTACAGGCCGAGCCCGCTCCCGCCGGGCGCGCGCGTCAGTCCCCGCTCGAGCTGGCCAAAGCGCGTGAACAGACGGTCGCGGTGCTCGGGGGCGATCCCCACGCCGGTGTCGCGCACGGCGGTGACCACGGTGTCCTCCTCCACCGCGTGGGTGATCTCGATACCCCCCCGCACGGTGTGGCGGATTGCGTTGCCGACCAGGTTCACCAGGATCTGCAGGGCACGCTCGGGGTCCATCCGGACCGGCGGCAGGTCTGCGGGCGGCACGTAGGTCAGCGCCAGCCCCTTGCGCTCGGCGTCGGCGCGCAGCATGTCGACGGCCTGCTGCACCACGAGCCGCAGGTCGCCCGGCTCGACCCGCAGCGTCATCGCCCCCTGGTCCAGGCGCGCGGCGTCCAGGAACTCGTTGACCATGCGGATCAGGCGGACCGTAGACGCCAGGGCATCCTCCAGCGGCGCACGCACCGCCTCGGGCGGGTCGGCCTCCAGGGCCACCTCCAGATTCCCTTTCATTACCGTCAGCGGCGTGCGCAGCTCGTGCGAGGCGATGTGGAGGAAGTCTTCGCGGGCGCGCTCCATCTCCAGCTCGTGACGGATATCCCGTAGCAGCACCACGGCGCCCTGCACCCGCCCGTCGTCGCGCAGCGGCGTCGCCGTGACGGCCACGGGCAGGGGCGGCGAGGTTGCCAGCTGCAGGCGGACGCTCTGCGCCGGCTGGCCGCCCAACGCCCGGCGCACGGGGTGCGCCGCCGGAGCCAGCGGGGCCCCGTCGAGCTGCCGCAGGGGGAGCGCGTCCAGGATGGGGGCGCCGCGCAGCGCCTCGCGCGTGCGGCCGCTCAGGGCGGCCGCGGCGGGATTGCACAACTGGATGCGCCCGGCCGCGTCGGTGCACACCAGACCCTCAGCCATGTGGGCGAGCACGGTCTCCAGCTGCCGGGCCGCCTCTTCCACCTTGCCGCGCCCGCGGAGGTTGCGCGTGGCCAGGAAGTACGCCAGGCCGGCCATTAGCACCAGCCCCACCAGGCTCGGAACGCCGGCCATGGCCGCCTGCCCCATGGCGGGGAGACCGTCGCGGGCGGCCAGGAGCACCTCGGCCACCACGGCGACCACCGGCGGGCCGACCGGCACGATGATCGCGCGCGGCAGGTGCGTCCAGGCCAGCGCGAGGATGGGCAGGAACACGAGGAAGAAGTAGGGGCTGCGGGCGCCGCCCGTCAGCCAGGCGAACGCGGTGGTCAACACGCTGTAGATTGTCGTGGCAAAGACCGTGCGCCCGATGCCGCCTGCGGCCGGCACGACGTGGAACCACGCGGCCGTGAACAGGCTGCTGGCCACCATCACGGCACTCAGCCAGACGCGACGCGCGGGCTCGTCGGCCAGCAGGGCGAGGAGCCCGACCAGCAGGGTGAACGCCCACGCGACGCCCTCGGTCGCAAACTCGAACGCCGTGACGCTGGAACTCTGGCCGCGGCGCTGCCAGATGCGCTCCCGTTGCAGGTCCACGAGCCACGGCTCCGTGGCCAGGCCAAGGCCGAGCATGCCGTAGGTCACCACGCCGACCCAGCGGCCGATCGTCCCTGACCCTGCGGCCAGCGCGAGGACAGGCAGGGCGGCCGCCACCTGCGCGCCCGGGCGCAGGCGGGGCGCCCAGGCCGCCACGACGATGAGCACGGCCGCCAGGCCCATGGCGACGGCCAGGTGCGGCAGCAGGCCGGTCACCCAGGCGCCCCGCGGCCAGCCGAGCACCCCGGACGCGGCCAGCCCCAACGCGGCAAATGTCAGGGCGGTGACCAGCCCCACGCCCTGCAGCGCGGAGACCGGCCCGACCCGTGGCTGGCCGTGCCACCGGCGCGCCGCGTCCACGACCACGCCGACCGCGAACGCCGCGGACAGCGCGGCTCCCATCCAGACACGCGTCTGGGCCGCGCGCGCGGCGCCGGCCACGAACGGCAGCGCGCTGATGGCCGCCAGCGCCACCGCCAGGGGATGGTCGCGCCGCGCCTTCACCGCGTAGGCCACGAGCCCGCAGACGCCCGAGGCCAGGAAGAGTACCGTGAGGCGCGACAGCTCCAGCTTGAGCTGTCGGAGCCCCTCGGGCACGGGCGGGCCAGCGAACACGTGCGGGTAGGCGAGCGAGAGACACCCCACGACCAGCGACAGGGCGTTGGCCACGAGCAACAGGACCGACGGCTGCGGCGATGGGCGGTGCTGCACGATCGTCGGGCCTCCGCGGGCGAAATGTTCGGCGAAGCTCCCGGCACCTTACATACCCACTTCCGGCGAGCAGAAGACGTCCGGCGCCGCGCAGCCGATCGGCACCGCAGCCGACGCGGTGGCGCGCGGTGGCACCGCCCCATGCCGGGCCATGGGGTTCGTCCGCTGCACCAGCACTATCTCGCGCTCTGCCCGTCGCCCTGTGGCGCGCGGGCGCACCGGGCCACGGCACCCACGGCTCCCTGGGCCGGAGGGAAGCGTGTCGACGGCCACGTCGCGCCACGCGTGGTGCGATACGGCTCCCGGGTCGGAGGAGAGCGTTTCACGGCCGGCGAAAGCCGCGGCAGAGGTAGCCCATCGGGTGGCGTATCCCACCCTGCGGGCGAGGCCAACGAGGTGAGGGCCGCGTGGCCGCAACGGGCGGGAGCAAGCTGGACATGGGCGGCCGGCCCCCCCGGATCCTGATCGTCGACGACGAGCCAGGAATCCTGGAGCTGCTGCGCCGGCGGTTGGAAGCGCTGGGGTGCCAGGTTGCCGTCCTCCCGGGCGGGAGCCAGGTGGTGGCCTACGCCCGCGAGCACGCGCCCGATCTCGTCCTCCTGGACGTGATGATGCCCGACCTCGACGGGTTCGCGGTGTGCCAACAGCTGAAGGCCGACCCCAAGACCCGCGACATCCCGGTGGTGCTCATGACCGCGCGCACCGAGACCGATAGCCGGGTGCGCGGTCTCGAGCTCGGCGCGCACGACTACGTCGGAAAACCCTTCGAGACGGCGGAGCTGATCGCCCGGGTGCGCGCAGCGCTGCGGGTGAAGCGGCTTCAGGACGAGCTGAAGGAGGCCAACGCGCGGCTGGCACGCCTGGCCACCAGCGACCCGCTCACGGACCTGCCGAACCGGCGCACGTTCGACGAGCAGATCTTCGCGGAGATGGAACGGGCCCGCCGCTCGGGACAGACCGTCTCGGTGATCATGCTGGACCTGGATCGGTTCAAGCAGATCAACGACGTCTACGGCCACCAGGTCGGGGACGACGTCCTGCGCCACGTGGCGCGGGTGCTGGCCCAGCGTCGGCGCATCTCAGACCTCGTGGCCCGCTACGGCGGCGAGGAGTTCGTGTGGGTGCTCCCCGGCGCCAGAGACAGGGACGCAGTGGAGCTCGCCGAGTGGGTCAGGCGCGCGGTCGCCGACCTCGGGGTCGAGACGCCCCAGGGTCCACTGCAGGTGACGATCAGCGCAGGGGTGACCACGTACGACCCGGCCGAGCACGGGCCGCTTGGGGCGACCACCGTGCTGGAGGCCGCCGATGCGGCGCTGCGGGAGGCCAAGGCCAGCGGGCGCAACCGGGTGATCTTCCGGGCCATCGGGCCGGACGCAGAAGACGCCGGGATGATGCACGACACCGTCGCCCAGGAGCGGCCGTGGTGAGCGGCGGGGTAACGGTGCGACCTACCGTGGAGTGCGCTGCGGCTGCAACGTGCGCCCGCCCGCACGCATAAGGTAGAATACGGTCGGGCAGGTGGCGAAACCGGCAACCGCGGGGGCCTTAAAAGCCTCTGCCCGCCATGGGCTTGTGGGTTCGAATCCCACCCTGCCCACCACCTCGCTGGTGTGTACCCGGACAAGCCTGACGTGTCGGTGGAGGCGGCGGCCTCGTCAACGACTTGTCGATGACCTCGTAGCCAACCCTACGTGTGGGCGAACCGGCGCTGGCCTGCTCGTTGAGCAACGCGCTGGAAAAACAGGTCCTACGTGTAGTGTGGAGGCGGCGGCCGGATTCGAACCGGCGTATGGGGGTTTTGCAGACCCCTGCCTTGCCTCTTGGCTACGCCGCCTCGACATCGCTGGAGCGGGAGATGGGACTTGAACCCACGGCCTTCTCCTTGGCAAGGAGACGCTCTACCTCTGAGCTACTCCCGCCCGCGCCAGGCTACGTTCGATTATAGTCGGGACGCCCCGGCAAGTCCAGAATCACGGCCTGCCTCGCCTGCCCCGCACACGCGCGCAGCGAGGCCCACGCTCTTCCCACGCTGCGCGTTCATGCACTGTCGCCGAGCCAGCACCGGAACCTGCACCAATGACCTGACCGCGCCCGCGCTCCCCTCCGGCCGCGCGTCCGTGCACTGTGCCCGTCTGCCAGAGGTCACCCGCCCGTACGGGCGAGCAGGTCGAGCACCGCCTCCTCCAGCGAGGCCGGCGCGCCCCTGCGCGCGGCATACCCGGCCACCAGCGCAGCGGGCGGGGCACAGGCCAGCACGCGCCCACGGTCCAGCACGGCGACGACGTCACACAGGCGGCCGGCGTCCTCGACGTGGTGCGTGGCCACGATCACCGTGCGACCTCGCGCGGCCCGCAGGCCGGCCAGCAGGCGACGGAGGTCGGTGGCGGCCTGGAGGTCGAGACCGGCCGTGGGCTCGTCCAGCAGCAGGAGCGCCGGATCGTGGATGAGCGCGCGGGCAATGGCCAGACGCTGCCGCATGCCGGTGCTGTACGACCCCACGAGATCGTCGGCGCGGGCCGTCAGCCCCACCAGGGCCAGCAGGGCGTCCGCGCGCTCGCGGGCCTCCTGCGGGGGGAGGTCGTGCAGCGCCGCCGCGTACAGGAGGTTCTCGCGGCCGGTCAGACGCCAGTAGACGCTGCGCTCGCCGCCCAGAACGACCCCCAGCTGGCCGCGCACCGCGTCGGGACGACGCACGGCGTCGATCCCCAGCACACAGACCTCCCCGGCCGTGGGCACCAGCAGCGTGCCCACGATGCGCAGCAACGTGGTCTTGCCCGCGCCGTTGGGCCCCAGCACGCCCAGGACCATCCCAGGGGGCACGTCCAGCGTCACCTGATCGAGGGCCACCACCGCAGCGGCGCCGCGACGGGGTGCGCGAAACCGATGGGTCACCTCGCGCAGGCGCACCGCGGGCGCCGGCGGTGCGGGCGGCGACACCGCCGGGGCGGTGGCGGTCTCGCTCACCGGCGATCCGGCGCGGACGTGGCCGGCGGCGGGGACGCGGGCGCCGCATGCCCGACGGGATCCGCGCCGGCAGCGGGCACGGCGCGGGGATCGGGGTGCTGGGCCAGATAGGCTGCCACGCGCGCGGCGAGTCGCGGCCCCAGGACCTCGGCCAGCGCCTCGGGGGAGGCCGCGCGCACGCCCCGCACGGAGCCAAAGCGCCGGATCAGCTCGCGCTTGCGCCGCTCGCCGATCCCCGGGATGTCGTCGAGCACCGAGAAGACGATGCGCCGCTCGCGCAACCGGCGGCCCGCGGTGTTGGCGAACCGGTGGGCCTCGTCGCGCACCCGCTGGACGAGCTGCAACGCCGCCGCCTCCCGCGGCAGCCGCAGCGGCTCGGCGCGATCGGCCAGGTAGAGGAGTTCCTCCTCCTTGGCGAGCCCCACCGCGGGCGCGGCCACGTTGTACTCGAAGAGCACCTCGCGGGCCGCCGCCAGCTGGCCCCGGCCGCCGTCCACGAGGATCAGGTCGGGCAGCACCGACCACCGCGCCCTCACCGGCTCGCCACGGTCCAGCGCCTCCTGCTCCTGGCGGGCGCGCGCGAAGCGGCGGCGCAACATCTCCTGCAGCATGGCGTGGTCGTCGTGGGTCTGCGGCCCCCGCATGCGGAAGAGCCGGTAGTCGGCCTTGCGCGGCCGGCCGCCCTCGAAGACCACCAGCGAGCCCACCGCTTCGCCGGCCTGGAAGTGGCTGACGTCGTAGGCCTCGATGCGAAACGGCGGGGCCTCCAGGCCCAGGGCCTCCTGCAGCTCCACCACGCCTACGCCCGCCGGCCCGACCTCGCGGGCCCGGGCCTGGGCCAGGTAGAGGGCGGCGTTCTCGCGGGCCAGGTCCACCAGGCGGCGCTTCTCGCCGCGCTGGGGCACGGCGACCTCGACCGGGCCGCCCCGCCGTTGCGCCAGCCACGCGGCCAGCACCCCTGCGTCGGGCAGCGGCACGTCCACCAGGAGCTCGCGCGGCGTATCGGGGAGGTCCGCATAGTGCCGGGCCAGCACCTGGGAGAGCACCTCGCCGGCCGCGAGCCCGCGGGTGCCGGTGAGCATCAGGTGGTGCTCGTCGCGGATACGCCCGGCGCGGATCGTGAAGATCACCACGCAGGCCACGTCGCCCGACTGCGCCACGGCGGCGACATCACGGTCCTCCAGCGCAGCGCTGGCCATCCGCTGGCGCTCGGCGATGGCCTCCAGCGCCTGCAGCTGGTCGCGCAACTGCGCCGCGCGCTCGAACTCCAGCGCCTCGGCCGCTGCCTGCATCTCCGCCCGGAGGGCGTCCACCAGGGCGGCCTGGCGCCCTTCCAGGAAGGCGACGGCCTGACGGACCTGCTCCTGGTAGGCCGCCGCCGTGGCTCCCCAGGCCACACATGGCGCCGAGCACAGGCCCATGTCGTAGTCCAGGCACGGCCGCGGCAGGTCACCGGTGATCTCCAGCGCGCAGGTGCGCAGCTTGAAGAGCTTGCGGATGGTGCGAATCGTGCGGCCGACGAGCTTCGGCTCGTGGTACGGGTAGGGGCCGAAGTACCGGGCCCCGTCGCGCACGACCTTGCGGGTCATGACGATGCGGGGATAGGGCTCGTGGGTGATCTTCACGTACGGGTAGGCCTTGTCGTCGGCCATGCGGACGTTGAACGGCGGCTGGTGCTGCTTGATGAGGTTGGTCTCGAGGATCAGCGCCTCCACCTCGTTGGCCGTCACGATGGTGTCGACGCGGGCGATGCGCGGGACCAGCAGCCGCAGGCGGGGGTTGGACTGGGCCGCCGGCGCCTGGAAGTACTGGCGGACGCGGGCGCGCAGCGAGGCGGCCTTGCCGACGTACAGCACCCGGCCGGCGCCGTCCTTGAAGAGGTAGACCCCGGGGCGTGCGGGGAGCAGGCGCAGGGTGGCGCGCAGGTCGTCTCCCGCCCGCTCTGTCGCCTGCGGACCGCTGGCGTCACCGGCGCGCGCGCCTGGAAGCGTGGCCCGCCCCACGACCGCGCGCTCCTAGCGGCGGCGGGCCGCGCCGCCCGCCGCCGCTGGCGCACCCGGCGCCACCGCGGCGGCGTCGAGCACCCGGCGGAGGAACTGCCCGGTGTACGAGCCCGGCACCTGGGCCACCGCTTCCGGCGTGCCCTCCGCGATCACCTCGCCGCCGTAGTCCCCGCCTTCGGGCCCCAGGTCGATGACCCAGTCTGCGGTCTTGATCACGTCCAGGTTGTGCTCGATGACGACCACCGTGTTGCCGGCGTCGACCAGGCGGTGCAGCACGCCCAGCAGGCGCTCGACGTCGGCGAAGTGCAGCCCCACCGTAGGCTCGTCGAGGATGTACACGGTCCGGCCGGTGTCCCGGCGCGACAGCTCCGCGGCGAGCTTCACCCGCTGGGCCTCGCCGCCCGACAGCGTCGTCGCCGGCTGGCCGAGCTTGATGTACCCCAGCCCCACGTCGTCCAGGGTCTGGAGCTTGCGACGGAGGCGCGGGATCGCCTCGAAGAACGTCAGCGCCTCCGCCACGGTCATCTCCAGCACGTCGCTGATGGTCTTCCCCCGGTAGGTGACCTCCAGGGTCTCGCGGTTGTACCGCGTGCCCTTGCAGACCTCGCAGGGCACATAGACGTCGGGCAGGAAGTGCATCTCGATGCGCACGATGCCGTCGCCCTCGCAGGCCTCGCACCGGCCGCCCCGCACGTTGAACGAGAACCGCCCGGGGCCGTAGCCGCGCATCCGGGCCTCGGCGGTCTGGGCGAACAGCTCGCGGATCAGGTCGAAGGTCTTGGTGTACGTGGCCGGGTTGCTGCGGGGGGTGCGCCCGATCGGCGACTGGTCGATCTCGATGACCTTGTCCACGTGCTCGACGCCCTCGAGGCGATCGTGGGCGCCGGGCCGCTGCCGTGTGCCGTAGAGGCGCTGCCGCAGCCCGCGGTAGAGGATCTCGTCCACCAGCGTGGACTTGCCCGAGCCCGAAACACCGGTGACGGCCACGAACATCCCCAGCGGGATGCGCACGTCGATGTTCTTGAGGTTGTGCTCCCGGGCCCCCCGGATCACCAGCGCGTGCCCGGTCCCGGGCCGGCGGCGGGCGGGCACGGCGATCCGGCGCCGGCCCGAGAGGTACTGGCCGGTGAGGGACGCCGGGTGGCGCGCCACGTCCTCGGGGGTGCCGGCGACGACGACGCGCCCGCCATCGGCACCCGCCCCCGGGCCGATGTCGATGACCCAGTCCGCGGCGCGGATCGTCTCCTCGTCGTGCTCCACCACGAGGATCGTGTTTCCCAGGTCCCGCAGCCCGCACAGCGTGTCGATCAGCCGCCGGTTGTCGCGCTGGTGCAGGCCGATGCTGGGCTCGTCGAGCACGTAGAGCACGCCCACCAGGCCGCTGCCGATCTGGGTGGCCAGCCGGATGCGCTGGGCCTCGCCGCCCGACAGGGTCGTCGCCGTCCGGTCCAGGGTCAGGTAGTCGAGCCCCACGTTGACCAGGAAACCCAGGCGCGCCCGGATCTCCTTGAGGACCTGGGCCGCGATCAACTGCTCGCGGGGCGACAGGCGCAGGCCCTCGAAGAACTCCAGCGCGCCGCGCACCGTGCGGGCGGTGAGCTCCGCGATGTTCAGCCCGCCCACCTTGACGCTCAGGGACTCCCGCTTCAGACGCGTGCCCCGGCAGTCGGGGCACGGTGCCGTGGTCATGTACTGCTCGAGCTCTTCCCGCACGTAGTCCGAGTCGGTCTCCCGGTAGCGGCGCTCGAGCTGGGGGAGCACGCCCTCGAACGGCGCCTCGTAGCTGCGCAGGGCACCCCACTTGGTGTGGTAGCGGATCCGGATCGGCTCGCTGCTCCCGTGGAGCAGGACGTCCACGAACGCCCGTGGCAGCCTGCGCACCGGCGTCTTCATGTCGACGCGGTAGTGGGCCGCCAGCGACTGCAGCAGCTCCTGGTAGTACTCGCTGGTGGACGCGGCCCAGGGGACCACGGCCCCGTCCAGGAGGCTCTTGTCGCGGTCCAGGACCAGGTCCGGGTCGAACTCCTGCTTGAACCCCAGGCCGGTGCACGTCGGGCACGCCCCGTAGGGGCTGTTGAACGAGAAGATGCGCGGCTCGATCTCGGGCAGCACCGTGCCGTGGTCCGGGCAGGCGAACTGCTGGCTGAAGACCAGCACGCCGTCGTCGGGCGTCGGCCCCCGGCGGGCCCGCGGCACGGATGCGGCAGGCGCGCCCTCGCCGTCGCCCACCACGTCGACGAAGACCAGCCCCTGGCCCAGCTTTAGCGCCGTCTCCACCGCGTCGGCCAGGCGCGCGCGGACGTCGGGCCGCACCACCAGCCGGTCCACCACCACCTCGATGGTGTGCTTGCGGTGCTTGTCCAGCGGAATCTCCTCGGACAGGTCGTAGACCAGGCCGTCCACCCGCACTCGGGCGAAGCCCTGCCGGCGCAGGTCGTCGAAGAGCTGGCGGTACTCGCCCTTGCGGCCGCGCACGATGGGCCCCAGCACCTGCACCCGGGTCCCCTCGCCCAGCGCCAGCACCTGGTCCACGATCTGCTCCCGGCTCTGCCGGGCGATGGGCCGGTCGCACCGGGGGCAGTGCGGCGTCCCGACGCGGGCGTAGAGCAACCGCAGGTAGTCGTAGATCTCGGTGACGGTCCCCACGGTCGAGCGCGGGTTGCGGGGCGCGCCCTTCTGGTCGATGGAGACCGCCGGCGACAGCCCGTCGATGCTGTCGACGTCGGGTTTCTCCATCAACCCGAGGAACTGCCGGGCGTAAGCGGACAGGGACTCCACGTACTTGCGCTGTCCTTCGGCGTAGATGGTGTCGAAGGCCAGCGAGGACTTGCCCGACCCCGAGATCCCGGTGAGGACCACGAACCGGTCCCGCGGGATCTCCACGGTGATGTTCTTCAAATTGTGCTCGCGTGCGCCGCGGACGACGATCCGGTCGCGTGGCATGGCGTCCCCGTCTACCCCCGCCGCCGGCCCCGCCCGGGACCGCGTCCCCGCCCACGCGCCCCGGCCCGCCCGCCCGCGCCGGCGAAGAACGGCTCGCCCAGGCCCTTGCGCAGCTCGGTGATCTGGTCGCGCAACACGGCGGCCTTCTCGAACTGCAGCTCGGCGGCGGCCTGGCGCATGGCCCGCTCCAGGGCCGCGATCGTCTGCTCGAGTTCGGCCGGCGACAGCATCAGCAGCCGCGCCACCTCCCACGGCACCTTGGCCCGCTGGGTCTCGGCCAGGCGGATCAGCTCTTCGGCGGTCAGGAGCTCCGCCGACGGCTGGTAGGTGGCCAGGTCCTCGGCCACCTGCTCGACGTCGATCATGTCGCGGATGGGCTTGACGACCGTCGCCGGCGTGATGCCGTGCTCGGCGTTGTAGCGCAGCTGGATCTCCCGGCGGCGGTTGGTCTCGGCGATGGCGCGGCGCATCGAGTCGGTGACCTCGTCAGCGTAGAGGATGACCCGGCCGGCGACGTTGCGGGCGGCGCGTCCCATGGTCTGGATCAGCGCGGTCTCCGAGCGCAGGTACCCCTCGCGGTCCGCGTCCAGGATCGCCACCAGCGACACCTCGGGCAGGTCCAGCCCCTCCCGCAGCAGGTTGATGCCGACGATGACGTCGTAGGTGCCCAGCCGCAGGTCCTTGAGGATCTGCACCCGCTGGAGGGTGTCGATCTCGGCGTGCAGGTAGTGGACCTTGACGCCCAGTTCCTGCAGGTAGGCCGTGAGGTCTTCGGCCATGCGCTTGGTGAGGGTCGTCACCAGGGTGCGCTCGCCCCGCGCCACCTGGGCCTTGATCTCCGCCAGCAGGTCGTCCACCTGGCCACGGGCCGGACGGACCTCTACGTACGGGTCGACGAGCCCGGTGGGCCGCACGATCTGCTCGACCACCCGGGCGCTCACCTCGAGCTCGAACGGCCCGGGGGTCGCCGAGACGAAGATCGCCTGGGGGATCAGCCGCTCGAACTCGTCCCACGACAGCGGCCGGTTGTCGTAGGCCGACGGCAGCCGGAACCCGAACTCCACCAGGTTGCGCTTGCGCGAGCGATCGCCCTCCAGCATCCCCTTGACCTGGGGGATCGTCACGTGGCTCTCGTCGACCACGAGCAGGAAGTCCCGCGGGAAGTAGTCGAGCAGGCAGCCCGGGCGCTCGCCCGGTGCCCGCCCGTCCAGGTGCCGGGAGTAGTTCTCGATGCCCGGACACGTCCCGGTCTCGCGCAAAAGCTCCATGTCGTAGCGCGTGCGGAACTCCAGGCGCTGCGCCTCCAGCAGCCGGCCCTGGCTGCGGAACCACGCGAGGCGCTCCTGCAGTTCCGCCTCGATGGAGGCCAGGGCCCGCGCCAGCCGCTCCTCCGTCGTCACCCAGTGCCGGGCCGGCCAGATCGCCACGGCCTCCTTGCTCTCGAGCACCTCGCCGGTGAGCGGGTCGAGTTCGAGGATCCGCTCCACCTCGTCCCCGAACAGATCGATGCGAACGGCGCGTTCCTCGTAGGCGGGGAAGACCTCGATGACATCGCCCCGCACCCGGAACCGGCCGCGGGCGAAGTCGATGTCGTTGCGCTCGTACTGGATGTCCACCAGCCGCCGCAGGAGCTCCTCGCGGGTGCGGCGCTCGCCGCGGCGCACCAGCAGCATGACTTCCTTGTAGTCCTCCGGGCGGCCCAGGCCGTAGATGCACGACACCGAGGCTACCACGATCACGTCCCGCCGCTCCATCAGCGCCTTGGTGGCGGCGTGCCGCAGGCGGTCGATCTCGTCGTTGATCGACGCGTCCTTGGCGATGTAGAGGTCGGTCTGGGGCACGTAGGCCTCGGGCTGGTAGTAGTCGTAGTACGACACGAAGTACCGCACCGCGTTGTGGGGGAAGAACTGGCGGAACTCGCTGTAGAGCTGCGCGGCCAGGGTCTTGTTGTGGGCCAGGACCAGGGTGGGGCGCTGGAGCTGCTCGATCACCCGGGCCACGGTGTAGGTCTTGCCGCTGCCCGTGACCCCCAGCAGCGTCGTGTAGCGGTGGCCGGCCCGGACGCTCTCCACCAGCTCGGCGATCGCCCGCGGCTGGTCACCGCGCGGGGGCAGATCGGTCTCCATCGTGAAGGCGGACATACTTTCAGTATATCAGGGGGCGGGCGGGTTCCCCCGGGCATCGCGGCGGCCTTGCTGCCCCGCCTCACCCTGCCAGCGGCGCCAGAGCGCCTCCACCTGCCGACGGGTCTCCTCCGGCGTCCCGCTGTTGTCGATGACCCAGGTGGCCTCCGCCAGCTTCTCTCGCAGCGGTCGCTGGGCGGCGATCCGCGCCCTGGCCTCCTCCCGGGTGAGCCCGTCCCGCGCCATCAGGCGCGCCTCCTGCGCGGCCTCGTCCAGCCAGACGACCACGATCCCGTCGAACGGATACAGGTCGGCGGGGGCGGTGTCGAGCAGCAGCGGGATCACCAGGACGATGACGCCGTCTGGGTGGGCCGCCGCCGCGGCGGCCAGCGCCTCGGCCATGCGCTGGCGCACGTGGGGGTGGACGATCCGGTTCAGCGTCGCGCGGGCCTGGGGGTCGCCGAAGACCCTGGCCGCCAGCGCCGCCCGGTCCAGGGTGCCGTCGGGACGGACCACTGCGGGCCCGAACGCCGCGACCACCTCGCGGTAGGCCGGGGCGCCGGGCGCGACCACCTCCCGGGCCAGCGCGTCCGCGTCGATGACGTGCGCGCCCAGGTCCCGCAGCATGCGGGCCACGAGGGTCTTGCCGCTGGCGATGCCCCCCGTCAGGCCGATCACCTTCACGCGTCGACTCCGGTCGCGTCGGCTCGCCCGCCGTCCTCGCGCCCCGTTACGGCACGGGCCGCATCTCGGCCCAGTTGGGTCCGACCTTCGCCTCGGCCACCAGCGGCACCCGGAGCGGGTACGCACGCTCCATGCGCGCCACCACCTCGCGCGCCACGCGCGCTTCGGCGCCCTGGGGCACCTCGAAGAGCAGCTCGTCGTGGATCTGGAGCGTCATCCGCACCCCGGGGTGCGCCGGCAGCACCTCGCGGGCGATGGCCAGCATGGCGAGCTTGATGATGTCGGCGCTGGAGCCCTGGATCGGCGTGTTGATGGCGGTGCGCTCCGCCGCCTCGCGCACCTGGCGGTTCCGGCTCAGGAGGTCGGGCAGGTAGCGCCGCCGGTTGAGCACGGTGGTTACGAAGCCGTCGCGCCGGGCCTGCTCGACGACCTCCTGCATGTACCGGCGGACGCCGGGGAACCGGGCGTAGTACCGCTCGATGACGGCACGCGCCTGCGCGCGGTCGATCCCCAGCTGTGGGGCCAGGCCGTGCTCGCTCATGCCGTAGGCGACGCCGAAGACGATGGTCTTGGCCCGGCGGCGCAGCTCGGGGGTGACGGCCGCGCGCGCCACCCCGAACACCTCGGCGGCGACGACCGCATGCACGTCGTCGCCCCGGGCGAACGCGTCGACGAGCCCGGGGTCGCCGGTGATGTGGGCCAGCACGCGCAGATCGATCTGGGAGTAGTCGACGCTGAGCAGCACCATCCCCGGGGGCGCCACGATCGCCCGCCGGATCTTCCGGCCCTCCTCGGTGCGGATGGGCAGGTTCTGGAGGTTGGGCGACTCGGTGATGACCCGCCCGGTCGCGGCCAGGGTCTGGTTGAACGTGGTGTGCACGCGCCCGGTGCGCGGATCGGCCAGACGTGGCAGCACGTCCACGTAGGTGGACTTGAGCTTGGCCAGCTCGCGGTGCTCCAGGATCTTCGCCACCACCTCGTGCCGGGATGCCAGCGCCTCCAGCACCTCGGCGTCGGTGGAGTAGCCGGTCTTGGTGCGCTTGAGCGGGGGCAGCTGCAGCTTCTCGAACAGCACGAAGGCGAGCTGGCGGGGGGAGCCGAGGTTGAACTCGGTGCCCACCAGGTGGTAGATCTCCTGTTCCAGCGCCTGCAGGCGGCCGGCGAGCTCGTCGCCAAGCGCCGCCAGGTAGGGCAGGTCCACGGCGACGCCGTGGCGTTCCATCTCGGCCAGCACCGCCGCCAGCGGGAGCTCGACGTCCGCGAACAGCCGGTCCACCTCCCGCTCGCGCAGGCGCGGTTCGAGGATCTCGCGCAACCGCAGGAGGGCCGCCGCGGCGAGACCGGCCCAGGCGCCGTCGGGGGCATGGCGCGACGCCGGTCGGTCCTCGTCCAGGTCCAGGCCCAGGAAGTCCCGGGCCGCGGTCGCCAGGGTGTGCGTCCGTTTGTTGGGGTTCAGCAGATACGACGCGATGCTGACGTCGAAGTCGAACCCCCCGGGACGCACGCCGCGGGCGGTGAGGGTGAGCAGGTCGCTCTTCAGATCGGCGCTCACCTTGCGGATCGCCGGATCCTCCAGGACCGCGGCGATCGCGGGCGGTAGGCGGTCGTCGTGCACCGGCGCCCAGGCTGCGCCGGCCGCCGAGGCCAGGCCGACCGCGCGCAACGGGGCCACGAGGGGATGGCCGTCGCCGCGAGCGAAGGCGACGCCGATGCACGCCGCGCCCCGGGCCAGGCGCGCGAGATCGTCGCCGCCGACCGCCGGCGCGACGGTGGGAGCAGCCGACGGGCGGGCAGCGGGGTCGGGCTGCGCGCGCATGCGCTCCAGGAACACCCGGAACTCCAGCTCCGTGAACAGGGCCTCCACGGCGTCACGATCGGGGGGGCGGGTGCGCAACGCCTCCCAGTCGACGGTGAGCGGCACGTCGGTGCGAAGCGTCGCCAGCGCTTTGCTCTGCCTGATCTGGTCGGCCGCCTGGGCGAGGGCCGCGCGCAGCCTGGGCGGGACCTCCTCCAGGCGGGCGAGGAGTTGCTCTACGGTGCCAAACTGCGCCACGAGGGACGCTGCGGTCTTCTCGCCGACCCCGGGGACGCCAGGGATGTTGTCGCTGGGATCGCCGCGCAGGCTCTTGTAGTCTGGCAGCAACGCGGGGGCGAACCCGAAGCGCGCGCGCACCCGGGCCTCGTCGTACACGACGGTCTCGGTGACCCCCCGGCTGGTCACCATCACGCGGATCCGGGGACCGACCACCTGGAGCGTGTCCAGGTCGCCGCTCACGATCAGGACCTCGAGGCCATCGGCGGCCGCGCGGCGCGCCAGCGTCGCGATGACGTCGTCGGCCTCGTACCCCGGGACCTCCACGATGGGAATCCGCAGCGCCTCCAGCACCCGCTTGGCCAGGGCCACCTGCGGCCGCAGGTCGTCGGGCATCGCCTCGCGGTGGGCCTTGTAGGCCTCGTACTGCGCGTGCCGGAACGTCGGCTCCGGCCGGTCGAAGGCCGCGGCGATGAAGTCGGGACGCTCTTCCTCCAGCACCTTCAACACCATGGCCGTCAGGCCGTAGACCGCGTTGGTGGGCCGCCCCGACGAGGTCGTCAGGTAGGGCAGCGCGTAGAACGCCCGGTAGATCAAGCCGTTGGTGTCGAGGAGGACCAGCGTTCCGCTCACGGGCGCCACCCGCGGCAGGCATCGTCGGACCGCACGTCAGGTTGCGGAGGCTTAGGCCGCAGGTCCACGACAGGTGGTGCCGGGGGCGGGATTCG
Organism: Armatimonadota bacterium; assembly: GCA_031459855.1. Classification (NCBI taxonomy): domain Bacteria; kingdom Bacillati; phylum Candidatus Sysuimicrobiota; class Candidatus Sysuimicrobiia; order Candidatus Sysuimicrobiales; family Candidatus Humicultoraceae; genus Candidatus Fervidifonticultor; species Candidatus Fervidifonticultor primus. Next base: position 16,568 of record JAVKHP010000001.1, read on the forward strand.
AACCCGCAAGGGGCCTATGCCCCACTTGATTTTGAGTCAAGCGCGTCAGCCAGTTCCGCCACCCCGGCCAGGCCCATGGTAGCATTCGGCGTTGGGACGGTTCAACCGGCCAGGGCAGGCGGCGAACCCGGGCCACCATGCGTCGGCGCTTCGAACCCCGCGCGGTCATGGGCGCGCGGCTACTGAGCGCGCAACCAGTCCGGGGCACCGTGCGTCGGCGCTCTGGACCCCGCGGGCTGTGCCCCGTCGAGGATCCCCAGGTAGTGCCCGAAGAACCACCGCCGTACCCTGGGCCGCGCCAGCCACCGGACCGCCGGCCCAAGCGCCCGCCGGGGCAGCGCGAGCAGCAGGAGGTTGCCGAGCAGCAGGACCCGGTAGCGCCATCGTGCGGTGGCAAGGAACGCCCGGTAGGCGTCCTGGGCTCGGGCTTCGGTGAGCCGGCCATCGAGCACCTCGCGGAGCAGCGTGCCGCACCGCAGGCCGGCCAGCACCGCCGTGCGGATCCCTTCGCCCGACAGCGGCAGGCAGTGGCCCGCCGCATCGCCCACCACGAACACGTCCGCGGCGACGCCCGCGGTCCATCCCGTGGCGAGGTAGCCGCCGTGCAGGTCGCCGGGCGTCACCCCGAACCGGCCCATGAACCGCCGGAGGACGGGGAGCAGCTTCGTGCGGCCACGGTAGGAGAGGACGCCAAAGCGTGTCCGGTCCCCCGCCGGGAATGCCCACGCGTAGCCGTCGGGGAGGTCCGGGAGGAAGTGGAAGTGCAATCCGGCGTCCACCGGCCGGGGGACCTCCGACTCGATCCCGAAAGCCACGTAGCGCGGCCGGCTGGGGCCTGCCAGGGCCGCGCGGGGGCCGGTCGCGTCCACCAGGAACCGGGCCTCGACCACGCCGTCTGATGTCAGTACCCGCCGGCCGTCGCGTCCGCGCACCCTGGCCAGGCGAAACGCCGCCCCACACCCCGCAGCCGCCTGGTGGCAAAAACGGCGATAGTCGAAGGTGCAGAAGGGTTCGGGTAGCGGCCAGCGGGCGTCACCGTCGGGGGTGTGCAGCACGAGCGCATCGTGCACCTGCGCGATGGCTGCCTCGGCGCCCATCAGGCGCACGACGCGCACGGGCGCGGCGCACGCCGAGGTCACGCCCTCCCCGATCCGCTGCGGGTCCAGCAGCAGGATCCTGTGGGCAGGTCGCGTGCGGTCGGACCTTCCTGCGGCTGCAGACGGCCCAGCCGACGTCGATCGCGTAGTTCCGCTGCGAGAGCCGGGCCTCCCTGCGTCCGCGGACGGCCCTCCGGGCGGGCGCACCCCCAGGTCGGCTGGAGGGCCGCCAGCCGGCGCTCCGGCCAGCGCGCGGGCCACCGCCAGCCCGGCGAACGACGCGCCCGCGATGACGACGTCCCAAACGCCGCCGGTGGACCCGTCGTCCATCACTATCACTCGACCGGCCGCGCGTGCTCGAACTTCACGCCGCCCCGATGGGCGGGGACGGTCAGGGTCCCGTGGCGCGTGATGCTGATCGACAGTCCCAGGGCCCGCAGGCCCTCCACCACGCCGCCCCGGATCGTAAGCGCACCGTCCAGCGTGGCCGGATCCCCCAGCGCCACGATGGTGAACGGTGCGACCAGCCGCTGGAGATCGACCACGATCGTGCCCCCCACCTGGCCGAACCCGGTGGTCGCCACCACGCGCTGGCCGTTCACCGCCACCGCCTCTGCCCCGGCGGCCCACAACTCGTTGACGATGGCCACCAGGTCGTGGTAGGTGACCACCACGGGCGCCCCGGCGGTCTTCTGTGGGGCGTCCTGGACCACGACCACCACACCGGGCCCCTGCATCGCGCGCAGCCCGGCCTGCACCCGCAGGTGCTCCAGCTCTTTGCTCATGGCCGCGGCCAGCGTCTTCCCCTCGGCCGCGGTGCGCTCGTACTGGGCCAGCTGCTGCGCGAGTTCCGCGACCCGGCGCTCGAGCGCCGCGCGGGCGGCGCGCTCCTGCTGGAGCAGCGTCGCCATAGCGTAGATGTTGCGCGTGGGCACCTCCGGCTGGGCGCTGAGCAGGCGCCCGGCCCGAAACTGCACGACGAAGAGGAAGCCCAGCCCCAGCAGCACGACAGCGGCCACCAGCTGGAGGCCCGCGACCCTGGCCCGGGCGCGGCCTCTCACGGCGCGCTCCGGCGGGCCGCCTCGATGCGGGCCTGCAGGCGGGCCCGGCCTTCTGCCCCCACGAAGACGCCCACGTGGCGGCCAGCCAGCCGGCCCCACGGGTCGACGAAGACCGTCGTGGGGATCCCGGTGACGCGGTAGGCGTCCGCCACGCGGTTGTCGCGATCGATCGCCGCAGGGTAGGTCAGCCCGTGCCTGCGGAGGAACTGTCGCGCGTCCTCGTCGCGGTCCTGGATGGCGATCCCCAGCAGCACGACGCCCCGGCCCTCCATCGCCTCCCAGGTCCGCTGCAGGTCGGCGGCCTCCAGCTCGCACGGCTTGCACCACGAGGCGAAGAAGTTGAGCACCACCACCTGGCCGCGGAACTCCTGCAGGGCGATCGTCCCGGGGTCTCGCAGCGACGGGAGCACGAACGCCGGCGCGGGGGCGCGCATCGCGGCCGTCTCCTGGGGGAACGTGGGCGGCACCGGGACGCTGCGGGTGCCGGCGAGATACGCACCACCCGCAGCGATCCCCACCAGCAGCGCGGCCAGGCGCCAGGGAAACGTCGCCGTCCGTCCGGACAGCCGCGTGCCTGCCGGCTGCGCGTCCGTCCCAGCGTGCGCGGCGATCACCTCCGGGGGCGCAGGGGCCGCCCCGTGATCCCCGGACGCACCGAGGGCGGCGGGCGGGTCAGCCATGGTCGGCTGGCAGCCAGCGGGCCGTCTGGGGGCCCAGCAACGCCTCGACGGCCTCGATCACCCGCGTCCCGGGCGCCACGCCCAGTGCGCCCGCCTGCATGCGCACCTCGCGGCCCGCGGCGCGCACGGTGAGCAGGACGCGCCGGTCGCCGGCGTGCCGCTGGAGCACCGCCCGCAGCCGGTGCAGGCCGGCCTCGCCATGACGATCCGCGTCCACGACGACGTGCAGCACCTCGGCCCCGCCGTTGGCCGCTCCGGCCCCGGGCGCGTCGTCCAGGGGCAGCACGGCCTCGGCCAGCACCTTCACCTGCTGCTCGGCCACGTCCACCCGGCCGCGCACGATCACGACGGCGTCGCGCTTGAGCACGAGGTGCGCCGCCTCGTAGGTCTTGGGGAAGACGATGACCTCCACGCTGCCCGTGAGGTCTTCCAGCGTCAGAAACGCCATGGCGGCACCTGCCCGGGTGGTGGTCCGCTTCAGCGCGGTGATCAGGCCGCCTATGACCACCTCGCTGCGGTCGCGCAGCTCTGCCAGCTGGTCGATCGTCGCCGTGATCCGCGCGGCCAGGCGCTCGCGGACCGCCGCCAGCGGGTGGCCGGAGACGTAGAGGCCGAGCATGTCCTTCTCCATGGCCAGCAGCTCGGCACGCGAGAACTCCTCCACTGCCGCCGGCGGGGCCTCGGCGTCGTCCGACCCGCCGGCGTCGCCGAACAGCCCGGTCTGGGCCGCCGCGCGCGCCCGGGCCAGGCGCTGGCCGGCGCTGAGGACGCCGTCCAGATCCTGCAACAGCGCCGCCCGGGGTCGGCCCAGGGAGTCGAAGGCGCCGGCCTTGATCAGGCTCTCGAGCACGCGCTTGTTCACCACCCGGGTGTCGACCCGCGCGACCAGGTCCGCCAGCGACCGGAACGGCCCGCCGGCTGCCCGTGCCCGCAGGATCTCCTCCACCGCACCCTGGCCGACGTGCTTCACGGCCGCGAGCCCGAACCGGATGGTCTCGCCTACCACGGTGAACGTGTCCGCCGACGCGTTGACGTCGGGCGGCAGCACCGGGATCCCCATGCGCTGGCACTCCGCCACCGCGCCGGCCACCTTCGCCATCCAGTCCTGCCCCTGCGCCTCAACGCTGAGGACCGCCGCCATGTACTCGGCGGGGTAGTGCGCCTTCAGGTAGGCGGTCTGGTAGGCGATCAGGCCGTAGCAGGCCGCGTGGGCGCGGTTGAACCCGTAGCGGGCGAAGGGTTCGAACTGCTCCCAGATCTGCTCGGCCACCTTGCGGGGTACCCCCTGCTGGCGGCAGCCGGCCAGGAACTTCTCGCGCTGCGCCTCCAGCCGGTCCTTGATCTTCTTGCGGATGGCGTAACAGAGGACGTCGGCCTCGGCCAGCGTGAAGCCGGCCACGGCCTGGCAGACGGCCATGACGTCCTCCTGGTAGACCATCACCCCGTAGGTGTCTGCCAGCACGGGCTCCAGGAGCGGGTGCAGGTACGTGATGGGCTCGGCCCCGTGCTTGCGGCGGATGTAGGCCGGGATGTTGGCCATGGGGCCCGGCCGGAACAGCGCCACCATGGCGAAGATGTCCTCGATGCGGGTCGGCTTGAGCTCCTTCAGGTAGCGCGTCATGCCGGCGCCCTCCAGCTGGAAGATGCCGACCGTGTCGCCCCGGGACAGGAGCTCGAACGTCGCGCGGTCGTCCAGCGGGATGCGCTTGAGGTCGATGGCGACCCCGCGGGTCTGCCGGATGATCTCCAGGGCGCGGTGCAGGATCGTCAGGTACGACAGGCCCAGGAAGTCCATCTTCAGCAGCCCGATCTTCTCCACGGCGTCCATGTCGTACTGGGTCATCACCAGGTCGCCGCGGGTAGCGCGCTGCAGCGGGACCAGCTCGATGAGGGGGTCGCGGGAGATGATGACGCCGGCGGCGTGGGTGCTGGCGTGCCGGGCGACACCCTCCAGCCGGCGCGCGAGCTCCAGCAGCCGCCGGACCTGGGGGGACTCGTCGGCGGCACGGCGCAGCTCGGGGTCCGCCCGCTCGGCCTCGTCGATGGTGGCGTTGAACGGGATGAGCTTGGCGATCCGGTCCACGTCGCCGTAGGGCAGCCCCAGCACCCGCCCGACGTCGCGCACGGCCTGGCGCGCGCCCATGGTGCCGAAGGTGATGATCTGGGCCACGTGATCGGCACCGTACTTGTCGATCACGTAGCGAATCACCTCGTCGCGCCGGCTGTCCATGAAGTCGACGTCGATGTCGGGCATCGTGTAGCGCTCCAGGTTCAGGAAGCGCTCGAAGGGCAGCCGGTAGGCCAGCGGATCCACGTCGGTGACGCCCAGGGTGTAGAGGACCAGACTGCCGGCCGCCGAGCCCCGGACGGTGGTGAGGATGCCGCGGCGCCGTGCGAACGTCACGAAGTCCCACACGATGAGGAAGTAGGGCGCGTACCCCATCTGGGCGATGACGCGGAGCTCCTCGTCCAGGCGTGCCTGGACCTGCGGCTGCGGCCGCCCGTAGAGCCGCCGCAGCCCCTCCTCGCACAGCCGGCGCAGGTACGAATCGGGCGTCTCACCCGCGGGCACGGGGAAGTGGGGGAGCTTGGGCCGGCCCAGCTCCAGCTCCAGGTGCACCCGCTCGGCGATCTCCACCGTCGTCCGCAGCGCGTCGGGCAGCTCGGCGAACCGGTGGGCCATCTCCGCCGGGCTCTTGAGGTAGAACTCCGGCACCGCCCCCATGCGCGGCTTGTCGGTCGCCTCCAGGGTCACGTTCATCTGGATGCACATCAGGGCGTCCTGAGCGTCGGCCTCGTCGCGCCGCACGTAGTGCACGTCGTTGGTCGCCACCAGGCGCAGCCCCAGCTCGGCGGCCAGCCGCCGCATCCCCTGGATGTTCACCCGCTGCTCGGGGAGCCCGTGGTCCTGCACTTCCAGGAAGAAGCGGTCGGGGCCGAAGATGTCGCGGTAGGTCGCGGCGATCTCGCGGGCCGCGCGGTAGTCGTCGCGCACCAGCGCCCGGGTCACCTCGCCCTGCAGACACCCCGACAGGGCCACCAGCCCCTGGTGGTGGCGGGCCAGCAACTCGCGATCGATCCGGGGCTTGTAGTAGAACCCGTCGAGGTGCGCGTGGGTCGTCAACCGCAGCAGGTTCCGGTAGCCCTGCAGGTCCGTGGCCAGCAGCACCAGGTGCGAGGGCGTGGCGTCGAGCTTGGGGTCGCGGTCGGTGTGCCGGCGCGGCGCGACGTAGGCCTCGACGCCGATGATGGGCTTCAGCCCGTGCTGGCGCGCCTGCAGGTAGAACTCGACGACCCCGTACATCGCGCCGTGATCGGTGATGGCCACGGCGGGCATGCCCATCGCGGCCGCCGCCTTGACCAGCGGCTCGATCCGCGCAGCACCGTCGAGCAGGGAGTACTCGGTGTGGAGGTGGCAGTGCACGAAGACGTCGGCCATGGGCTCACCGGGCATTGTAGCACAGGCGCGGGCTCACCCGCCGTCCGCACGGCGCAGCCCGACCACCACGTGCACGTGGCTGGTGTGCGGCAACAGATCGACCGGGCAGACGCGCTCCACCCGGTACCCGGCGCGCTGCCAGGCGTGCAGGTCGCGGGCGCAGGCTGCCAGCGACCGCGCCACGCTCACCACGCGCGGGATCCCGCAGCCGGCCACGGCTTCCACCACCGCGGGCTCCAGCCCCTGCCCCCGGCTCTCCACCAGCGCGACCTGCGGCCGCCGCCTGCGGGCGGCGCGCGCCAGGTACGCGCGCGGCGTGCGCGGCACGAAGACGGCGTTGGGCACACCGTTGGCTGCGGCCGCCGCACGGTGGTCGTCCAGCAGCCGCCGGCGCGCCACCAGCCCGGTGGCCACCTGCGCGCGCCCCGCCAGGGCCAGCACCGCGAGCGGCGTGGTCGCGTGCAGGTCGACGACGGCGTCGTGCGCGTCGGGGGCGGCCAGGCGCAGGATCGCCTCGAGCAGCAGCGGCAGGGCGCTCGGGTTGGGCGGCAGGTCGCTGTCGGGCCGCAGGCGGATCCGGTAGCCGGCGATCTCGTCCTCGACGTAGGCGCGCCCCCACAGCAACCGCACACGCGGGCCGAGCAGCTCCAGCGTCGGCGCCGGCTGGACCGTGTGCAGGATGCCGACGAGGCCTGGCACGCGGTCGATGAGCGCGTGCACCAGCGCCGTGGGATCGGGCAGGGCGCGGGCGGTGGAGAGCACCAGCAGGGCCTCGCCCGTGGCGTGCGCCGCCAGTCCCACCACTCCGCGCACGAGCCCGTGCCCCGTGCTGCGGTCGTAGGGCGGCCAGCCCAGGGCCCGCACGGCGCGCCGCACGGCATGGAGGATCGCTTCGTTGGCGGGGTGCTGCACCGGGCAGGCGGCGACGTCCACGACGCGGGCGCCCCCGGTGACGTAGAACCCGACGACGGCGCGGCCCTCGCGGGCGCCGACGGTGGCGCGCAGCACGTTGCGATAGGCCCAGACCTCGCCTCCGACGGTCTCGGCCACCAGGTCGCGCCGTACGCCGACGTGCTCCTTCAGGAAGTCACGCACCAGCCGGGTCTTGAGGCGGCGCTGCGCGTCGGGCACCAGGTGCTGCCACTGACAGCCCCCGCACCGCCCGAAGTGCGGGCAACGCGCCGGGGTGACGTCGGCCGACTTGCGCACCAGCGCGACCAGGCGGCCCTCTGCCCGGCGGCCGCCCCGGGTGACCTCGACGACCGCGTCCTCGCCGGGGATGCCGAAGGGCACGGACAGCGTGGCCAGGCCGACGCGGGCGAGCGCGGCGCCGTCGGTGGCCAGGCCCGTGAACCGCACCGTGAGGCGCTCGCCGGTCCGCGGTACCACGGGCTGCCGCGACGGTCGGGGACGCACCGCGCCTCCGATAGGTCCGACAGGCGGCCGCGCCCGCGGCCCGGCACCCGGCGCGGGCACAGCGTCCCGCCGTTGCCGGCCGGACGGCCCGCCCGACGCACCTGCAGGGGGAAGCGCGCCGCGCGTCCTCACGCCCGTCCTAACCGCTCGCGGAGCAGCCGGTGGACGACCTCGGGATTGGCCCGCCCCTGCGTGGCGCGCATCACCTGCCCGATCAGGAACGTCAGCGCCTTGTCCTTCCCCGCGCGGACGTCGGCCACCGGCCCGGGATGCTCAGCCAGCACGCGGTCGATCACCGCGCGCAGGGTGGCGTCGTCGCTGATCTGGCGCAGCCCCCTGGCCTCCACGATCGCGACCGGATCGCGGTCGTGCGCCAGCATCTCCACCAGCACCTCTTTGGCCATCCGGCCGCTGAGGTGTCCCTGCTCGATGAGGCGCAGCAACGCAGCCAGCCGCTCGGCGGACAGCGGCACCTGCTCGAGCTCCAGGCCGTGCTCGTTCAGGTAGCCGGCCACCTCGCCCAGCAGCCAGTTGGCCACGGTCTTGGGCGCGGGGTAGCGGGCCACGGTCTGCTCGAACAGGTCGGCGGTGGCCGGCGTCGCGGTGAGCAGGTCAGCGTCGTACGGCGAGAGCCCGTAGGCGGCCACGAAGCGCGCACGCCGGGCGGCGGGCAGTTCCGGGAGCGAGGCGCGGATCGCCGCCAGCCAGGCCTCGTCCACGACGATGGGAACCAGGTCGGGCTCTGGGAAGTACCGGTAGTCCTGCGCTTCCTCCTTGGTGCGGGATGCGAAGGTGACCTCGCGCCGCTCGTCCCAGTGGCGTGTCTCCTGCACCACCTCGCCGCCCTGCTCCAGCACGGCCCGCTGGCGCGCCACCTCGAACGCCAGGGCGCGCTCAACCGCCCGCAGCGAGTTCATGTTCTTGACCTCGGTGCGGGTGCCCCACGCGCTGCCCGGGCGCCGCAGCGAGACGTTGGCATCGCAGCGCAGGGTGCCCTCCTCCATGCGCCCCGTGCTGATGCGGGCGAACTGCAGCAGCCGCCGCAGGGCCACGAGGAAGTCGCGCGCCTCGGCGGGCGAGCGCAGGTCGGGTTCGGTCACGATCTCCATCAGCGGCACACCCGAGCGGTTGTAGTCGATCAGACTGCCCCGGGCAGGATCGTCGGGGTGCACCAGGCGCCCGGTGTCCTCCTCCAGGTGCACCCGCCGGATGCGCACGGTACGCACGCCGCCCTCGGTCTGGAGCTCCAGGTGCCCGTCGGTGGCCAGCGGCGGATGGTCGGCGTACTGGTACTGGGAGATCTGGTAGTTCTTCGGGAGGTCGGGGTAGAAGTAGTTCTTCCGGTGGAACCGGCTGTGGGGGCTGATCCGGCAGCCCAGGGCCAGCGCGGTCCGCAGGCCCAGCTCGACAGCGGCCCGGTTGACGACAGGCAACGCGCCCGGCAGGCCCAGGCACACGGGACACGTCAGCGTGTTGGGCGGCGCCCCGAAGCTGACGGCGCACCCGCAGAACATCTTGGATGCTGTCAGCAGCTGGACGTGGATCTCCAGCCCGATCACGGTCTCGTAGGCGACGGCGACGTCGCGGGCCACGGACGCCCTCACCCCACCGGCGGCCGGCGCCGGGCCCAGCCGGCGGCCTGCTCGTAGGCGTACCCTGCCCGCAGCAGCGTCACCTCGTCGAAGGCCCGGCCGACGAGCTGCAGCCCGATCGGCAGGCCATCGGCCATGCCGCAGGGGAGCGCCAGGCCCGGCAGCCCCGCCAGGTTCACCGAGATCGTGAAGATGTCCGAGAGGTACATCTGCAGCGGGTCGTCGGCCTTTTCGCCCAGGCGGAACGCCGGCGTGGGCGCCACCGGCAGCACCACCAGGTCCACGCGCTCGAACGCCCGGGCGAAGTCGCGGGCCACCAGCGTGCGCGCCCGTTGCGCCTTCAGGTAGAACGCCTCGTAGTAGCCCGCCGAGAGCGCGTAGGTGCCGAGCATGATCCGGCGTTGCACCTCGGCCCCGAACCCCTGCCGCCGGGTCTGGGCCACCATGGCGGCCAGGTCCTCGCCCGGCACGCGCAGCCCGTACCGCACGCCGTCGTAGCGGGCCAGGTTCGACGACGCCTCGGCCGGCGCCAGGATGTAGTAGGCGGGGAGCGCCGCATCGATGGTGGGCAGGCTGATCTCCGCGACGTCGCACCCCAGGTTCGCAAACACACGCAGGGCTTCGCGCAGCGCGTCAGCCACGGCGGGGGCCACGCCCTCGCCGAAGGCCTCCCGGGGTACGCCCAGGCGCAGCCCCGCCGCGTCCTCACCCAGCGCGGCCAGGTAGTCCGGTGTCGGCACGTCCGCGGACGTCGCGTCGGCGGGGTCATGGCCGGCCAGCACCCCCAGCAGCAGCGCGCAGTCGGCCACGTCGCGCGCGATCGGGCCGATCTGGTCGAGCGACGAGGCGAAGGCCACCAGGCCGTAGCGCGACACGCGCCCGTAGGTCGGCTTGAGGCCCACCACGCCGCAGAAGCCGGCCGGCAACCGGACCGATCCGCCCGTGTCGGACCCCAGGGCCAGCGGGACCATCCCCGCCGCCACGGCCGCCGCCGAGCCTCCGGAGGATCCGCCCGGCACGCGGGTGGGATCCCAGGGGTTGCGGGTCGGGCCGAACGCCGAGTGCTCCGTCGACGAGCCCATGGCGAACTCGTCCAGGTTGGTCTTGCCCAGCACGATGGCGCCGGCGTCCCGCAGGCGCGCCACCACCGTGGCGTCGTACGGCGGGACCCACCCTTCCAGGATGCGCGACGCGCACGTGGTGGGTATCCCGCGCGTGCAGATGTTGTCCTTGATGGCGACCGGGACGCCGGCGAGCGGCGGCAGGGCGTCGGCGCCGTCCGCGATGCGCGCGTCCCAGGCCGCCGCTGCGCGGCGGGCCCCGTCGGCGTCCACGGTGAGGAAGGCGTGGAGGAGCGGATCTAACCGCGCGATCCGGTCCAGGGCGACCTCCACGACCTGCGAGGGCCGCACCGTCCCGGCCCGGTAGGCCGCCACCAGGTCCCGGGCGCTGGCGAAGGCCAGATCATCCATCGTCCGCCGCTGCCTCCAGGACCCGCGGCACGACGAAGAACCCGTCGGCGTGCGCCGGCGCCGCGGCCAGCACCTCCTCGCGCGCCAGCGACGGCCGCACCACGTCGGCCCGGAAGACGTTGACCATCGGCACCACGTGCGTCGTGGGCGGTACGTCGGTCAGGTCCAGGGCGTTGAGGCGCGCGATGTACTCCAGGATGCGGCCCAGCTGCTCGACGAACCGCTGGCGCTCCTCCTCCGTCAGGGCCAGCCGGGCCAGGTGGGCCACGTGGGCGACCGTCTCACGATCGATCATGGGACCTCGGGGCGCCGCGCATCGCCCTCATGGTAGCACGACGAACGCACGGGTGCCGGGGCCGTCGCGGCCCCGGCACCCGAGACGCGGCGCGGCACCGGCTACGCCGTCGGCGCCTTGACGACGGCCGCCTTGCTGCGCTGGTGGCGGAACGGCAGCACCTCGCACGCCACGTAGTGGCCGCCACCGACGTCCACCAGCTCCTGCTCGTTGACCTTGCACGACTCCCGGGCGTACAGGCACCGGGTGTGGAACCGGCAGCCCCGCGGCGGGTTGACGGGGCTGGGCACGTCGCCGGGCAGGATGATCCGCTCGCGCCGGATCGTCGGATCCGGGATCGGCACGGCCGACAGCAGCGCCTCGGTGTAGGGGTGCTGGGGGTTGGCGAACAGCTCGTCGGCGTCGGCGATCTCGACGATCTTGCCCAGGTACATCACCGCGATGCGGTCGCTGATGTGCTTGACCACCGAGAGGTCGTGGGCGATGAACAGGTAGGTGAGGCCGAACTCCTTCTGCAGTTCCTGCAGCAGGTTGAGGACCTGGGCCTGGATGGAGACGTCCAGCGCCGAGACGGGCTCGTCGCAGATGATGAGCTTGGGGTTCACGGCCAGGGCCCGGGCGATGCCGATGCGCTGCCGCTGTCCGCCTGAGAACTCGTGCGGGTAGCGGTTGGCGTGGTAGGGCGAGAGCCCCACCACCTCCAGCAGCTCCTGCACGCGCCGCACCTTCTCCTTGCCCCGGGCCAGGTTGTGGATCTCCAGGGGCTCGCCGATGATGTCGCCCACCGTCATGCGGGGATTCAGCGACGAGTACGGGTCCTGGAAGATGATCTGCATGTTGCGCCGCATCCGCCGCAGCTCTTCCTTGTTCAGGGCCAGGACGTTCTGGCCCTCGAAGCGCACCTCGCCGGATGTGGGCTCCATCAGGCGCAGGATCACCCGGCCGGTGGTGGTCTTACCGCACCCCGACTCGCCCACCAGCCCCAGGGTCTCGCCGCGTCGGATCGAGAACGAGACGCCGTCCACGGCCTTGACGGCGCCCACCTGCCGCTGGAAGATGAACCCCTTGGTGATGGGGAAGTGCTTGACGAGGTTCTTGACCTCGAGGATGACGTCGCCGTTGGTCGCCACGACCGGTCCTCCTACACGCCGCGGGTCGAGACCGCCAGCCCGGCCTGGGCCGCCGCGCGCTTGTCTTCCTCGCTGGCGTGCTCCGAGTAGAGGTAGCACTTGGCGGTGTGGTCCGGGCCGACGGGGTAGTCGGGGGGGTTCTCCTGCACGCAGATCTCCATGGCGAAGGGACAGCGCGGGGCGAACGCGCAGCCCGGCGGCAGGTCGATGAGCGACGGCGGCTGCCCTTCGATGGGGATCAGGCGCTCACGCCGCTCGTAGAGCTTGGGCACCGAGTGCAGCAGGCCCCACGTGTAGGGGTGCTTGGGGTCCCGGAAGATCCGCCGCACGTCGGCGTGCTCCACCGGCTTGCCGGCGTACATCACCACCACGTCGTCGCACATCTCGGCCACGACACCCAGGTTGTGGGTGATCATGATGACCGCCATGTGGAACTCCTGCTGGAGTTCCCGGATCAGGTCGAGGATCTGCGCCTGGATCGTCACGTCCAGGGCGGTGGTGGGCTCGTCGGCGATCAGGATCGACGGGTTGCACGACAGCGCCATGGCGATCATCACCCGCTGGCGCATGCCGCCCGAGAACTGGTGCGGGTAGTCCTTGACGCGCTCCCGGGCCAGGGGGATCTTCACCCGCTCCAGCATCTCGATGGCCCGCTCCCAGGCCGCGCGCCGGTCGAGCTTCTGGTGCAGCATGACCGCCTCGGCGATCTGCTCGCCGATGGTCAGCACCGGGTTGAGCGAGGTCATCGGCTCCTGGAAGATCATGGCGATGCGGTTGCCCCGGATGCGGCGCATCTCCTCGTCGGTGAGCTTGAGGAGGTCGCGCCCCTCGAACCAGATCTCGCCCTCCACGATCTTCCCGGGCGGCGTGGGGATGAGCCGCATGATGGACAGCGCGTGGACGCTCTTGCCGCACCCGGACTCGCCCACGATGCCCAGCGTCTCGCCCTTGTGGAGGTCGTAGGAGAGACCGTCCACCGCCCGCACCACGCCCTCGTCGGTGTAGAAGTACGTCTTCAGATTGCGCACCGACAGCAACGGCTCTGCCACGCGCCTCACCTCGTCGCGGTCGTCACTGGACGACACGATTCTCCGCGCCGCGGGGGAATCCTCCGGGCGCCCGACCCCCACTGCCCGCGGTCCCAGGGCCCCGGGCGGCACGACGCCCGCACCGGCCCGCCGCCGACCCGGCGGCGCACCAGTCTGCCCGCGGGCTCACCGGCCCACCCGCAAGCTCGCGGCCCGCAGGTGTCGCCAGCCCCGTCGTCAGCCTGCCGGGACCGCGTCGCGCCCCGCGGCGGCACCGGGAGGGACGGCGCCACGGGGCGAGGCGGCGGGCGGCCGCCCCGCCCGGGCCACCATCAGTAGTTCCACTCGTGCGCATTCCAGTTGATGTAGAAACCGCCCAGCCCCACCGGCTTGACGTTCTTGAGGGCCTTGATGGCCGTGGTGAGCTGCAGCCGGAAGTAGAACGGCAGCGACGGGAGCTCCTCGGCGTAGATCTCCTGCTGGCGCCGCAGCAGCTCGTTGCGCTTGGCCTCGTCCAGCTCCTGGTTGATCTGCTCGCAGAGCCGGTCCACCTCGGGATGCCGGAACCCGGCGCGGTTGAACCCCTCCCAGTTGTTGGCCGGGCTGGGGATCATGCTGCTGTGGAAGTAGGCGAAGCACAGCGTCTCGGGCGTGAACAGGGTGGCCCACTCGGCCAGGTGGGGCCACTGCCGCCGGACCACGACGCGGCCGAAGAAGACCGACGCCGGGACGTTGTCGATGCGGATCTCGATGCCCCCCTGCTTGAGCTGCTCCTTGATGATCTGCTGCCCCTGCTCGCGGGGCGCGTTCCCGGCCGTGGTCATGAAGGTCATCTCGAACCGCCGGCCCGCCCGGTCGCGCAGGATCCCGTCCGGCCCCATGGTGAACCCGGCCTCGGTGAGCAGCGCGCGGGCCCGCGCCGGGTCGTAGGCGTACTTCTTGATAGAAGGGTGGGCGCCCGGGTGGCGCGGCGGCAGCCAGCTGTGGGCCACGGGCTGGCGGCCGTGGAACAGTGCCCGCACGATCGCCTCCCGGTCGATGGCGTGGGCGATGGCCTGCCGCACCCGCTTGTCCTTCAGCCACTCGTTGTCCAGGTTGAACTCGATCCGCTCCCACACCAGCGCTTCGGTGTAGTGGGTGGCGACGTTGGGGTTGCGCCGCTCGATGTCCACCATCTGCTCGATGCCGAAGTTGTTGATCTCGGTGGCATCCACCGTCCCCGCGATCTGGTTCGCGGTGAGCACCACGGAGTCCAGGATGAACCGGAAGGTCAGGGTCTTGATCTTCGGCCGCTCCCCTGCCCATCCGTCGTAGGCCTCCAGGGTGATGTGGCTACCCGCCACCCACTCCTTCAACCTGTAGGGCCCGTTGCCCACGGGGGCCCGGAAGAACGGATCGGCCTTGAGCCTGGAGGGGTCGCGCAGGTAGGGGCCCTCCAGCCGGTGGCGGGGCAGCATGTACTCCTCCCCGTAGGGCGTGCCGTTGGCGAAGGGCCACAGCTCGTTCCACTGGACCACCAGCGTGTACGGGTTGTTGGGATCGGGTACCAGGATGTTGTCGATCTTCCGCAAGATATCCCGCCGCAGGGTCGGCGTCTGCGGGTTCCGGAGCATGCCGTAGCTGAAACGGGCATCCAGCGCCGTCACCGGCTTGCCGTCGTGCCAGGTGAACCCCTTGCGGAGCTTCCAGGTCACCCGCATCTTCTTGTTGGGCAGCAGCACCCAGTCGCCGTCCTTGAGGGTGGGCAGTTTCTCCACCAGGACCGGGACCCGCACCCACTTCTCGTTGAACGGCGCGAAGTACGCGAAGAGCGAGTTGTGGATCACCCCCGCCGCGGCCATGGTCGAAAAGGGCCCCAGGAGGTCGGGCTCCTGGGCCATGCCGATCACCACGGTGTCGCGGCGCCCCTGGGCTGCGCCGACTCCCGGCCACAGCCCCAGCGCCAGCGCCACGACCACCAGGACCAGCACGCCGCCTCGTACCGTCGCGCGCATCGGTGTCCGTCCCATGCTCGGTCTCCCTCCCACGCAGGGTATCGTCTGTCCTTCGTATCGTCTGTCACCATATCGTTGTCCGCCGTATTGTCTGTCCGCCGTCACGTCTGCCCGTCGTGGCCCCCGCCACCACCGGCCGCCGGGGGCCGCGGCGCTCCCGGCGATCGCCCAGGTCGGCCGTTCACGTCCTGAGGCGCGGGTCGAGCGCGTCGCGCAGCCCGTCACCCAGGAAGTTGAACGAGAGCACGGTGATGAAGATGAACACGCCCGGGAAGACCGCCAGCCACGAGGCCTTCAGCAAGTACTCCTGGGACCGCTGGAGCATGTTCCCCCACGAGGGGGTGGGCGGCTGGATCCCCAGCCCCAGGTACGACAGCCCCGACTCGGCGAGGATGGCGTTCCCCACAGTGAGGGTGGCCGCGACGATGACCGGCGCCAGGGCGTTGGGGATCAGGTGCCGGAGGATGATGCGCGCCTCCGAGGCGCCCATGGCCCGCCCGGCCTCGACGAAGTCCTGCCCCTTGAGGGACAGGATCTGGCCCCGCACCAGCCGCGCCACGGTGGTCCACCCGAAGGCCGTGAAGATCAACACGATGCGGCCCACGCCCCCGCCGGGCAGCAGCGCGGCCAGGATCAGGTAGAGCGGCAGCAGCGGCACCGCGATGAGGACGTCGACCAGCCGCATCAGCACACTGTCGAGCCAGCCGCCGTAGAACCCGGCCAGCGCGCCCACCACGGCCCCCACGACCGAGATGGCCACCGCCGTCACGTAGCCCACCACCAGCGAGACGCGCCCGGCGAACATGATGCGCGTGAGCACGTCGCGGCCGAGCTCGTCGGTGCCGAACGGGTTGCCCAGACGCGGCGGCATCCAGCGCTCGGAGAGGTTGATGCGGTCGAAGGGATGCGGCGCGAGCCAGGGGGCCAGGAGGGCCATGAGCGTCAGGGCCAGGGCCACGGTGCCGCCGATCAACGCCAGCCGGTGGCGCAGGAACCGTCGCCAGACGACCTGCCAGTAGGACTGGCCCACCGCTACGCCGGCGGCCTCCCGGCGCCGGCGCTCGAGCTCGAGGGCGAGTTCCTGCGGGGTCCCCGTCCGGGCCATCGCACGCCTCCTGGGCCGCTCAGTCGTAGCGGATCCGGGGGTCCGCCATCGCGTACGCCACGTCGGCCAGCAGGTTGAACACCACCGTCATCAGCGCCGCGAACAGCAGCACGGCCATCGCCACGTTGTAGTCGTGTCCCAGCACGGCCTGGAACAGCAGCAGGCCCATGCCTGGCCACGAGAAGACGGTCTCGGTCAGCACGGCGCCGTTGAGGGTGCCGGGGATCGAGAGCGCCACCAGGGTGATGATGGGGATCAGGGCGTTGCGCAGGGCGTGGCGCCGGATGACGAGCCGCTCGGGGCTGCCCTTGGCGCGGGCCGTGCGGATGTAGTCCTGCCGCACCACCTCGAGCATGCTGCTGCGCATGTACCGGGCCCAGACGGCCGTGTTGAACGTGGCCAGCACCACCACCGGCAGGACCAGGTGCCACAGCCGGTCGACGAACGCCGGCCAGCCCGGGGGCACGCCCGGGGTGAGCATGCCCCCGGCCGGCAGGATCGGCCACCAGACCGCGAAGATCAGGATGAAGACGATCCCCTGCCAGAAGACCGGCACGGAGTGACCGGCGAAGGCCAGGACGGTCACCACGTAGTCGGCCACCGAGTACTGGTGGAGCGCCGAGTAGATGCCGGCCAGGATCCCGACGACGAAGGCCACCACCAGCGCCGCGCCCACCAGCCAGAGCGTGTTGCGCAGGCGCTCGCCCAGGATCGCGACCACCGGCGTCCCGTAGGTACGCGAGTAGCCCAGGTCGCCCCGCAGGGTCGAGCGCAGCCACTTGACGTAGCGGACGTAGACCGGGTCGTCGAGCCCGTAGTACTGGCGCAGGGCCTTGACGTCCTCCGGGCGGATCTCGGGGTTGCTGGCGGCGATCAGCTCCACCGGGTCGCCCGGCGTGGCCACCAGCAGGGTGAACACGAGGATCGACAGCCCGACCAGGATGATCAGGCCGTGCACCAGGCGGCGGAGCAGGAAGCGCTGCATGGGGCGATCGCCTGGGGCGGGGCGGGGGCGCCCGCCCCGCCCCCTAGGCTACTGCGACCACACCCAGTCCTTCGAGTTCCAGTTGATGTACGTCCCCGACAGCCCCGTCGGCTTGATCGGCGACAACCGTGCGTGGGCGGTGTTCAGTGCCAGGCGGAAGTACAGCGGAATCGACGGCAGTTCGTCGACCCAGATCTCCTGCTGGCGCTTCAGCAGCTGCACCCGCTTGGCCGCGTCGATCTCGGTGTTGATCTGCTCCAGTAACCGGTCGTTCTCGGCGTTGCGCCACCCCGGGTAGTTCTGCCCCTCCCAGTTGTTCTGGGCGCTGGGGATCTGGCTGGAGTGCCAGAGGGTGTAGCCAGTGGTGATGGGCTGCTGGAGCCAGGCGTACATCACCATGTGCGGGAACTGCCGGCGCGCCGTCACCTGGCCGAACAGCACGCTGGCCGGACGGTTGTCGATGCGCAGGTCGATGCCCACCGCCCGGAGCTGCTCCTTGAGGATCTGCTGGATCTGCTCCCGCACGGCGTTGCCAGCGGTGGTCATGATGCTCATCTCGACGCGCTGCCCGCGGCTGTCGCGGAGGATCCCGTCGGGCCCCGGCGTGAAGCCCGCCTCGGCCAGCAGCTGGCGCGCCCGGGCGGGGTCATAGGCGTACTTCCTGACGGCGGCGTTGTAGCCCTCGTGCCGTTCGGGCAGCCACGTGTGGGCCACCGGCTGCTTGCCGTAGAAGAGCTTCTGGCTCAGCTCCTCCCGGTTGATGGCGTGGGCCAGGGCCTGCCGCACACGCTTGTCCTTCAGCCACTCGTTGTCGAGGTTGAGGTCGATGTGCTCCCAGATGAGGGCCGGCGTGTAGTAGGTCTTCTGCTGGGGGTTGCGCCGTTCGATCTCCAGCATCTGCTCCAGGGAGAAGTTGTTGGTCTCGGTGACATCCACCTGGTTGGCAATGACGTTGGCCTGGAGCACGGTGGAGTCGAGGATGAACCGCCAGACCTGGCGCCGGATCTTGGGCGGGCCCTCCGGGTACTTGTCGTAGGCCTCGAGGGTGATGTGGCTGCCCGGCACCCATTCGACGAACTTGTACGGCCCGTTGCCGATGGGCGCCCGGGCCATCCGGTTGTTCCGCAGGCTGGCGGGGTCGCGCAGGTAATCCCGTTCCATCACGTGCCGCGGGTAGATCAGGCTGGCGCCGATGGGGTTGACGTTGGCGAACGGGTAGCGCTCGTTCCACTGCACCACCACGGTGTACGGGTCGGGGGCCAGCACGTTGTCGATCTTGCGCAGCACGAACCGGGACACCGTGGGCGTCCGCGGGTTGCGCAGCATCAGGTAGGTCCACGAGACGTCCAGGGCGGTGTAGGGCCTGCCGTCGTGCCAGGTGAAGCCCCGCTTGAGCTTGAACGTCACCTTCATCTTGTTCCCGGGCAGCAGCTGCCAGTCGCCGTCCTTGAGGGTGGGGATCTTCTGGACGGTGCCCGGGATCAGCTCCCACTTGTCGTTGTACCCCACCATGTCGGTGAACACCGAGTTGGTCACGGCCCGACCTGCGGCCATGGACCAGAAGTCCATGATGAGCCCGTCGGGTTCCTGGGCCATGCCGATCACGACGGTATCACGTCGTGGCTGCGCGCCCGCGCCAGGCACGCCCAGCCCGAGCGCCAGGGCCACCACGGCCACCAGCGCCAGGGCACGGGGCAGTCGACTTCTCGTCATTGTCCCTCTCCTCCTCGTGAGTACCGCGGCGAGTACCGCGGTGTGCGTTGGGGATCCCACTCGCTTCGTCGCGATGCCGGGCTCACGCCCCTCGTGTTAGTGCAAGCCGCGCAACAGCACCTCGAGCGGATCGTCGTCCAGCAGCCGGCCCTCCCGCCCGGCGGGCCGCTCGACCCGCGGCGGGCCCACGGCGATCTCCTCGTCCGCCACCGAAACACGGCGCACCGCCACAGGTGCACGGCCCCCAGCTCGTGGCGCCTCGGCCGCGCCGGCGGACGGGCCAGGGGCCTGACCCACCTTGCGCGCCTCCAGGAACCGCTCGACGTCGTCGAGCCTGATGCGGTAGACTTTCCCGATTCGTGATGCCGGCAGCATTCCCGTGCGGATGTACCGGTAGACTGTCAGCCGGTTGAGCTGCAGGTACCTGGCGACTTCCTCGACCGTCAGCATGCGGTCCCCGGCGAGATGCCCGGACGCCCTCGCGGCCGGGCGTCCGCGTGTGCCTTTGGTGGTTCCTGCCATGGCCTCTCGCCTCTGTATAGCAAGGCATACTATTGCATACTCAACACCACACGACAATCCCCTCTCCGAGGGCGTCGCCGGCCCACCCGGCGGTGCTTCGGAGGTGATCACGGATGCCGCACCCCCATGGTGGTGGCGCCGCAACCCTCACGAAAGGCACCTCAGCCGCCAGCGAGGTACAAGCTCCTGTGGCCCTCCAGCTCGGGCGCGCGCACCGCCTGCATTGCAGGCATGGTCAACCACGAGGGGCACCGTCTGGTCCCGGGTACGCACAACGAGTTGACGAAAGTTGATTGCGTGCGGGGACCTCGCCGGACGGGGACTATCGACACGCCCGCAAACGGCGGAACGTGAAGACGCGGAACTCCTGCACACGATGGCCCTTCAGCGTTACCACCACCGGGGACGTCTCCGTGATCCCGTCGAGACACCGCTCCAGGCTGAACCGATCCGGGGCGTAGGTGACGACCACCCCTGGGCGCCCCACATAGGCATCCACCGGGGGCCAGATCGAGCCGGGGATCGCATCCGGCAGCAAGAGGGCTGGGAACCTCTCACGGGTGTGGTACGCCAGCTGGGCGGCGACCTGGTAGCGGTCGGCCACCACGACCGCGCGTTCGCCCAGCGTGGCAGCCTCAGCCGCAACCCGCTTCCCGACCTCCTTCCAGCCGTAGAACTCCCGCGCGCCGGGCACCGGAGGGCCCCACGGCAGCAGCACCACCGCGGCGAACGCTGCCAGCATTGTCGCGTTCGCCAGGACCAGGCCCGTCACCCAGGGGCGCCAGAGTGCCGCCAGGGCCACCGCGAGCCCGAGGTATGCCGGGCCCATCCAGTGGCCGCGCGCTGCGCCAAACGGCGCCACGAGCAGCGGGGCGACCGCCGCCGGGAGCGCCGTCCAGAACAGGAACGCCCACCGCCGATCGGCCCGTCTGGCCCAGGCGGCCCACAAGGCCCACGCGAAGGCTGGCAGCATGAACAGCACCAGGGGCAGGTGCTGGGTCAGCAGGCGCCAGTAGGCGCCCGTACCGGGTGGTGCCCCGATCTCCCTTCGGTAGTGGACGAGGAAACGCACCGCCGCCCAGTCGTGGGCGATGTTCCAGGCGACCACGGGACTCAGCGCCAGCGCGGCCACGGCGGCCGCGAGGTACGGTCCGCGGCGGCGCAACCAGGCGCGGTCGGCGGCGAGCAGGTAGGCCAGCACCCCGGCGCCCAGCGTCACGGCATAGAGCTTGCTGAGCATCGCCACGCCCATCGCCACGCCGGCCCCACCCCACCATCGGCGGCGGCCCGCCAGCGCCCCCCACACCAGCCGCAGGGCGACGGTCCACGCCAGGTACATGGGCGCGTCGGGGGTCATCATCAGACCGGCCGCGCCCAGCACGGGCGCCACCTGGAACAGGACCACCGCCCGCAGGCCGGCGCGCGCGCCGAACAGGTCGCGGGCCAACAGGTACAGCGCCCCGGTGGTCGCCAGGCCCAGTGCCAGGGCGGGCAGCCGGAGCCACACCTCCGCGTCCCCCAGCGGCCGGACTATGGCCAGCAGCCACGCCACGAGCGGCGGGTGGTCCACGTAGCTCCAAGCGAGCCGTCTGGCCCACAGCCAGTAGTACGCCTCGTCGTGGAGCAGCGGCAGGCGAGCCGCGAGCACCGCCCGCAAGGCCGTCATGCCCACCACGAGCGCCACCACCCCGGCCATCGTCCCGGCGGGGAGGGGCCCCTGCGCCGGGGCGCGCCCGGGCTGGAGCCTCTGGGCCACGGCGCGGGCCGTTCCCGGCACCGCTAGCCCGTCCGCATGCGCGGGTCCAGGGCGTCGCGCAACCCGTCGCCGAACAGGTTGAACGCCACCACGGCGGCGATGATGAACACCCCAGGGAAGAGCAACCAGGGGGACAGCATCAACGTGGGCAGGTTCGACGCGGCCGTGAGCAGGTTCCCCCACGACGCGCACGGCTCGCGCACGCCGAACCCGAAGAACGACAGGGCCGACTCGCCGAGGATCGCCCCGGGGATGCCCAGCGTGGCCACCACGATGACCAGGGACGCGGTGTTGGGCAGGATGTGGCGGACGATGATGGGCAGGTCGTTCATGCCCGCGGCCTTGGCGGCCAGGACGTACTCCTGGGCCTTGAGCGCCAGCACCATGCCCCGAATCAGGCGCGAGAAGCCGGCCCAGCCCAGGAACGCCAGAATGACCGTGATGAGGTAGAACCGGGTAGTGCACCCCACGTGGGTGGGCAGCACCGCCGAGAGGGCCAGCAGCAGGTAGAAGCCCGGAAAGGCCATGATGATCTCGGCGGCCCGCATCATGAGGTTGTCGACCCGCCCGCCGTAGTAGCCGGCGATGCCGCCGTAGAGCATGCCGATGGGAATGGTGATGGCGGCGGCCAGCACGCCGATGGACATGGAGATGCGCGACCCGTACATGATCCGGCTGAACTGGTCGCGGCCCGACTGGTCGGTGCCCATGAGGAAGATCCGCGCCGGCGGATCCACCCCGAACAGGTGCCACGACGACGGGATGAGGCCGAACAGCCGGTAGGGCTCGCCCCGGACCAGGAACCGCACGTAGTACCGGCGGCTGGGGTCGGCCACGTACGTCCGCAGCCCGGGATCCTGCAGGGTGGTCAGGTGCACGAAGGGCCGCAGGCTCCACCCCCGGGCGTCCCGGAACGCGGGCACCGTCGGCGGGTGGAAGAAGCGTTCCCGATCGCTGAAGTCCAGACCGTACGGCGCGATGAACTCGGCCAGCAGCACGATGGTGTAGAGGACCGCCAGCACCGCGCCCCCGACCAGCGCCATGCGGTGCCGGCGCAGCTGCCGCCATGCCAGCTGCGCCGGCGTGCGCACCACCGCCGGGGGGGCCGCCGCCCGCGGCCGCCGCGCCGGTCGTCCCAGGTCGTGCGCCATCGTCGTCCTCGCGCGCCTCATTCGTATCTGATGCGCGGGTCGCTGTAGGCCAGCAGGACGTCGGCGATCAGGTTGCCGACGACCAGCATCACCGACCCGATGACCAGCGACGCCATGACCACGTACAGGTCCTTCTGGAGCACCGCCTCGACGATCAGCTTGCCCAGGCCGGGCCAGCCGATGACGTTCTCCAGGATCGCCGAGCCGCCCAGCAGGCCGCCCAGCTCGAAACCGAAGATCGTGATGAGGGGGTTGATGGCGTTGCGCACCGCGTGCTTGCTGAGCACGACGGGCTCGGGCAGGCCCTTGGCGCGGGCCGTGCGCACGTAGTCCTGGCGCAGCACCTCCAGCAGGTTGGCGCGCATCTGCCGCATGAGGCCCGCCACCGAGAACACTCCCAGCACCAGCACCGGCACCACCATGTGGTGGGCGACGTCCAGCACCTTCTGCCACCACGCCAGCTCGTCGAAGGCGATGCTGGTCATCCCGCCGATGGGGAGCCACCCGGTCCTGAACGCCCAGTAGAGCAGGAACAGCCCCGAGAAGAACGTGGGCGTGGAGATGCCCACGTACGCGGCGAACGACAGGGCGTTGTCCGACCAGCTGTACTGCCGCCGCGCCGCGTGGATCCCCAGCGGAATGGCGATCGCCCAGGCCACGGCCAGGGCCACGACGTTGAGCAGCAGGGTGTTGAACAGCCGCGAGCCGATCAGCCACATCACGGGCACGTGGTAGGCGAACGAGTAGCCGAAGTCCAGGCGCACCGCGTTCCACAGCCACTTGAGGTACTGCACGTGCAGGGGCTGGTCGAGGCCGAAGTTGCGGCGCATCTGCTCCACGGTCTGGGGGCTCACGATGGGGTTCAGGCGCATCTCGGCCAGGAAGTCGCCCGGGGAGAGCTGGATGATGACGAACGACACCAGCGTGATCCCCAGCAGCATGGGGATCATCTGGAGGAGGCGTCGGAGGATGTGCCGGAGCATCCCGTCCAGGCGCTGGCCTACGCCGGCTGCCGCCGGAGCCCGGGACCGCGCGAGCGGCGCCCGCGCCTAGCGGTACGGGGTCCGGTAGTAGATCGTCTCGATGTCATAGAACGCCAGCGGGCCGGGGCTGAAGTTGCCCAGGGTGTTGCGGAACGCCGGCTGGGTGAGCGGGGCGGCGGTGTAGATCACCGGCACGTACTCCGCCACGATCTCCTGCCAGCGGAAGTAGAGCTGCCGGCGCTTCTGCTGGTCGACGGTGGTGGCCGCCTGGTCGAAGAGGCGGTCGATCTCGGCCTCCCAGTCGGTGGCCGGCCGTTCCTGCTTGGGCCACCACATGTGCAGCGAGCCGCTGGACTTCCAGACGTTCTGCCCGTTGTGGGGGTCGAGGGTGCCGGTCAACCCCAGGATCATCGCCTCCCAGGCGAACGTGCCCGTGAGCTTGCCCACCAGGGTGTTGAACGCCTCGGGGGCGAAGACGACGCGCATGCCCAGCTTGGCCAGGTCCTGCCGGATGAGGTTGCCAATCGCCTCGCGGTCGGCGTTGCCAGCGTTGGTGGCGATGGTGAACTCGACGACGTTCCCCTGACTGTCGCGCAGCAGGCCGTCAGGCCCCCGGGCGAACCCGGCCTCGCGCAGGAGCGCCTCGGCCCGGGCCAGATCGTACGGGTACTTGCGCACGTTGGGGTTGAAGAAGAACGTGTTGGCGGGGCTCACCGGCCCGAACTGCGGCGTGGCCCGGCCCGCGTAGACCTGCCGCACGATCGCGTCCCGGTCGATGGCGTGGCTGACCGCCTGGCGGAACCGGACGTTCTGGAACCAGGCCAGCTTGGGCGGCCGTACCCCGGCGGGGTTCTGGTTGAACATCAGGAACTCGGTGCCAAACGCCGGGGGCCCGTCGAAGATGGTGAAGTTGTGCTGCTGCTGCATCGCCCGGAACTCGGCGTACTCCCGGGGCCGGGCGCCGTAGACGTCGGTCTCACGGGCCAGGAACTTCAGCCGGGCGGCATCCACGTTGGGCACGATCTCGATCACGAGCCGCGCCAGGTAGGGCAGGCGCTGCCCGCGCTTGTCCACCTTCCAGTACTTGTCGTTGCGCAGGTAGACGATGCGCTGCCCGGGCGTGTAGCTCTGCATCACGAAGGGCCCGTTGCCGATCAGCTCGCGCGGCGGCGTGTTGATGCCCCAGGCCCGGTTGAACTCCGCGGCGCCAGCCCGCAGCACGCCTTCCAGCCGGTGCTTGGGGAGCGGCGCGATGCCGCCCACCGTGCGCAGGAACGGCCCGAAGGGCTGGTGGGTGCGGAACTCCACAGTGTAGTCGTCGACCTTCCGGTACTGGATCCGCCTGCCGGCGATGGTGAGCACGTCAAGGTAGCTGGACTGTACCCCCGGGGTGAAGATCGCATCCAGCGTGAAGATCACGTCGTCGGCCGTCACGGGCCGTCCGTCGAACCACTGCACCCCCCGGCGGAGCCTGAACGTCCACGTGCGGCCGTCGGGGCTCGTGGTCCACGACTCGGCCAGATTGGGCTCGACCTCGGTGGTGATCCGGTTCGTCTCGGTCAGGCTCTCGAACAGGTAGCCCAGCGGCACGGTGGACGAGGTCTCCTGGGCGACGACGAGGTTGAACGTCCGGGGGTCGGAGATCGACGTGACCACGAACGTCCCCCCGGCCCGGCCGATGTCGGGCGCCTCCACCACCTTGGGTGCGGTGAGCCCGGGCGCAGCACCGCTCCGGGCCGCAGCGGGCGTCAGGACCACGGTGGCTGCGACCAGCATCACGAGGAACCGTCTGGATGCCATGAGACGCACGCTCCCTCCCTTTCGTCGGCGGCACCGCGCGGATACCGGCGCGGGCCACCCGACGACGCGCGCTCCCGGCCCCGCCCGGCGGATCCGCAGCCTCCGGCCGCCGAGGCGCGGGCATCGGTACGGTGATCGCACCCCCAGCATACCAGGATCGGCTCCCGGCGGTGCCAGCAACGCGGTTCCGCCCGTCAGGAGTTGGCCATCTCCTGTCGTGCTTCCACGCTCGTTTCCCGACGCCCCCAGGACGCCCTGCGGCACGCCTCGTTCGGTCGGCGGGCTCGAGCGGCCCTCGCCCGTGCCGAGGCACGACGTCCACAAGAGACTGCAGGCGCAGCTGCACGCCTGGTTCAGTCGACGGGCTCGAGCGGCGCGTAGGCCAGGGCCAGCCGCTTCACGGCGCCGGCGAAGCGGACGGTGACGATCGCGCCCGCGCCCTCGCCTTCCACCTCGAGCACCTGCCCCTCGCCGAACTTCGCGTGCCGCACACGCGCGCCGACCGCAGGGATGGCCGTCGCGGCGCGGGGCCCTGCCGCCGGCACGGCCGCGGGCTCCCCGGGCCCTCCACCCCACCGCTCCCGGGGAGGCGCCGCCACCACCAGCGCCGCGGGAACCTCGTCGAGGAAGCGCGACGGGATGGCCAGGTGCGTGGCGCCGAAGACCGTGCGGGTGCGGGCGTGGGTGAGGACGAGCCGACGCTTGGCCCGCGTGAACCCCACGTAGCACAGGCGCCGTTCTTCGTCCAGGCCCCCCTCCTCCTCCATCGCCCGGGCGTGCGGACAGAGGCCTTCCTCCAGGCCGGCGATGAAGACCACGGGGAACTCCAAGCCCTTGGCGCTGTGCAGGGTCATCAGCGTCAGCCGGTCGAGGTCGTCGCGGTAGGTGTCCACGTCGGCCACCAACGCCAGGTGCTGGAGGAACGCGGCCAGGTCGATCTCGCCCGTGGCCTGCTCCACCTCCTGCGCCACGGTGACCAGCTCGCGCAGGTTCTCCAGCCGTGAGAACGCCTCGTCGGTGCCTTCGGCTTCCAGCATCGCCTGATAGCCGGTGAGCGCGATCGCCCGGGCGATCACCTGGCTGGCCGGCAGCCGGGCCGCCAGGTCACGGAGCTCGGCGATCAGCCGGGCGAAGGCCTCCAGCGCCCGGGCGGCTGGCCGGGGGACCTCCGCCAGCGCCTCGGGCCGCTCCGCCGCTTCCAGCACCGTGCACCCGGCGGCCTGCGCGTAGGCGACGAAACGCTGCAGCGACGTCTCCCCGACCCCGCGCCTGGGCGTGGCCAGGGCCCGCCGCAGGCTCGACAGGTCGTTGGGGTTGACGACCAGGCGCAGGTACGCCAGCAGGTCCTTGACCTCCCGGCGCTCGTAGAACCGCACGCCGCCCACGACCTGGTAGGGGAGGCCAGCCCGCAGGCACGCCTCCTCCAGCAGCCGCGACTGGGCGTTGGTGCGGTAGAGCACCGCCACGTCGCGCAGCCGGCCCCCGGCCGCGAGGTGCGCCCGGACCTCGTCGACGATGAACTGCGCCTCGTCGGCCCCGTCGGCGGCCTCGTAGACCGTCACCGGCACGCCGTCCTCGTTGGCGGTCCAGAGGTCCTTGGGGTGGCGGTGCGGGTTGTGCTGGATCACGCCGTGGGCGGCGGCCAGGATCGTCTTGGTGGAGCGGTAGTTCTGGGTGAGGGTGACCACGGTGGCGTCGGGGTAGTCGTGCTCGAACTCCAGGATGTTGCGCACGTCGGCGCCGCGCCACCGGTAAATCGAGTTGTGGACCAGGACGCCGCCGGCGACGTAGCTGCGCAGGTCCGGGACCTCCAGGTCGAACACCAGACCCGTGTAGTGCGCGATGCCGCGCTCGACCACCTCGTCTTCGACCACCCGTCCGTCGCGCACCACGCACAGCCGCATGCCAGGATGCACGTGCCCCAGCGGCATGACCAGATGCACCGGCGACGTCGACCGGGCTGTGGCATCCTGACGCACCGCGGCCACGCGGGCGCGCACCACAGGCTCCCCCTCCACCAGCGCGGCCAGACGGCGCGCCATCTGCCAGCCGGCATCGTAGTCGCGGCGCGCCGTTTCTACGCGCCAGACCGCGGCGCGGCTCTCCCGCGTCGGGTAGGCGCGGGCCACCCGAGCGCGCAGCGCCTCGCCGCTCGTGACCAGCTGAATCCGGTGATCGGACCACGCCCGATGACGGTAGCGACGGCCATCGCCGAACATGGTGAAGTAGACCAGCCGGCGGGCTGTCTGCCCGCGGACCACCGCGCCGGCGCGCAGGTGCGGATACTCGGGGCACATGGCCAGGTCGGCCAGCAGCCGATGCGCACGCGCTTCGGTCGCGATCTCGCGGAAGATCCGGTCCACGTGCGCCTGCTGGAGACGCATGCGCCGCCCACGGACGTGGAACACCGTGGTCGGGATCCCGTAGGTGAACGCGTACAGTTGCTCCAGACAGGCAGCCTCGGCGTCGTCGCGCGCGGTGGCCAGAATCCACAGCCGGTCGGCCACCATGCCGTTCAGCCGCAGGCCTGGCCCGTTGCCCACCACCCCGGCCGACCGGCTGCGCACACCCCTGCTGCGCCCGACCCGGAATCCCACGCCCCGTCGGTGCATCAGGTAGACATAGTGCATGTCGGGTTGTGGCACGACACGCGCGAAGACCAGGTGGTTCGGGGTCGCGGTGAGGCTGTGGCCGCCACGGGTCCGCACCGTGACGACCGGGCCGGTGTAGGGCTGCCGGCGTACCGCTGCCACGGCCTGCGCCGCCAGCCGACCGCTGCCGCACGCCGCCCATACGGGCGTCCCCGGCGTGAGCGTCTCGATGGCCTGCGGTCCATTGGGGCCGTCGATCAGCGTCCCGAGTGGCAGACACTGGTCGTCATCGCCCACCACCGTGACGTTGCGCCAGCGGCCGGCCAGCGCGCGCACCAGCAGGTACTGAGCGTGGTTGGTGTCCTGGTACTCGTCGACCAGCACGTGGAGGAAGCGCTCCTGGTAGCGGGCCAGGACGTCGGGGTGCGTCTCGAACAGCCGCAGGACCTCGCACAGCAGGTCGTCGAAGTCCAGGGCCCCCTCCTCGCGCAGCCGCGCTTCGTACGCCCGCCAGGCCCGCGCGGCCGCCTCCTCCAGGTAGGTCCGCGCGCGGGCGGCGAAGCGGTCGGGGTCCAGCGCGTCGTCCTTGGCCCGGCCGATGATGGCGTGGAGCACCTGCGGCGGGTAGCGGCGCTCGTCCAGTCCGAGCGCCTCCATGGCCTGCCGCAGCACCCGGCGCTGCTCCTCCTCGTCGTAGATCGTAAACGTCGGGGGAATGCCGATCGCCGCGCCGTCCTGGCGCAGGATGCGGCTGCAGATGGCGTGGAAGGTGCCGATCCACATCGGCCGCGCGACCGCGCCGCCCAGCAGCAGCTCCAGGCGCTGGCGCATCTCGGCCGCCGCCTTGTTGGTGAAGGTGACGGCCAGGATTCGCGCCGGTGGCACGTCCCGGGCGCGGATCAGGTACGCGATGCGGTAGGTCAGCACGCGGGTCTTCCCCGACCCGGCACCGGCGAGCACGAGCAGCGGCCCCCCGGGGTGGGTAACCGCCCGCCGTTGTTCGGGGTTCAGGTCGGCCAGCAGGTCCATGGTCCGCCGTTCACTATATCGGTCGGCGGGCCGACGTGCCAGGGACGCCCGGGCCTGCAGGCGGTGGGGCGCGGGGAGACCGCCGCCCGCCGGCTCACTCCCACTCGATCGTCGCCGGCGGCTTGCTGGTGAGGTCGTAGACGACCCGGGTGATGCCCGGCACCTCGCGGGTGATGCGGCTGGCGATGGCCTCCAGGACCTCGTCGGGTAATCGCGCCCAGTCGGCGGTCATGCCGTCCTCGCTGGTGACCGCGCGCACCACCACCACCTGCCCGTAGGTGCGCGCGTCGCCCATCACGCCGACCGTGTGCACCGGCAGCAGCACGCCGAAGGCCTGCCACAGCTGTCCGGTCAGGCCGGCCTCGCGCAGCTCGTCGAGGATGATGGCGTCGGCCTCGCGCACCAGCGCCAGCTTCTCGGCCGTCACCTCGCCCAGGACGCGGATGGCGAGCCCGGGGCCGGGGAAGGGATGCCGCATGACCATCCGGTCGGGCAGCCCCAGCTGCCGGGCCACCTCGCGCACCTCGTCCTTGAAGAGGTCGCGGAACGGCTCCACGAGCCGGAAGGCCATGCGCTCGGGCAACCCGCCCACGTTGTGGTGGGTCTTGATGCGCGCTGCGGTGCGCGTGCCGCTCTCGATCACGTCGGGGTAGAGCGTGCCCTGCACGAGGAAGTCGATCCGTCCCAGGCGTGCGGCCTGCTCCTCGAACACCCGCACGAACTCTTCCCCGATGATGCGGCGCTTCTCCTCGGGGTCCACCACGCCCCGCAGGCGTGTCAGGAACCGGTCGCGGGCGTCCACGTGGACCAGCGGGATCTGGAAGGTGTCGCGGAACGTGGCCAGGACCTGCTCGGCCTCGCCCTTGCGCAGCAGGCCGTGGTCCACGAAGACGCAGGTGAGCTGGTCCCCGATGGCGCGATGCACCAGCGCTGCAGCGGTCGCCGAGTCCACGCCGCCCGACAGGGCGCACAGCGCGCGACCGTCGCCCACCTGCGCGCGGACGGCGCTCACCGCCCGCTCCACGAACGACGCCATGGTCCAGGTGGGCTCGCACCGGCAGACCCCGTAGAGGAAGTTGCGCAGCACCTCGACGCCCCAGGGCGTGTGGGACACCTCAGGGTGGAACTGCAGGCCGTAGAGGCGCCGGGCGCGATCCGCCATGGCCGCGATGGGGCTGCGGTCGGTGTGGGCCAGCACCACGAACCCCGGCGGCAGGGCCACGACCGAGTCGCCATGGCTCATCCAGCAGATCAGACGCGGTTCCAGTCCCACGAAGAGATCGGTCCCGTCGTCCACGAACAGGCGCGTCCGGCCGTACTCGCGCTGGTCGGCCGCCGCGGTGCGCCCCCCGAGCAGGTGAGCCATCAGCTGCATGCCGTAGCAGATGCCCAGGATCGGGATGCCGGCGCCGAAGAGCGCCGGGTCCACCCGCGGCGCGCCGGGCGCGTAGACGCTGGCCGGCCCGCCGGAGAGCACGATGCCCTGCGGCCGGTAGGCCAGCAGCTGGGCGATCGGCGTGTCGTAGGGCAGGATCAGGCTGTAGACGCGGGCTTCGCGGATGCGGCGCGCGATGAGCTGCGCGTACTGCGCGCCGAAGTCCAGGACGATGACCGGCCGCTCCTGGGCCGCCGACGCCGGCAACGGCTGGGCCTGCGCGGCGGCCTGGACCGTCACCGCGCGCGTCCCTGCCCGACCTGCTGGTTGAACTGCGCCGCCTTGCCCTCGACCCCCAGCTGCGGCGCCAGCACCAGCTCCACGCGGTGCATCTCGCGGATCGTGGCCGCCCCACACATGCCCATGGCGGTCCGCAGGGCCTCGGCCAGGTTGTGCGACCCGTCGTCGGTGGCCGCCGGGCCCAGCAGGATCTGCCGCAGGGTCCCCGTGGTGCCTACCCGGATGCGCGTGCCGCGCGGCAGCGCTGCGTGCGGGGTCGCCATGCCCCAGTGGAAGCCGCGGCCGGGCGCCTCCGCGGCGCGCGCCAGCGCCGAGCCCAGCATGACCGCGTCGGCGCCGCAGGCGATGGCCTTGACCACGTCGCCCCCGGTGGCGATGCCGCCGTCGGCCACCACGGGCACGTAGCGGCCGGTCCTGGCCAGGTAGGCGTCGCGCGCCGCGGCGACGTCGCAGATCGCCGTGGCCTGCGGCACCCCGATGCCGAGCACGCGCCGGCTGGTGCAGGCCGCGCCCGGCCCGACGCCCACGAAGACGGCCGCCGCGCCCGCTTCCATGAGGCCCAGGGCCGCCTCGTACGACACGCAGTTGCCCGCCAGCACCGGCACGCCGAGCGCGTCAGCCAGCCGGCGCAGCGAGAGCGCCCGTCCCCGCGTGGACCGGTGGGCCTCGGTGATCACGGTGGACTGGACCAGGACGAGGTCGGCCCCCGCCTGCTGCGCGATCGGCGCGAGGCGCGCGGCCGCCGCGGGCGTCACGGACACCGCGCAGACCGCGCCGGTCGCCTTGATGGCGCGCACGCGCGCAACCACCAGCTCGTCGCGGATCGGTGCCTGGTACAGGCGCTGCAGCAGCGCGACGACCTCGTCCGACGCTGCCGCGGCCACGGCAGCCAGCGGCTCGGCGGGATCCGCATAGCGGGTCTGCAGCCCTTCCAGGTTCAGCACCGCGAGACCGCCCAGCCGCCACATCGCCTCGGCCATCCCGACGTCGACCACGCTGTCCATCGCCGCGGCGAGGAACGGCAGGCGGAAGACATGCGGTCCGAGCTGCCAGGAGGTGTCGACATCCTCGGGGTCGAGGGTCGACGCCGCGGGGACCAGCGCCACGTCCTCCAGGCTGTAGGTCCGCCGGACCATGCGGCCCCGGCCCAGCCACTCGCCCCCGCCGGCGGGATCCGCCACGCTCGCTGCCGGTGCGTCGATGCGCGTCGCCATCTCCTTCACCTCACGCGGTGGGACTCCCGTACAGTTCGGGCTTGAGCACGCCGATGTAGCGCAGGTTGCGGTAGCGGCCGGCGAAGTCCAGGCCGTAGCCCACGACGAACCGGTCGGGGATCACGAAGCCGGCAAAGTCGATGGGCACCTCACGCCGCCGGCGCGGCTTCTTGTCCAGCAGCGCGCAGACCCGCAGCGACGCGGGGTAGCGCGCCTTGAGGGTCTCCAGGAGGTAGTCCATGGTGAGCCCGGTGTCGATGATGTCGTCGACGATGAGCACGTGCCGGCCCTCGATGGACTGGTCGAGGTCTTTGAGGATGCGCACGATCCCGCTCGATTCGGTGCCGGCGCCGTAGGAGGCCGTCGCCATGAAGTCGACCTGGCAGGGGATGGTGATCGCACGCAGGAGATCCGCCAGGAACACGAAGGCCCCCGTCAGGATGCCGACCAACAGGGGCTCTTTGGTGTCGTACTCGGCCGAGATCTGCCGCCCGAGCTCCCGGATTCGGTCCAGGAGGACCTCCTCCGGGATCAGCACTTCTTCCACGTCGTCTGCCAGGCCCACCAGGTCGGGCTCCTCGAGAGGGGATTGGCGCCATTATAGACGTCGGACCTCGCCGACGTCAAACGTCCTGCGTACCAGATCTGGTGGCAACTAGGGCCCGCATGTCTAGATATGGCCACATGTCCAGATACGGGCACGATATGACCAGCCCGCCATGGCCGCAGCCACCCGCCGTCATCCCGAGATACCCGCCCGCGCCCCGGGCGCTTGCCCGTCGGGCACGGCCTCGGATACCACCCGGCTTCCGGGTTTGTCCAGTGGCACCCCTTGCTGGCACAGCGGACACCGGTCGGGCGGGAAGATGGGCAGGTCGAGGGTCACCAGGGCGACGAGGGGCACATCCAGCGCCACGGCGCCGCGGCTGCGGTCCACGATGGCCACCGCACCCACCACGTGACCGCCGCCGTTGCGGACCAGCGCAGCGACCTCTGCCAGCGACCCCCCGGTGGTCACCACGTCTTCCACCAGGAGCACACGCTCGCCGGGCCGCAGGGCGAAGCCCCGGCGCAGGCGCATGCGGCCGTCCACGCGCTCGGTGAAAAGGCCGCGGACACCCAGGGCGCGCGCCACCTCGTGCACGACGATGACCGCCCCCAGCGCAGGGCCGACCGCGACCTCCGGCGCGAGATGGCGCACCCGCGCCGCCAGCGCGCGGCCGATCGCCGCAGCCTCTGTGGGATGCTGGAGGATCAGGGCGTTCTGGACGTAGACGGGGCTGTGGTTCCCCGACGTCAGGAGGAAGTGTCCCTCGCGGACGGCCCCGTGCCGCCGCAGGCGCCCAAGCCATCGGGCGGTCGCGCTGCTCGTGGTCATCGCGCTTCCAGCCACCACGCGTGCCTCGCAGCCATCATCCGGAAGACGCACCCTCGATCCCAGCGGCGACATAGGACGGTGGCGCCCCGTCCTCGCGCGTCGCGCCGTCGACGCCGGTGCGGCGCGCGCGCCGTTCCCATGCCGCAGTGATCTCGTGCTGGATCGCGCGCGCGGCGGCCAGAGGGTCGCTCGCAGCCGCGATCGGCCGCCCCACCACCAGGAAGTCGCTGCCGGCGCGCACGGCGGCCTGCGGCGTGGCCACGCGCACCTGGTCGCCGGCGTCGACGCCGGCTGGCCGGATGCCCGGTGTGAGTACCAGGAACTGCGCGCCGCACGCGCGCTTGACCGCGCGGACCTCACCGGCGGCCGCGGTGACGCCGTGCAGGCCCGCGGCCAGCGCGGTGCGCGCCGCGCGCACCACTCCCCCGCGGCCCGGCGCGCTCGTCAGCCGGGTCACGCCCAGCACCCGCAGGCGGGCGCTGCGCCGCGCGGCCCTGGCGGCCGCTTCCAGGGCGCGCGGTCCGGCCGCACAGTGCACGGTGAGCAGCGCCACGCCCAGGTCCGCAGCCGCTGCGACGGCGCCTTCCATGGTCTGCGGGATGTCGTGAAACTTGAGGTCCAGGAAGACCACCCCGCCCGCCGCATGCACCATGCGCACCGCCTCGGGCCCGGCGGCCGTGAACAGGACCGCGCCGACCTTGAACCACTGCACCGCCGGCCGCAGGCGGTCGAGCAGCCGGGCCGCCCCGTCCAGCGAGGGCACGTCGAGCGCGACGACCAGCGGGGGCGGTGTGGCCATGATCCCCGTCATCGGGCCCACGTCCCGGGCGACGCGTCGACCGCGACGCCCGACAACCCTGCCGGCGGCGTCGATAAGGCCGCACGAACCGCGGACCTGCCAGCGGCGACCGTGTCCTGGTTGCTCCGATCGTGGCGGTCCGCGTCGGACACGGTGAGCGGGGCAGCAGGGCTGGCGTCCGGGAACTCCAGTTGGCCCACCAGGTCGCTCACGCGTCCAACACCCTGCTCGACCAGGAACTGTGCGAGGCCCAGGGTGATCGTCTCCGCCGCGCGGGGATGCGCGAAGAGCCCGGAGGCCACGGCCACGGCGTGCGCGCCGCACAGCAGGAACTCGACCGCGTCCTCGGCGGTCTGGATTCCGCCCATGCCGATGATGGGCACCCGCACGCGCCGCGCGACGTCCCACACCATGCGCAGGGCCACGGGCTTGATCGCCGGGCCCGACAGCCCGCCCAGACCCGCGGCCAGGCGCGGGCGTCGGGTGCGCGCGTCGACCGCCAGGCCCTGGAGCGTGTTGATCAGCGACAGCGCATCAGCGCCCGCGTCGACCGCCGCCCGGGCGATGGCGACGATGTCGGTGACGTTGGGGCTGAGTTTCACGAAGA
Source organism: Armatimonadota bacterium (assembly GCA_031459855.1). NCBI lineage: Bacteria > Bacillati > Candidatus Sysuimicrobiota > Candidatus Sysuimicrobiia > Candidatus Sysuimicrobiales > Candidatus Humicultoraceae > Candidatus Fervidifonticultor > Candidatus Fervidifonticultor primus. Next base: position 51,080 of record JAVKHP010000001.1, read on the forward strand.
GCGGCCGCCGGGTGGCGCGGCGCACCGCGGCCACCAGCGCATACGTACGCTGCGGATCGGTGCCAAACCACAGCCCGTCGACCACGTTGGGACACGAGACGTTGACCTCGACGGCGGCGACGCCCTCTTCGGCGTCGAGTGTGGCCGCCGCCTCGGCAAACTCTTCAACGGCATGCCCGACGATGCTGACGATGATCGGGCGGCCGAGCGCGCGCAGGAACGGCAGGTCGCGGGCGATGAAGGCCGCCAGGCCGGGGTTCTTCAGGCCGACGGCGTTCAGCCAGCCGGCGGCGGTCTCGACGACCGTGGGTTCCGGATACCCCGGCCGGGGCTCGAGGCTCACCGACTTGGTGATGATGCCGCCGAACGCCCGCAGATCGTAGACGGCCTGCACCTGCCGGCCGAACTCCAGGGGCCCTGGGGCGGCCAGGACCGGGGTGGGGAAGGTGATCCCGGCGAGCGTGACCTGCAGGGCCGGGGTCGCACGCCCCTCTCGACACGCAACGGCCGTCGCCAGAGTCCCTGCTCCGGCGGCGGCCGCCACATCGCGCTCCATGTGCCCTCCTTTCCGGCCTCACCGGACCGGACTTAAAGGTGGCTTCAGCTTATTGTAGGGCGTCGCGGCGGGTCTCGCAAGCGGTCGAACATGTCCGAAACAGCCCAACCAGTCCGCGGCGATCGTTGGAGACCGGGCCCCGCCCCAGCCCGGTTGGGGCCTGAGTCGCGCACTTCCTCATGGCCCGTCAGCGCCGGCCCCGGCGCACGATGCTCCACGTCCCGTTCTGGTACTTCACCAGGTCGCCGACGTTCACGGTCACCCAGAACTCGTAGGGCACGCCGTACTCCACCTGGTTGATCACGATGAGGTAGGGCGAGGTCTCGGTGAGGCGCGTCATCTTCTCGTCGACCCAACCGATCACCTGCGGTTGCTGGGCCGTGCCCTGGTCGTCCGATCCGGTGCGGTCGCCACAACTGGGCAGGATCTGCGCGACAGCCATCAGCGTCACGATGGCCAGGACCTTGTGCATGAACCGTCATCACCGCCTTCCACGCGATACCAACACGCTCCATTGTACACGGTCTCGAACCGTCGGGCGATGCGCGTCCCAGCCGACCCCGGCCGGTCGGCGAACGCGGACTCAGCGGGTTCACGGGCTTGCTCGCGACGCGCGCACGACGGCGTGGCGGGGCGGTTGTGCCGGCGTCTGCACAGGACGCCCAACAGATGAACCCCCGGAGGCGTCCGCCTCCGGGGGTTCGGTCGTGTGGAGCTGCCGGTCTGGGACTACCAGGAGTACAGCAGCTCGGCCCGGTAGAAGTTGAGGTAGTCGCCGTTCGGCGTATTCGCGAGGGCTGCCGGCGACACATTGGCCCGGTAGTAGTTCAGCGTCAGCGTCGTGTTGGGCGACATCGTGTGCTCGAGCCGCAGCCACCACTCGTAGTAGTTGCCGGTGGTAGTGCAGGCGGGGTCGGCGCACAACACCGTACCGCCCTCGTAGAGGACCCGGGCCACCGTGCGCGGCGTGATGGTCAGGTTCAGGCGGGCGAGCCAGCCCCGCATGTTCCAGGCGAACGCCTGCCCGACGATGGTCGTCGCGTAGGTGTGGGACGGGAAGCAGCCGCCGCCAGCCGCGTAGCTGCCACCCGGTGCAATCAGAGCTGCAGCACACGCATCCGGAAGGGGGCCGTACTGGTGATACTGGAAGTCCAGCGTTGGGCTCCAGGTGGCGATCCCCGCAATCTGCGCCAGGTTCAAGTTGCCACCCACGCGCCAGGCGCTTGCCGACCCCCAGTCGGGGCCGCCAGCGTTTGGCCGGCCGTTCCACGAGGCGTAGTTGCCGTAGACCGACAGGCCAGGGAACAGCGTGCCGCTGGCCATGAACTCCCAGCCCCGGCCGCCGAAGTTCCCAGGGTTGACGGGGTTGATGGCCTGGTTGTAGTAGCTCCCCGCGAGTGTCCAACCAGGGAGCAGCTGGCTGCTGGAGACGGTCAGGATCTGGTTGTCGCGCACAGTCGCGGAGTTGGCCCCGCCTGCGACTGGCGTCGCGATGGGCGCCTTCTCGACGAAGAGGGCAGCGGTCACGTTCAGGGGACCCAGCGCCCAATCCGAACGCAGGCCATCGCTGGTGCCAGGAATGCCCGCATTGGCGCCAGGGAGGCTGTAGGGCACGTCAGGCCCGAGAGCCCCGGTCTGGTGACGAGCCTGGAACCCCGCGAAGCCCACGGCGTTCTGCGGGTCGTAGAGCAGGCCGGTCCCGTACGGGCCAAGACCGTTCAGGGTATAGTGCTGCCGGCCAGCCCGCCACAGGGTAGCGCCCCAAGTGTTGCGGATGTCGATGTAGGCGCGGTCGAACGACACGTTGCCGAAGAAGGTGTGCAGGCCGAACCGCGTGTCGTAGGACCCACCCACGCCGGCGTTGTTCGCCGTCCACAGCCGGACCACGGCCTCGGTGTTCGGGCCGCCGCGTCCGCTGAACTGAATACGGAAGCGCAGCCGGCCGTCGGACGTCGCGGACTCGGACACGTTATACCGGAACCGCATGTCACCGGAGATCCGGGTGTTGTCGAGCCGCGCCCGCAGGGCTGCCAGCTCTTCCTCGACCGCGGTCACCCGCACGCCCAAGGCCGCCAGTTCCGCCCGGAACTCAGCCACCAGGCGCTGGACCGTGGCGAGCTTTGCGGTCAGCCGCTTGTCGAGCGCGGTAAGCGCTGCCGACTGCGCAGCCTGGGCCTTGGCGAGATCGCCCTGGCGCACCAGGTCGGGCGGCAGCGGCGGGATCTTGATGGCCTCGATGCGCGCCAGCAGGCGCGCCACGACCATGGCCATCTCGTAACGGGTCATGGCCCGGTCGCCCCGGAACGCCCCATCGGGATAGCCCTCGATAAGGCCCTTCGCCGCCAGTTCCGCGATCGCGTCGTACGCCCAGTGATCGGTGGGCACGTCCGCGAACGGCTGCGCGAAGGCGGGTGCGACCAGCGTGAGCGTCAGTGTCGCTGCGAGTGCCACAGCTAACTGCTTCATCGTTGGTCCGTTCCCCCTTTGCGGGTGGTGTGGGCGTCGCGGGATGCCGGCGCAGGGGAACGAGTGTGCGTGTTTCCTCTTCCTCCGCGGCCTAGCCCGCTTCGCCCGTGTCCCGCCACCGGCGCGCCCTCCCTGACCGTCACACCCCTCCTTTCCGGGCGGGCGCCGCACGGCCTCTGCGGCCGCGGCGGCGGTGACAGCGCGATGAATCCTCAGTGCTCGTTACGACTGGCCGCCCCGGGTGCGGGAGTCTGCCCGGGGAGAACGTACGGCGTCACGACACTCGACGCCATACGTACGATAGCATCCCGCCCCCTCATGCACAAGGCTCCGGCATCGGGCGGCCTGGACGTTCCCAATCGGGTACTTCCCTTCGACGGGGACGGCCAGACTCCTCTTCGGACAGCCCGGGCGGGCTGCCCAGGCGGGCTCCCCGGGCGGGCTGCCTGTCCAGGGCAGGCTACCTGTTCCAGACCGATCGGACCAGCGCCGGGACGTGGGCCGTCCCATGCGCTCCCTCAGCCATCCCCGGCGACGCCCCACGGAGTCGAGGGAAGAGTGCCGGCGGCCGTACCGAGTTCCCTTATAGTGGCGCTGCCTGAAGCCGGCGGTGCCTCACGGAACCCAGGGAGGAACGCCTGGACTGTCCCCGAATACGTCCTCCCCGTGGCGCGGCGTTCTCCACATTCGTATCCAGGGTAACGTACCTAGGGTGACCGTGCGATGACGATCCGCAAGATCTGGCGCGCCGTGGTGCAGGCGGTCCCGGTCGTGCTCGCTTCTCCGGCGCTAGTACTCACGATCCAGGGCTACATGTTCCTGCCGGTCGGCCTGTTCGTGGCCATCTACGCGCCGTGGACGCCGTTCGTGTGGTTTCCGCAGACCCGGTGGCTCGTCACCCACACGATCTGGATGCCCCGGGAGACGCGGGTGCTGCTCTTCTACGCGGGGCTGGCGCTGATCGCGGTGGGGCTCGTGGTCTTCCTGGGGTCGTACGCCTACTTCTACAGTGTCCGGGGGCGCATGGGGCTGGTGACGTCGGGACCGTACGCCGTGGTCCGCCACCCGCAGTACCTGGGCATCTTCCTGGGGCTGGCAGGTTTCTCGCTGGTGGGGGTGCGGCCGATCTCAGTCATCGCGTTCCTGACCGCCCTGTGCACCTACCTCGCGCTGATGATCCACGAGGAGAGCGAGAACGAGCGCCGCTTCGGCGCGGACTACCGGGCCTACAGGGAGCGCGTGCCGTTCCTGATTCCCTTGGTGCCCCGGGCGGTGACCAGACCGTTCACACCCCTGTTCGCGATGCCACGGCCGGCGCAGTATGCGGGCCTAGCGGTGCTCTACGTGGCGCTGGTCGCCGGCGCGGTGGCCTGGCTGCGCGACCGGGCGTTTCCAACATAGGAGCCATAGAAGCGCGGACGTGCGCCACATCGCGGCGGCGGACAGCGCGGGCGTCACCCACCGGCGGCAGCACCTCGCGCAGCACCGCCTCCAGGGTCCCCAGCTGGCAGAGGACAGCGCAAACGTCGCCCACTGGCACCGGCCAACCAGCCGGTCAGAGCACTGCCTCCACGGACACGACCAGGTCGGGCAGCGCCTCGGGAGCCAGCCGGTCGCCGGGGCGGTGGCGCGTCACCTCGCGGTAGCCGTCGGGAGCAGGTGCGCGGTACTGCTCGACCGCGTGCGCCTGGAGATCGACGATCCACACCTCGGGTACGCCCGCGCGAGCGTACAGCGGGAGCTTGACCCCACGGTCGTAGCGGCCGGTCGCGTCGGCCACTTCGATGAGCAGCAGGACGTCTGACGGCTCCGGGTGGCGGGCAGCGTAGGAGCCAGGGCGCAGCACGGTCAGGTCGGGCTGGGGCTCGGAGTACCGGTCCAGGCGCACCGGGTTCTGGACACTCACCAGCGCCCGATCCCCGACGGCTCTGGCGAGGAGCATGGTCAGCCGCGTGACGACGTCCGCATGCCGGCTGCCGATGGGCGTCATCTCGACGATCTCGCCCTCGATCAGCTCCACCCGATCGTCTTCCGAGAGGATGCCGGCCAGCGCCATGCGCTCGTACTCGTCGACCGTGAAGCGGCGCCTCTTCACCTGCACCGACATCTGGGCCTTCTCCCTTTCATCCATCGGCATGCGCGGTCACTTCGTGCAGATGGCGGCGCGCATGCTCTCCTCCGCCCGACCGTGACGCCCTGGCGTCCGGCACCGCGAGGTAGGTGCCGCCGTCGCCTGGCTGCTCGAACGGCGTGCCCGTGACCCCGCGACCCATGGACCCTCCGGCTCAGCGCGCGGGCGGTCGGCTGAAGGCGTAGAGGTGCTCGTCGTTGTTGATCAAGACCTCCACCAGCCCGTCGCCGTCGATGTCTTCGGCTGTGATCCCCATGTAGGCCATGCGGCCGCCGGGCTGCTGCTCCCACTTGGGCGCGCCGGTGCGGCCGGCGAGCAGGTAGACCGCCCCGCTGTGGCTGCCCGCGAAGACCTCGAGCTGACCATCGCGGTCGAAGTCGGCCACGATCACCGAGCCGCTGATGTGCCCCCGGCGCTGGAACTGCCAGACGACGCGCCCCGCGGGCGACAGCGCGATCACCCACCCGTTCTGGACGCCGAAGACGACCTCTTTGGTCCCGTCGCGATCGAGGTCGGCGACGGCCAGCCCGTTGTACGCGGTCACGGGCCCGGGCGTGCGGTACGTCCAGCGCAGCCGGCCCTGGGGCGTCAGCGAGTGCACCGCGCCGTTCCAGTCGGCGGCGTAGATCTCGACCTCGCCGTTGCCGTCGGCGTCGTCGACGGAGACGCCGTAGATCGAGCCGCCGGTGTTGTAGACCCACCGGAGGCGGCCTTCGCCGTCGAGGGCGGTGATCTGGCCGTTGCCGTGGTTGCCGAGGACGATCTCACGCTTGCCGTCGCGGTCGAGGTCGACCACCGCGGCGGCGTTCATGTCGGCGCTGCCGCCCATGGGGAAGGTCCAGCGCGGCCGGCCGGTGGCGGCGTCGAGCGCGTAGACCGTGCCCTGGGTGTCGGCGAAGATCACGCTGTATCTCCCTGTACCGTCGAGGTCGGCGACGGCCGGGCTGGCGTAACTCGTGTAGGCCCGCACCGGGAAGGTCCAGACGGCCTGCCCGCGGCTGTTGAGGCGGAAGAACGTCGAGTTGCCGCCCGCCTGGTAGGGTGCGAAGAAGACCTCGGGCCGGCGGTCGCCGTCGACGTCGAGCACCGCCGGCTGCATCAGGATGAGGCCGCGGATATCGTAGACGGAGAAGTCCCACCGGCGCCGCGGAAACGGCGGCTCCAGGGCGACGATGCGCACCCCCTCGCCGTAGACGAGCTCGACCCGGCCGTCGCCGTCGAGGTCGGCCGCCGCGGGCGGCGAGACCGATGCGGGCGAGGCCGTGGTCTCGAAGGGCAACCGCCACGCCACGTGGGGCGCGGTCAACCCGCCGGGCTTGGGTGTGAAGTTCAGCCGCTGGAGGTTCCCGCCGCCCAACCACCAGAGCGCCGCTGCGGGCGCCGGCGCCTGGGCCCCCACCTGCGCGGCGGCAAGGACACACCCCACGACGACGAGGAGCAACACCCCAAGGCGTCGCAGCGCGGGGTCGGCAACGCGTGCACGGTCGGTCATGCTGTCGCCTCTCCACGAGCCTGTCGGCCGGATCGCTGTCACACAGAGCCGCACCCAGTGTACCGCACCCGCGGCGGGTCTCCTACCCGCTCGCCGGCAGACGCAGACTGCCCGCACGGGCACGCGCCGGTGCCGCGCTGCGGGCCAACGCCATTACCCCCTACGCTCGTCCATCTCCGTGCCCGGCGCCCGGGACCTGCGCCAGTGCCGCTTCAGCCAGCAGGACGGCCACGTAGTCGTCGTAGGGCTCGGGTGGGGTCTGAAGGCTGCGAGGGAGCAGCCGGCGCCAGCCGCGCGGCGGATGCTCGTCGAAGTAGCGGGCGCGCGCACGCAGCGTCGTGCCCGCCTCGTCGACGAGGCGGTGGGGCACCCGGAGCACGCCCGCGAGGGCGCGCACCACGTCGGCCGCCCCGGTGCGGTCGCCGACGACCACCTCGGTGACAGCATGGCGGTCGATCCAGTCGCGCACGAGGGCGACCAGGTCGCCCGTGGCCACCACGGCCCTGGCCAGCACCCGGCCCGGGGCGCAGACGGCAACGCCGCACTTCTGGCGGCCAGGGTCGATGGCCAGCACCACGCGGGCGGCAGCCTCAGGCACCGCAGGCCGTCCGTCCACGGCGACAGCGGGCGCGCGGGGCAGGGCCCGCGACGGGCTGCTGGTGAACCTCGGTAGCCGGCCGCGTCCAGCCATGGTGACAGCAGGCGCGCGGAGCAGGCGGTCTGGGCGCGGGCAACGCGCCGCGGCGGCTCACGGGCCGACGAACAGCACCCAGAGCAGCACCACGCTGTCGATCGCCACGCCGTCGCGGCGCGCGGGCAGGAACCGCCAGGCGCGCGCCGCGTCGAGCGCGGCGGCGTCGAGGGCCGCGTGGCCCGACGACACGGCGACGGCCGCGGCGCCGACGGTGCCGTCGGCGCGCACGACGAGCCGCAGCCGCACGCGCGCGTCGGCGGCCAGAGCGCGCGCCGAAGCAACGACACCGGGGGGGTCGACGACGATGCGGTAGGGCCCGGGATGGCGCGGGGGCGTGAGGTCGACCGGCACGGGTGGCGTGACCACGGGCGTGCGCGGCACGCCTGCAGATGATGGCGATGCCGGGAGGGGCTCAGGCGAACGACCGGCCGCCTGCCCGTCCGATGGCGCTCGGTGGTCGGACGTCGGCGACGGGCTCGTTGCCGATGTAGCCGCGTCGCCCGCCGACGCAGACCCGGCGCCGGAAGCATCCCCCCCACCAGAGGCAGATCCCCCATCAGAGGCAGACCCTACACCCGACGGTGCTTCGCTGGGCCCCGTCGGCGCATCGGACGCCCGCCCCACGGGTGGGGCCGGTGCGCCTTGCGCCCCCGGCGGCGCCGCCTCGGCCCCGCCCAGCGGACGCGCAACGGCGGATGGTGCGGGGCCTTGCGTGACCAGGTTGCGGGCATCAGGCTCCGACGACCGCAGCGCAGCGGGCCGTTGCGGCGCAGGGCGGGCCGGCGGCCGTGCGCGGTGCGCGTCTGGAGCCACGGAGCCCGCGGCAGACTGTCGCCTGGTCAGCGGGTCCGGCTGGCGCGCGTGCGGTGCATCGGAACGGGGTAGGACCGAAGACCGGTACCGGACTGCTGCGGGACCAGGAAAGGGGATCGTGGCTGCGTCCACACCGCTGATGCCGGCTTCCTCGGCGTCCGTCGGACCAGCGCCAGGCACTGCGATGCCTCCCGGGGCGGGGCGGGCTGCGCTCGTCCCCGGCCCGGTGGTCGCGCGACCTGGCGCCGGCGGCACGCCCGGGCGCGCACCGACGACCGCAGCCGCCACGGCCCCCAGGGCCGCGACCAGCAGGAGCGCCAGCAGCTGCGGCCGCCGCAGCGTCATCGGGCGCAACAAGGATCCACGCACCGTAGCCGCACCTGCAGCCGCCTCGACGTCGCCCGCCTGCCGCGGCCGAGCCCGCGCACTCAGACCCGGCCGGGCTGCGTGCGGCCCTGGGCCGCCGCCAGCCCCCGCGCCAGCAGCGCGTAGCCGCCAAACAGCAGCAGCGCGTAGGCGGCGTCACCGAGCAGGGTGTTCCGGAAGAACGGGATCGCCGCCACGTACGCCGCCACGAGCCCGGCCGCCGTGCGCGGGTAGAGCCCGCCCAGCGCCCACACGCCGAAGTTGGTGACGACGAAGAACAGCAGCGACCCCGCCAACGTCGCGGCCGCCACGCGCATTGGCGTGATGCGCCCGGCCAGGCGCGTGCCGATCCACACGATCAGCGCGAACGCCCCGTAGACGACCGGCAGCAGGGCGTGGAGGCCCAGCACCAGGTCGCTCGCGAGCATGGCGGCCAGCGGCACGAGGAGCGCCAGCCGCCGGTCGGCCAGGTGCGCACCGCCGAAGAGCGCCATGGCGGCGATGGGCGTCACGTTGGGCGGGTGGGGCAGCAGCCGGGTCGCCGCCGCGGCCCCGATCAGCCCCGCGATCACGATCCACCGGGTCTGCATGCGTTTCCTCCTCCTCTCGGGGTCCTTTCGCAGTTCGACCAGCGCCAGGACCGAGTCCTTGCCGCCGCTCCAGGAGAGGACGACCAGCGTCCTGGCCATCAGAACCGCGTCCCGTACGAGACGAACACGGTGCGGCCGGGCGCCGGAAAGCCGTGCACCGGCTCGTAGGCCACGTCCAGCAGGTTGTCCACTCCCACCTGCCAGGTGCCGGCGGGCGTGGTGACGGTGTACCGCAGCCCGAGCACCGTGTAGGCCGGCAGCACGACAGGCGTTGCCGGGAACGTGGAGAAGTCGAGGTCGGCTCGCGCGTCTGCATAGACCGCCAGCAGGCTCAGCGTCGCGTCAGGCCGGACCGTCCAGTGCAGTGTGGCGGCGGCGCTCCAGGCCGGGACGCGGATCAGCGGCGCGCCGGTCGCGTCGCGGCCGTTGGTGGCGGTGACGTGGGCCCGCACCGCGAGCCCTGGCGCCAGCCGGCCCTCGAGCTCGGCGGAGGCGCCCGTGATCGACGCGCGGTCGACGTTGACGGGCGGGCAGCCAGACCGGATCAGATCGGTGGCCGCCGTGGCCCAGGCCACGACCCGCCCTACGAGCTGCGGCGCGAGCGTGCGCTCCACGCCGACGTCGGCCGCCCAGGCCCGCTCGGGGACCAGCGCCGGATTGCTGCACCCCGGGAAGAAGAGCAGCAGGAACGACGGCCCGCGAAACGTGCGGCCCACCGCGGCCCGCAGCGTGGTGCGGTCGTCCAGCTGCCGCACCAGCCCCAGGCGGGGGTTGAGCTGGCTGCCGTAGACGCTGTGGAGATCGAACCGGAGGCCGGTCGACAGCAGGGTCGCCGGGCCCAGGGCCCGGTCGCTTGCGACGTAGAGGGCACCCACCCAGGCGTCCTGCAGGAGCGTGCTGGAGCCAAACGGCGAGCTGGACCGCATGTCCACCGCATGGCGCTGGACTTCCCAGCCGGCGGTGAGCACGTGGGCGGGCGTGCGCGACCACACCGCCTGCCCCTCGAGGCCGAGGGCGGTCGCGCGCGTGCGCGTGGTCAGCGCGAAGGCCGCGTCGGTGAACGTGATGTCGTCGACCAGCCCCCACGCCCGCAGCGTGCGCGCGGCCGACCCGTCGAGGCGCCAGCGCGCATCGACCACGGTGCGGCCCGTCAGCTGCCGGGCCAGCGGCGAGGGGAACGCCGTGGACCCTGGGACGCCCTGGTCGGCCGCGAAGTGCGACAGGCCCAGCGAGAACGTGCGCCCCGCGTCGAGGTCGAAGGTGAGCCGCCCGGCCAGCGTCGAGCCGGCGTAGTCGCTGTTGGCCCGGAAGCCCTGGCTGCGGTCGTGCACCGCGTCCAGCCGCAGGCTGGCGCGCTCCCGCCGCCAGCCGACGGCGAGCGTCGCGTGCGCAGTGCCCTGGGTCCCGACGCCAGCGCGCGCCGCGGTGCCCGGGGCGCGCCGCGTGACGATGTTCACCACACCGCCGAGCGCGCCGCTCCCGTAGATGGCGGAGAACGGCCCGCGCAGCACCTCGATGCGCTCGACGAGGTCGATGGGGATCGTCTGGAGCTGGGCCAGACCCTGCGCGGGGCTGTTGAGGGGTACCCCGTCCAGCAGCACCAGGGTATGCGCGGACGCGGTGCCGCGGATACTGATCTCCTGCAGCGCCCCGGGGCCACCGAAGCCCCGCACGTAGACCTCGGGCAGGTAGGCCAGCGCCTCGCCCACGGTGCGCACCCCCAGGCGCGCCAGCTCGGCGGCGGTCACCACCGACACGCTCGCCGGGGTGGCGCTGCGGGGCTGCGGGCGCCGGCCGGGCACGACGACGTCGGGTAGCTCGAACACCGGGGGTTCCTGCGCGGCGCCCGTCGAGATGGCGAAGAGCGGGAGCGTCAAGACAGTCATCAAAACGAGCACGGCGGCCCCACGGGCCGCCACGCGACGAGCGAGGATCACGTCCTGCCCACCTCCTCTGCCTCGAAGGCGTGCGGCATCGGCGCAGGCAGGTCTTCTGGCTTCGGATCATCGCCCGCAGCCGGCCTTCCCGGGATGCCTCCCAGTGGCCAGCACACCGATGGCTGCCGGGCTCTCCGTCACAGCGGCGGGACCGCGCCGGACTCTCCCCAGCGGGGGATCACCGGACTTCCCTATTCTGACGGGGCCATCGTGCACGGCCCCGTCCACCTGCGCCGCCTCGTCTGGAGTTGTCGCCTGGCCTATTCGCGCCGCCCGTCCCGACTCCTGCTGCGCCCACGCTGGCGGCCAAGGCCCCAGCGCCACCTGGCGCGGCGGCACGCGTGCGACGGTGGCGCCCGTCGCCTGCACAGACGCGCCAGCGGTCAGGGCCGCAGCGCAAAGCCCACGACGAGCGGCATCTCGGTGGTCACGTCGCGCCGGACGACCACGTCGACCCGCACCTCGCCGCCGCGCCGCAGGATCTCGGTGACGGCCCGGCGGTGCTCGTCGACGTCCACCTGCGTCGGGGGCGGATCGGTGATGCGGGCAAACGGCGGCGACAGCAGCCGCGACGCGGCCCCCTCGGTCACCCGGTCCACCAGGGCGAGGAGTTCGAGCCCCACCCGCTCCCGTCCGAGTCGCGCGTCGATCACCCCGCTGCCCAGGCGGGTGCCGGCCCGGTAGGCCAGGACGCGATCGTGGCGCATGACGAAGACGCGCAGCGCCTCACCCCGCAGCGTGTTCTCGGCGGCGACGATGCGCACGATGGTCTCGCCGCGGCGGCTGGCCACCAGGCGGGCGATCGCCTCCCAGGTGACGTTGGGCGGGTCGAGGATCAGCACCGCGCCGCTCACCAGATCGGGCGCGATCCCCTTGGCCACCGCCAGGTCCACGGCGCGCAGGCGCATGGCGTCCAGCCGCGCCTGGATCTCTTCCAGGGGCCGCCGGCCGTCGATGACGTCCCGCAGCACCTCCTGGGCGCGCAGGTACGCGATGTCGCCCTGCTTGATCTGCTCGAGCCGGGCTTCGGCCTGCCGGATCTGCTCGCGCAGCTCGTTCAGGTGGAACAGGCCGGTGCGCGCGTCGCTGGACGCCAGCAGGATCGCCACGACGGTCACGACGGTGGTGAGCACGCCGGTCGCCACGGTGATGAGCTGGGCGGTGTGGCGGGGCCGCAGGCCGAACAGGCTGAGCCGGCGCCGGCCCGTGGCGCGGCCCACGGCGTTGCCGACGTAGGCGATGACGCCGCCGGCGACGATCAGGATGGGGAGCAGGATCAGCCCGAACTCCACAGGTCCTCCCCGTACTGTCGCCAGACGCCGTCGCGCACCCGCACGCTCACGGTCGCCGTGGGGCACCGGACGGTGCGCCGGCGCAGGGCGCCGGGCCGTCCTTCCGCAAGAGGAACAGCGTTCCCTCCCGGCCGACGGCCCGCACGCGCGGGGGCAGCCCGCTGGCGAACCACGCGCGATAGACGCCCTCGGGCACGACGAGGAACAGCCGGGGATGGCGGCACAGGGCCTGCGCCAGGTCGTGGCGCGTGGCCAGGAACTGCACGGGCCGGCCGGCATAGTAGACGAGCGAGGGCGCCGTGCGCATCTGGACGGCGGCGAGCCCGTCGCCCGGGTGCATCAGGACGCGCAGGCGCGCCGCCAGGCGAGGGATCGGGCGGTGCTGCTCGACCGCCGGCAGCGTGCCGTGCACGATGACGGGCACCGCCACCACCAGCGTGAGCAGCAGCGCGCCGAGCGCGGCCTGTCGGCGCCCCGCCGCGGCCAGGGCCGCCGCGCCGAGCGGGCCGGCCGCGAGCACCCCCAGGGCGGGCGTGAGTGCTGCGCGCAGGGCCGCGGTCTCGGTCGGGTACTGTCGGAGCCCGAAGACCAGCGCACCGGCGACCAGGAACGCGGCGGTGCCAACCAGCAGCGCGACAGAGATCCGAACGAGGCGCCCGCTCCCCGGCGCATTGTCGGCCGCATCGAGCCAGAAGCGGGCGATCCCCACCGCCAGCAGGGGATAGACGGGAAGGACGTAGTTGGGCAGCTTCGTGCCCGCGACCGAGTAAAAGAGCACCACCAGGCCCACCCACAGCAGGACCACGCGATCCGACGGCGCCCTGCGGCGCGCCAGGTGGACGAGCGCCGCGGGCACGAACGCCGTCCAGGGGAAGGCGCCAGCGGCCAGCACCGGCGCGTAGTACCACCACGGGCCCGGCTGCTCCTCGACCACGCCGACGAAGCGTGTGATCAGGTAGTAGCCCACCACCGGCCGCAGGAACGCCCAACCGTGCCGGACGGTCTCGACGAGGTACCAGGGCAGACCGATTGCGGCGTAGAGCAGCGGCCCCCCGACGAGCGACGCCCGCCAGCACCGCAGTCGACCGCTGCGCGCCCCCAGCACCACAAGGGCCACGGCGGGCAGCAGCAGGCCGACCGGTCCCTTGGCCGCGGTCGCAAGCCCGGCCCACGCCCACGCCCAGAGCTGGGCGCCGCGCCCGCCCGTGGCCTGGGCGACCAGGCCCATGTAGAAGGCAGCCAGCATGCCCAGCACCAGCGTTGGGTCGAAGACCGCCAGCCGCGCCTGCACGACCACCTGGAGCATGGTGGCCGTCACGCCTGCGGCCAGCCACCCCGTGCGCGCGTCGTAGAGCAGCCGACCCAGCAGGAAGGTCACGCTCACGACCCCGGCCTGGGAGACGGCCGACCACCAGCGCGCGGTCGCCTCGTGCCACCCCACCAGCCGTGCGGTGGCGGCCTGCAGCCACATGAACAACGGTGGGTGCACGAACCAGGGCTCGCCGTTCCACCGCAGGGTCCACCAATCGCCGGTGGCGAGGATCTCCACGGCGACCTGCGTGTACCTGGCCTCGTCCTGATCCCACAGGCTGCCCGTACCGAGCCCGTAGCTGAAGAGCGCAAGCGCCGCCAGGGTCACGGCCACCAGGCGCCAACGCTCGCTTGCGGCAAGCGGAGCACGCGCTGCGGTGCCCGGCCAGGCGGCCGTGCCGTCGGCGGTACCGGCCGGTGGCGTCAGCGCGCCCGCCACAGCAACAGCGCGCCGGCGGCGCCGGCGACCAGGTTGGGCGTCCACGCCGCCCAGAAGGCCCCGAGCCGCCCGCGCTCGCCGAGCGTGATCGTGAGGGACAGGCCGAAGTAGTACACCAGCAGGATGAGGACCGTCAGTCCCAGGCCCACCGAGCGGCCCGAGCGATGGGGCCGCAGCCCCAGGGGCACTGCCAGCAGGGCGAAGATCGCGGCCGACAGCGGCAGCGCCACCCGCGCATGCAGGTGCACGGCGTAGCGGGCCACGTTCTCGCCGGTCGTGCGCAGCCGTGCGAGTTGCTCCCGTAACTCGCGGATGGTCATCTCGGCGGGATCGCGGCGGACCGCCGCCAGCTGAGGCGGGGTGCGCGCAAGGCGCACCCGCAGGTCCTGGAAGCGCGTGGCGATGGCGCCGTCGGGGGTGAACAGGTGGAGCACGCCGCGGCGCAATGTCCAGCCCCGCTGCGGGTCGTAGCGGGCCTCCTCGGCCTCGATCACGCGCACCGGCCGCGCACCGGCCAGTTGCACGATCACGACCGCGCGCATCGTGCCCTCCACCGGGTCCAGCGCCCGGGCGTAGAACAGCGATTCCAGGCCGTCGACGGGCTCGCGGAAGACCACGTGCTCCTGCACCTGCCGGCGCGGGGCGCGGACGACCTCGGCCAGCAGCGCGCGGTAGCGGCTCTCGCTGGCGGGCACCACCCACTCGTTGGCGACCAGCGCCCCCCCGGCCACGACCACCGCGGCGGCCAGCACCGGCAGCGCCACGCGGCCGAGGCTCCAGCCACTCGTGCGCATGGCCGTGACCTCGTTCCGGTCGGACAGCCGGCCGACGGCGAGCAGGGTCGCGAGCAGCATGGCCATGGGCAGGCTGTAGGTCACGAAGTACGGCACCCGCAGGGCGAGCAGGGCGACCACGGCGCGCCACGAGGCGCCCACGTCGGCGGCCACCCGGGCCAGGAAGAACACGTGGTTGAGGGCGAGCAGCGCGGTGAACAGCCCGACGCCGAAGGCGAAGACGCCGCCCACCTCGCGGAGGATGTAGCGGTCCAGCCGCCGCACCGTCCCGCCCTCTACGCCGCCAGGACGCGCGCGGCCCGGCACGCGCAGGATCCCATCGCTACAGACGGAACCGCTCGCCCAGGTAGAAGCGACGGGCGGCCTCGCTGGCCATGATCTCCTCGGCGGTCCCCGCGAACAGGATGCGCCCCTCGTGCATGATCTCCGAGCGGTCGGTGATGGCTAAGGTGTCGCGCACGTTGTGGTCGGTGATGACGACCCCCAGGCCGCGCTCCCGGAGCCGGACCACGATCTCCTGGATCTCCGCCACCGACTTGGGATCCACACCTGTGAACGGCTCGTCCAGCAGGATGAACGAGGGGTGCATGGCCAGGACCCGGGCGATCTCCACCCGGCGTCGTTCGCCGCCCGACAGGGTGCCGCCCACCTGGTGGCGCAGGCGTACCAGGTCGAACTCGTCGAGTAATGCCTCCACGATCGCGTCGTGCTGGGCGCGCGCCACGCCGTTCATCTCGAGGACCACGCGGATGTTCTCTTCCACGGTGAGGCCGCGGAAGATCGACGGCTCCTGGCTCAGGTAGCCGATGCCCCGGCGCGCCCGCAGGTGGACCGGCCAGTGGGTGATGGCCACGTCGTCCAGCCACACCTCGCCCGCGTCGGGCCGGATGAGGCCGACCATCATGTAGAACGTGGTGGTCTTGCCGGCGCCGTTGGGCCCCAGCAGCCCCACGATCTCCCCGCGCTCGACGTGCAGGGTCACGCCGTCGACGACGGTACGCCGGCCAAACCGCTTGACCAGCCCGCGCGCGGCCAGCATCGCGCCTCCTTCTCGACGTTGACGCTCGAGCACGGTCCCGGACCCGTGACGGCGCCCCGCCTGGTCCGGTGGCCGGCTCACGGCGGCGTGATGGTAAGGCGCGGTGCGCCCCGGGCGACGACCGACGACCCGTCGAGCGCCACCACGAGCTCTGCGGCGGTGATGACGTCGGCGCCCCGCTGCGCCCGCGCGTTCCCCGCCAGCGTGGCCACCCCGTCCCGCAGCCGCAGGTCTGCCCGGGCTGCCGTGGCCACGAGGTCCCCGCGGCGGACCCGCACCCCGCCCTCGCCCGTGACACGGTCCTCGTCGACCAGGAGCACCAGCGTCTGGGCCGTCAGCAGCGCCTCGCGCACGCGCAGCGCGGGGTCCCCCGTCACCACGGCCCTGCGCGTGCCGTCGTCGTAGTCGACCCGGTGTCCCTGCAGCGTCGCCTCGCCGCGGACCACCGTCACCCCGCCCGTGGCCACGAACCGCCGGGTGCGCAGGGACCCTTCGACCTGCGGGGCCCGCATACGGACCGGCACCGCGCCCTGCGTCGCCGTCAGCCGCACGTCGCCGTCGGCCCGCAACCACTCGTCGTCCAGCCGCAGCGCGGCGCGCTCGGCGTGCGCCTCCACGCCCGGAGCCGCCGCGTCGACACCGCCCTCGGCGTCCACCACGCCGGCGCGGACGTCGTAGCGCAGCCGCGGCGCGCGCAGCCGCAACTGGCCCCGCACCAGCTCCACCGGCGCGCCCAAAACCGTCCAGAGCCCGCGGGCGTCGTCCACCTCGACGCGCGTGGCGCCCCGCAGCTCCAGCGGGCCGGGGGCTGCTGGAACCGCCGCACCTGCGGCCGCGGCGAGGGCCAGGACCAACGCACTCAACGCCACCGCGCGCACAGGTGCTCTGCGGGCCAACGGCCGCGGCTTCGTCGCCTCGGCCTTCATCGGGCCTCCTCCGTGACCGTGGCCCGGATGTTGCCGCGCAGGGTGGTCCGCTGCAACGTCACGTCGGCCCGCAGGTAGTCGGCCTGGATCCTCCACGTCCCCTGCTCCAGGACGACTCGCCCGATGGCCTCCAGCTCGTGGGTCCTGGGAAACCACCGCACCGTCTCGGCGAAGACGCGCCGCCCGGTGGTGGACTGCGCGCGCACGCCACCCGAGAGGACCACCTCGCGGGAGGCGAGGTCGAAGCGTCCCCGCGGGGCGGAGAACGAGATGGCGGGCTCGCCCGTCTTGTAGTAGGTGCCGCGCACTGCGGTCAGCACCGCCACCCCGGCCGCGTTGTCCACGACCACGGTCTGCGCCTGCAGCTCCCACTGGCGGCGGCCCTGGGCGTCGACCGAGGTGATGGCGGTCTGCCGCACCTCCAGCGGGGGAACGGCGTGCTGCGCCGGTCGGGCCCCAGGCGCGTCCTGCGCCGCGAACGCGCTGACCGGCGTGCGCGCAGGAACACCCGGTCCGTGGAGCAGTGCGGCTACGACTACCGCCACCGTCGCGGGCGCGACCAGCCGCCGCGCCGCCCTTCGCGTTCCCATGCGCGCTCCTTCGACGCCCGCCTCATGGTACTGGACGGACGAATCCCCCCGCAAGGTTCACCGCGCCGTCCCGCGGGCAGCGGCCAGGACCTCGTCTGCCGCCCGGCCCACTGCCCCCGGCGGCCCCAGCGTGCTGGCCAGGTCGAGCAACCGGCGCCGCATGCGCTCCCGCGCCGCCGTGTCGGCAAGCAGCGTGTGGGCGGCAGCGGCCAGACGCTGGGGCGTCACCGCGCGCTGCAGCAGTTCCGGCACCACTTCGGCTCCTGCCAGGATGTTGGGCATGGCCAGCCAGCGGACGTTCCAGACGAGGGGGGCGAGCCACCGGGTCGACCACGAGGCCCGGTACGCCACCACCATGGGCACGCCCCGCAGCATCGCCTCCACCGTGGCCGTGCCCGACGCGGTGAGCACCAGGCAGCTCGTGGCAAACACGTCCCCGGCGCCGTCGGTCACCACGGCCGGGAGTCCGGCCGCGCGCAGCGCAGCGTCGATCTCGCCCGAAAACAGCGGTGCGGCGCACGCCACCGCCACCGCCAGGTCGGGATGCCCGGTGCGCAGGCGGACCGCGGCCTCGACCATGGGGCGCAGCAGCCGGGCGAGTTCCTGCTGGCGACTCCCCGGCAACAGCCCCAGGACGGGCACCCCCGGCGGCAGACCCAGGCGGCGCCGCACGGCGCCGGCGGGCTCGTCGTCCTGCAGCTGATCGACCGCCGGATGACCGATGAAGGCGACGTCGGCGCCCGCGCGGCGGTAGGCCTCGGCCTCGAACGGGAACACGGCCAGCAGCCGTGCTCCCAGCCGCGCGACGCGCGCCGCGCGTCGGCCGCGGCGGATCGCCACCATGGGCGGGAGGTAGTAGACGACCGGGCACAGGCCGCGCACGCGGGCCAGCAACGCCAGGTTGAACCCGGGGAAGTCGATGGGGACGAGCACGTCGGGCGGCGCTGCGCGCAGCCACGCCGTCAGGTCACCCAGCCGACGCGCGAACGCCGGCAGGTCGCGGGCCACCTCCAGCCAGCCGATCCGTCCCCAGGCGCTGCTGTCGGCCACGAGGCGCACACCGGCGGCAGCCATACGGTGCCCGCCCACGCCCTCCAGCCGCACGGCCGGCTCGCGGGCGCGCAACGCCCGCGCCAGGGCCGCGCCCTGGACGTCGCCGGAGACCTCGCCGGCGACGAGCACGATCCGCGGGCCCCAGGCCTCCCCCTGCGCGCGCTGTCTCGACTGACCCGTTGGCGGTCCGGACGACGCGCCCGGACCCGCGCCGGATCGGCTACCCGTCATGCACCGGCGTGCCCAGCGGGGGCACGTCGGCGGCCACTACGGTGATGCCCGCGGCCTCCGCGTCCGCCAGCATGCGCTCCCGTTCCAGCAGGAGCGTGCGTCGCGCGTCGATGCCCAGCACCCGCGCGCCGACCTCACGCATGGCGGCGATGGTACCCGGCCCCACGGCCGGGATGTCGAAGCGGGGATCCTGGTGGTTGCGGCTCGCCTTCACCACCACGGCCTCACGGGCCATGGCGCCCCCGCGCCGCACCGTCGCGTCGGTGCCCTCGGCGGCTTCGACGGCGAGGATGACGCCGCGCCGCACCACCACCGTCTGCCCCACGTCGAGGTCGGCCAGGCGACGGGCCACCGCACGGCCAAAGGTCAGGTCGGCCAGCTCCTCGGGCGTCGGGGGGCGCGCCGTCAACAGCCCCGGCGGCGCCAGCAGGTCGCCGACGAAGCGCGTCTGCTCCACCAGCGCCATCCCCAGCTCCGCCAGCAGCGCGGCCAGCCGCTCGAGCATCGGGACGTCCCGGCGGTCGGCATGCCCGCGCATCACCGCGTCGTGCAGCTCGTCGCCCTGCACCAGCAGGTTGGCGCGCGCGAACCGCCCGGCCACCAGCACCTCGCGCACGTCGTGCGCCCGCAGCGTCTCCAGCACCTCGCGCAGCGCGCCGGGCGTGCACCGCCGGTAGTGGTCGGCCAGGGCGGGCAGCGTCGCCGACGGCTCGCCCACCTGCACGCAGACCAGCCGCAGCCCGCGCGCCTTCACCGCCGCCGCGATCACCTCGGGCAGCGCGCCCGCGCCGGCCAGCAGGCCTACCATGCCGTCTCGCCCGGGTGCCACCGCACGATCCCCCGCTTGCGCGCCCTGGCGGCGCGGATGAACTCCACGAAGTGCCGGACCGGCTGGCTCGCCGCGGCCTCAGACTCCAGGGCTGCCAGGGCGTCGTCCATCGACAGCCCCGACTGGAAGAAGACGCGAAACGCCCGCCGCAGCGCCATGCGGTCCGCGGGCGGGATGCCGTGGCGCTGGAGGCCCACCACGTTGAGGCCGACCGCTCGCGTGCGCAGCCCCGCCACCATGACGTAGGGGGGCACGTCCTGGCGTACGGCCGTCATCCCCGCCACCATCGCCAGCCGGCCCAGGTGCACGAACTGGTGCACGCCGGACATGCCGCCGATGTAGGCGTCGCGGTCGACGCACACCCACCCGCCCAGCTGCGTCCCGCTCACGATCACCACGCCGTCGCCGACCGCGCAGTTGTGGCTGATCTTCACGCCCGACATCACGTAGGTGCCGTTGCCGATCCGCGTCTCGTGGCCCTCGCCCGTGGCGCGGTCGACGCTGGCGAACTCACTGAAGACGTTGTCGTCGCCGATCACCACCCTGGTGCGCTCCCCGCGCCACGCGCGGTCCTGGGGCCGCCCCCCGATCACCACGTGCGCGGCGAAGACGTTGTTGCGGCCGATGGTCACGCCGTCGTGGATGACGACGTGGGGCCCGATCACGGTGCCCGCGCCCACCGTGACGTCGGCACCGATCACCGCATACGGCCCGACCTCGACGCCGTCGTCGAGCCGGGCGTGCGGGTGCACGACGGCCGTGGGATGAATCCGGGGGCCGCGGGCCGCGCGGTCGGGCTGCACCACGTCAGGCGCCGTCCCTGCCGTCGCCGGCCCCCAGCTGGTGCGCGATGGCCCGCGCCAGGGCGATGTGCAGGCTGTGCCCGGCACGCACCGCCAGGATCTGCGCCCGCAGCGGCCGCCCCAGCAGCGAGAGATCGCCCAGCGCGTCGAGGATCTTGTGGCGGGCCATCTCGTTGGGGAACCGCGGCTCGTTGATGAACCCCTCGACCCCGATCACCAGCGCCGTGGCCAGCGAGGCGCCCCGCGCCAGCCCCCGGGCGCGGAGCTGCTCGGCCTCGGCCAGCAGGCCCCAGGTGCGTGCCGGCGCGATGGTGGTCGCGTAGTCGTCGCGGTCGGCGTCGAACTCCGCCATCTGCGGTGCCAGCGCGACCCCGTTGGCGGTCGCCACGTAGGTGACCTGCAGCCGCGGCGCCGGCAGCGCGACGATGACGCTCGGCCCGCCACCGACCCAGACCGGCGCGGTGAGCTCGATGGGCGCCCGCCCGGCGGCCTGCTCGACGGCCCCGGCGCGCGCCAGGGCCTCCACGAAGATCTGCGCGCTGCCATCGCCGCAGGGCAGTTCCTCGCCTTCCACTTCCACCGCCAGGTTGTCGATGCCAAGCCCACACGCGGCCGAGAGCAGATGCTCGACCGTGGCCACCGGCGTCTGGCGACCCAGCACGACGCCGCGATCGGTGGCCACGACCTCGCCCAGGCGCGCGGGGATCACCGGCGCGCCGGGCACGTCGGCTCTCCGGAAGGTCACCCCGTGGTTGGCGGGCGCGGGCAGCAGGCGGGCGGTGACGGACGCCCCGGTGTGCAGCCCGGTGCCCGCCACCGTCACGGGCCGCGCGATGGTCCGTTGCACACCCGCGCCGATCATCGGGGCCGCACCGACAGCCGCACCGGGTAGAACGATCCCGCCACCGGCATGGTCACCACGGTCAGGTCGCGCGTCTCACCCGCGGGCACGACGAACGTCGCCACCGCGCGGTCGACGCCGGGCGCGAGCAGACCGGCGTCGGTCATGGTCCCGTCGATCACGAACAGCCCCCGCGCCGGGCCTCCCGCGGCATTCGCCACGAGGGCCACGGGCACCTCGGCCGCGGTGGGGTTGTGGAGGCGCAGCCGGATGCGGTAGAGGACGCCGTAGTCGCCGACCAGCGCCTCGCCCGTGCGCACGTCCTTGAGGTCGGCCATGATCCCCAGCTCGGCGACGTCGGCCGGGCGGTCGGCGCGTACCTCCCGTGCGACGTCGACCACGGTGCCAGGAAACGTGCCGCGTGGATGCGGGAACGCATACGGCCCCAGGTCGGTGGTGACCGTGCGGTCCAACAGCCAGGGGAGCCGCACCGCCACCCGCAGGCCCACCGGTCCACCGTCGACCACCTGGAACTGCATGATGCCCGACACCAGGGCCCGCGGCGGCAGCGTGTAGGCGGTGAAGGTGGTGGCCTGCTGCGCCGGCACCTCGACCAGGTACCCCTGCCCGCTGCCCAGCGCGGTCAGGAACCGGCCGGTAGCCATCGCCCCGACCTGCAGGGGGTCGGGTGCCGGACCGGCGTGCCCGCTGAGGTAGTGGACGCGGGCCCATCCCGGGCCGGCGTTGCTCAGGGTGATGCTGAGGATGCGGGCGCGCTCCGTCCCGTTCATGTGGTGGTAGAGCAGGCGCGCGCCCCGGCGGGGCTGCAGCGTCTCCTCGAAGAGCAGGCCGTTGCCGTCGATCGTCTCGGGGCGGTTGCTGACCAACAGGACGTCGGGGTCGCGCAGCGGCAGGGGCGCGTTGCGCACGGTGATGGCCACGCGCCGATCCACCGGGCCCGCATAGGGGCTGCGCACGCTGACCGGCACGTGCACCGTGACGGCGGCGCCGACCTCCAGCGGCGTGTCCACCGGAATCGTGGACCAGCGCACCACGGCACCGGCGGTACGCACCACCGCGGCCTCCAGCCAGCGCCGCACGGCCTCATGGACGATCGCCGCGGGGGCGGGTGTTCCGGTCACGACCACCTCGGCCTCGGGCGGAATGCGGCCGGCCGGCGGCCGCACCGAGACCGGCACGCTGGTCTGGTAGGGCCCCAGCCGCACCCGCACCGTGGTGGCGCCCAGGGCGTGGCCGCGCAGCGTGACGGCCTCGCGTGTCGCCTCGACGCTGACGACACGCCGGTTCGCCGGCGTCGCCGAGAGCGGGCCGGGGACGACGGTCTGGACACGGAGGGTGGCCGTACCGTCCGGCGAGAGCACGACGCTCGTGGGGGTCACCGTCAGCGGGGGAATCGCCAGGGCCTCCCGCAGCCGCGCCGCCCACAGCGCAGCCAGCGTCGCCGGGTCGGTCCCGGCCCGCTGCGCGTCGCGCGCGCTGGCGATCAGCACGACCTGGCCATCGACGAGGAGCGCCGCCGACCCGCGACGCGCCCGCACCCTCACGGCCGCGGGCGGTGGTAGCGGTCGGCGCAGAGTCCGCACCGCCGCGCTGACGCGCGCCCATGCCCCTGGCCCGTCCAGACGCGCCACGGCGAGCTCCCGCACGCGCAGCTCGGCCGCCCGCCCGTCCGTCGAGGCACGCCAGGCGACGACCTCGCCCGGCAACCACGACGTGTGATCGACGGCCTGCGCGGGACAACCCGTGGCGAGCACCAGCGCACCGGCTACCATCCACGGGTGCCACCGCCTCATGGCGCCTGCGGCCCGCGGCCGGCGGCGTCCGCTGCCGCCAGTTTGGCTTCCAAGGCCGCCACCCGCTCCAGCAGCTCGGGCAGGCGGCGCAGCGCAGCCTGCAGGCGCAGCTCCTCGCGGTGGTCGCGGGCCGGATACCCGGACACCGTGGCACCCGACGGCACGTCCCGCGTCACGCCCGCCTTCCCCCCAACGCGGGCGGCAGCACCGATCGTGACGTGGTCGCTGACGCCGACCTGCCCGGCCAGCACCGCACCGGCACCGATGGTGACGCTGCCCGAGATCCCGACCTGCGCCACGATGAGGCACCCCGGGCCGATGGTGACGTTGTGCCCGATCTGCACGAGGTTGTCGATCTTGGTGCCGCGGCCGATCCGGGTCTCGCCGAGCGTGGCGCGGTCGACGCAGGTGTTCGCGCCGATCTCCACGTCGTCTTCGACGACCACGCGCCCGAGGTGGGGGATCTTGAGGGCCCCCTCCTCGGCGGCGGCGTACCCGAAGCCGTCGGCCCCCAGCACGGCACCCGCGTGCACGACCACCCGGTCGCCCAGCACAGCACGCGGGTAGAGCACCACGCCGGGGTAGAGCACGCAGTCGGCGCCGATCTCCGCCTGCGCCCCCACCACCACTCCTGCATGCAGCACCGTGCGCGGACCGATCCGGACGCCCGGCTCGATGGCCACGAAGGGACCCACCGTGACATCCGCGCCCAGGCGGACGTCGGGGGCGATCACCGCGGTGGGGTGCACGCCCCGACCCACCGCCGGTACCGGCGCGAACGCCGCCAGCACCCGGGCGAACGCCGCGCGGATGTTGGCGGCGCGCAGGGCCGGCTTGCGCACCGGCGGCGCGTCGGCGGCGACGAGCAGCGCGCCCGCCGCCGACGCCTCGGCGTCGGGCAGCCGGCGGAGGTCGGCAACGTACACCAGCGCCGCGGGATGCGCGTGGGCCAGCTCGGTGACGGCGTCGATCTCGACGTCGCCCGGGCCGGACAGCTCCGCGCGCGCCAGGCGGGCGAGGTCAGCGAGCTTCATGGACGGCCCCGGCTACTTGAGCCGGTCGATGACCTCCTGGGTGATGTCGACCGTGGCCCCGGGCTGGCTGTAGATGACCGGGCCTTTCACGATCACCCCGCGCAGCCGCTTCTCGCGGACGATCTGCTGGATGACGTCGCGGATCGCCCGGTTGAGGTCCTCCTCGAGTTGGGCCCGCAACGCCTGCAGCTCCCTGATGTACTGCGCCCGCCGGGCCTCGAGGTCCTCCCGCGGCAGCTGCCGCGCCAGCAGCTGCAGGTCGGTGGTCATGGCGCGCTCCCGCTCGTCCAGTTCCCGCTGGTAGCGCAGCGCGAGCGCGCTCTCCGCCAGCAGCCGCCGGGTCTCCACGAGGCCCACGCGGCCGGCCGTGCACCCCGCGACCAGCACCGCCACCACCAGGCCTGCGGCCAGCACCCCGCCGCGCGCCAGCACGCCCCGGGCCCGCATGCGGTCACGCCCCCTGCCGCTCATGGGCGGCGCAGCCGGGCGACCACCGCCTGGGTGAGGTCGACCGCACGCACGTTGGCTACCGCGCGCGTGAGCACCACGTCGACCTTCTGCTCCTGCGCCACGGTGGCCACTTCGATCTGGATCTCGGCCAGCATGGTGCCTTCCAGGCGGAGCCGCTCCTGGTGCACGGCCTCGAGCTCCGCCTGCAGCCGCGCGCCCTCGGCACGCAGCTGCTTTGCGTACTGCTCCTGGGCTGCCCGGAGCTGAGCCTCGTTGCCGCCGACCAGCAGGCGGCGTCGCTCTTCCACCGCCTGCCGGAGCAGCCGGTCGCGCTCCCTGACCGCCTCCTCCAGCGCGGCCCGCAGTTCGGCCTGCCGCGCCTCGATCTGCCGACGGCCCTCCTCCTCCGCTGCGGCCACCAGCGCTTGAAACCGCGCCTCGGCTTCGGCGGTCTTGGCCTTCTGGAACTCCTCCAGCTGCTGCTCCAGAGCCCGGGCGCGGGCGCGGATCTTCTCGTCCCGCTCCTTGGTCAGGCGATCGGCCTCGGCGGCGATCCGCTTGGCCTCTTCCTCGTTGGTGAGGCCCACCACGTCCGCCTTGAGCCGCAGGTTGAGCAGGGGGATGCGGTACTCGGCCATGGTCTGGACCTCGAACCGCTCGAGCTCCCGCTGCATCTCGTCGCGTTTGGCCTCCACCGCCTTCCGCAGCTCGTCGTTGATGCGCCGGTGCTGCTCCGCCAGCTTCGCTTCCTGCGCGGCCTTCACCTCGGCCGCGAACGCCTCGAGGCGCTGGCGGGCCTGCTCTTCCATGGCCTGCAACTCCGCACGGTAGCCGGCGGCCAGGCGGTCCGCCTCGGCCTGCAGCTCGGGGCGCACGTCGCGCAACGGCACCGGGGGCGGTGGCGGCGGCGTGGCCAGACGGATCTGGAGGGCCTCGATCTTCTTCACCAGGGCCTCCAGCTGCGGCCAGCGGCGGTGCGCACGCAGCGCGGCGTGGAGGTCGACGACCCCGACCACCGGCGCCGCCGGCACGGGCCGCTCGACCACGGGCGACGGCGGCTGGGGGACCGGTGCACGTGCGCCGGGACGCTGGCAGCCAGCAACCGCCAGCGCCGCGAGCCCGGCCGCGACGAGCACCGCGCGGCGCGCCATTACCTCCCCCTGATCTGTTTGATGACCGCGTCGGTGAGGTCGGTGCCGCCGTAGAGCACGACCGAGCGGTCCAGCACGACGGTCACCCCGGCCTGCTTGGCGACGACCTCCACCGCGGCCCGCAGCTCACGGTCCAACCCCCCCAGCAGC
Organism: Armatimonadota bacterium; assembly: GCA_031459855.1. NCBI lineage: Bacteria > Bacillati > Candidatus Sysuimicrobiota > Candidatus Sysuimicrobiia > Candidatus Sysuimicrobiales > Candidatus Humicultoraceae > Candidatus Fervidifonticultor > Candidatus Fervidifonticultor primus. The sequence goes on from JAVKHP010000001.1 coordinate 76,872, forward strand.
TCGTTCCGCTTCTCGAGGATCTGCTGCTGCAGCTGGCGGTCGAGCTCCTGGCGCTGGAACGCCGTCATGCCCTTGCTGCGCTCCTGAAACTCCCGTTGCTTCGCCGCGAAGAACTCCTGCAGCGCACGCTCGGAGCTGGCCTTGCGCGGATGGTTGTCCAGCGCCCGCTGCATGTCGACGTACCCGACGGTGAACGCCTGGCCCAGCGCGGGCGTGCGCTGGAGCACCAGGCCCACGGCGACGATGGCGATGACCGCCACGCCGGCCGCCACCGCCACCTTCCGCGCGTCGATTCGCATGACTCGCCCTCCTTCCGCCGGTGCGGTCGCACCGCACGCTCATTGTACCGTACCCGGGATCGCCCTCGGGCGCCATGCGACCCGATCTCCCGGGCTACAGGTTCGTGACCAGTCGCACCCATACGTCGCCCCGGGAGGTGGCGACGGCTTCCCACGAGACGAACTCGGTGAGCCGGTAGGACAGCGTCGTCTCCACCAGGCTCGCGCGCGCGAAGTGCCCTGCCCGGACCTCGAGATCCGGCGAGAACCGGTACTGCAGGAACGTCTCGGTGTCCTCGCCGTCCAGCCGCGTGCGCACGCCGACGGTGACGCTGCTGCCCAGGGCAAGGCGCACGCCCACGGCCCAGCGCCACGCCAGGTTGGAGGGGATCAGCGTCAGGTCGACGAACGGCTCCAGACCGCCGAACGCCCGTCCCAGCTGGGCGCGCACGTCGGGCACCGGCGCGTGCGTGCCCAGGTTGAGCCTGGCCTCCAGTCGCCCGCGGTACAGCGTCGAGTCGGCGATCACGGTGATGCGCGTCACGTCTCCGACCTGCACCTGCGGCCGCGCCACGATGCCGTAGTCCGTCGCCGGCCGGTAGGCGGCGAGACGGGCCGCCAGCAGGCGCTCCAGGTCGCTCCGATGGGTGCTGGCGAACGCCACGGGCAGGCCGCGCAACGGCTCGGCCATCGAGATCACCTGCGGCGTGTGCTGGTGCAACAGCCAGTAGGGGATCGAGGACGACCGGAAGCGCACCCCGATGTCGCGCACGACGCGCGCATCGCGCACGGTCACGGTGAGCACCAGCCGGGGCGGGGCGCCCTCGACGCGGCCGGCCGCGGTGAACCCCGGGAGGGTGCGCTCGACGACGGCCGCGACCTCCTGCGCGACCAGCGGCGCCGCCCACTCCAGGGCCGCCTGGGGCAGGCGCGCGGTGACCGCGGCCGCCTCCGGCAGCGCCGGGGCCAGCGCACGGTCCACCAGCGGCTGCACCTCGGCGTGGACGCCCGCGTACATCACCTGCACCGGCAGGGCGCCGAGCAGCGGCGCCTGGGGCTCGAGGCCCACGAGCACCGCCGTGGTGCCACCGGGCTGCAGGCTCACCGCGCGGACCCGGTACCCGGTGACGACCCGGTCGATGACCTCGCGCAACACGCCTGCGAAGGTCTCCTGCTGCGCCGCCACCAGGGCACTGTCACGGCCAAGCAGCAGCCGCTCGGCCGCGGTGCGCGCCACCTCGTGGAGGCGGCGGCCGACCATAGGCGCGGGATCGCCCCCGGCCACCACCACGCGCACCTCGACCTGCTGGACAGGCTGGGCCCACGCCGCCGGGGCAGCGAGGCCAAGGGTCGCGGCGGTCAGCAGCACCGCACCCGCGCGGCGCAGGCGCGCGCGTCTCAGAATGGCGCCCCGATCGTCAGCCAGGTCTGCCGCCCTCCCTGCGTATTCACCGCGTAGTCGATGCGGATCGGTCCGACCGCCGTGTTGACCATCACGGCCGCACCGTAGCCCACGCCGCCCGCGCCCGCCGCCGCCGGCGCGGCGCCGGCGTCGACGTAGAGCGCGCCGGTGAACTCCCGCAGTTGCCGCAGGAAGGTGCCCAGGGGCAGACGGTACTCGAGGTTCACCAGCGCCTGGCTATCGCCCCGGAACTGCCCGTAGCCGAACGCGCGCAACGTCGACGGCCCTCCCAGCAGGAACTGCTCCTGGAGGGGCAGCGTCCCGTGGCTCCACCCGCCCAGCGCGCGGCCCACCAGCACGCCGGGCCCCAGGCGGAAGTACCGCGTGTACTCGGCGGTGTACTTGCCGAACCCGAAGTCGCCGCCCAGCGCGGGAATCCCCAGCTCCAGCGTCAACGCCAGGCGATCGCCCCGCGTGGGATTCAACCGGTTGTCACGGCGGTCGCGCGCACCCGACAGCGCCAGCGCGATCGTCCGGCCCGGCGTCAGCAGCGAGGGCGGCGTGCACGGATCGGGCGGACAGGTGTCAGTGGCCTGCTTGGGCAGGGGGGTGATGTCCACCTTCTCCGACCGCAGCCGCAGCGTCAGCAGCGTCTGCGGGTCCACGGGGCGGGTGAAGGTGAGGCTGCTGCCCAGGCGATCCAGCTGGAAGCGCGAGAAGATGCTCGTGCCGCTGTACTCGAGCTCGATGGTCGATGCCTGGTAGAGGGCGACTTCCATGGAGGTGGGCCGGGCGTCCAGGTGCGGTTCGCGGAAGATCAGGGCGAAGTTGGTGCCGGCGGGACTGGTCAACGGGACGTTCCGCTCGCCCAGCCCGCGCTCCAGGCGCAGCGTCACCGACTGGTTGCGCCCTTTCCAGTTCTTCTCGGAGTACTCCACGAGCCCCACGATGCCCGTGCGGTCGCTGTAGCCGACGCCGAACCGGGCCTGCTGCGTGCGCTGCTCCTTGACCTCGATCTCGACGACCACCGCGTCAGGCGTGCTGCCCGGCCGCGGCCGCGCCTGCACGCTCTCGAACAGCTCGAGGTTGAACAGCCGCTGCAGGTCCTTGTTCAGGTCGTTGACGTTGAACACCACGCCGGGCCGGACCAGCGCCCCGCGCTCGACGACGAAGCGCTGCGTCTTGACCAGCCCCTTGTACTCGATCGCCTCGACCTTGCCTTCGGCGATGCGCAGGCGCAGCCGCCCTGCCCCGTTGCCCGCCACGTCGATGTCGGCCACGCGGGCCAGGACGTATCCCCGTTCCTCGTAGAGCCGCTCGATGCGGCGCGCGCCGTCGCGCAGCCGGACGATGTTCAGGACCTGGCCGGTGGGCACGTCGAGCGCCCGGAGCAGCTCGGGCGTGGGCACCACGGTGTGGCCCTCGATGGTGACGCTCTCGACGACCGGGTTCTCCACCACCAGGAACGCCACGCGCACGCCGTCTGCCGCGGGCTCCACCCGCACGTTGGCGTCCGCAAACCACCCCGTGGCGACCAGCGCCGCCACGTCGGCGCGCAGGCGCTCGTCGGAGAGCAGCTCGCCCACGCGGACGCCGATCGAGTCCATCACCACGGACAGGGGCACGTGCTCCAGCCCCCGCACCACCACCTCGACGATGCGTGGCTGCGGCGTCGGACTCGGCACTGGCGTGGGGCTGGGTGCCGGTGCAGGACCCGGTGCGGGCGTGACGCCGGGTGCCGGTGTGGTGCCCGGTGTCGGGGTGGGACGCGGCGCCGGAGACGGCGTCGGCACGGCCGGGGGCGATGGCGCAGGCGCAGGGCTCGGCCCGGGCGTCGGTGTCGAGCCCGGCGAGGGCACCGGGCCTGGCGCGGGCGGCTGTTGCGCGGCGAGTGGACCCGAGAGCGCCACGAGCGCCAGACAGCCCAGGATCAGTCCAGTGGTCTGCAGAACGGCGATGCGACGTGGACGGCGGCTGGGCAATCCAAACCTCCTCGACGACGGAGCGCGTGTGCACCCGCCCGCATGTCCCGGGGATTCACCGCGTCACGCTGCGCGCGTGGCGCCGCGGCGGGCGCGCACCGGCCCAGCGTACCACCCTCGACTCACCGCCCGCAAGCGGATCTGGAGCGTGGGTTACTGATCGACCGTCCGGCGCAGCGACCGCTCTGCCGCCAGCACCAGGTCGATCAAGTCGGCCTGGCTCAGCATCGGCGGAGGCGCCGCAGGGGCCGTCGGGGCCGATGCCGACGTCGCCGCAGGAGCTGCTGCCGGGACGAGCGCCGAAGGTCCTGCCGGTGCCGCCGGCGCCACCGGCGCTGCGGACGCCGGCAGTGGCGTGCGCTGAGCGTGGTGTTCCTCGCGCGCGGCCGCCAGGCCCGGCGCTGCGGCGGTCGTAACTTCCCGCCGTGCGGGCGTGGCCTCCTGCAGCGCCGGCGCAGCCGGCGCGGGCACGCGGACGACCCGCACCACGGTACGCTCGACCACCCGATCGGCCGGCTGCACAACGTCCACGAGGTGCAGCGTCGTCTGCGCCGGCCGCGGCAGCCTGAGCGCCGGGAGCGGCACCTCGGCACGCGGGCGGGCCGTCGCGGCCAGCCCACCCAGCAGCACCGCGGCTCCCGCAGCCAGCACCGCGCCCACGCTCGCCGCCAGCAGCAGCCCGCCGTCTCCCGCCTGCCGGCGCGGCAGCACCTCGGCGAGCCCCACCTCGGTGGCGCGGCGGACCTCCGCTTCCGCGAGCAGCAGCGCCAGCAGCCCTCGTCGCGGATCGCCCTGCTCCACCCCCTGGCGCGCGCGCGCCAGCCAGTCGGCGGCGGACGCGATGCGCACGGCCTGTGCGGCGCGTCGATCGTCCATGCCCATCCCCCCGGGACGCACCCGTCTTCCCTTTCTAGTATCCGGGGACGCGCTGCTGCCGGTGCACGCCGTGCAGGCCCAGCAGGGCGCGCAGCCGCCCGACCGCCTGCTTCTGCAACCGGTAGAAGTGCGACAGGCTGATGTCCAGGTCGCGGGCGAGCTGCCGCGGTTCCCCAGCACCGACCACGGCGGCCAGCACGAGCCGCTCACGCGGTGGCAACTGGGCCAGCACCCGCGCCGCCGCCTGCGCCAGCGCGCGATCCTCGACGTCCTCCAGCGCCGACGTGGCGGCCGGATCGACCAGGCGCCACAGCGCTGCCACGTCCTCCCCTGCGAGCTGGTCGAGGGAGAGGACCGGCCGCGCGCGGTCCAGCGCGTTCAACGCGCGTCCCCGGATCCGGTACGCGGCGAACGTGGGGAACCGCACGCCCCGCTCCGGGTCGAAGCGCTCCACCGCCTCGATCAGTCCCACCAGCCCTTCCTGGATCAGGTCCATCACCAGGGGCTCGGGCGGCCGCAGGCGCATGACGATCTTGAAGACCAGGGGTTGGTAGGCCTCGATGAGGCGCTGGCGCGCGGCGCGCTCGCCCCGGCGACGATAGGCATGCCATAGGGCGGCCTCCTCGGCCGGCGCCAGCAACGCCACGTGTTGCAGCTCGTGCAGGTAGTCGGCCAGCATGCGTGCACCGTCCGGCCATCCTGCCGGTCGGAAGAGGTTTCGGTCCGCTGCTGCGAACTCCTGGTCGGACCGTCAGAACCGCACAGTGTACCACAGCAGCGCTTCGCGGCTCCCGTCGGAGCCGAGCCGCGTGGTCACCCGCCATCCGGGCGCGAACCGGTACTCCAGCCCCCAGAGGTAGCGCGTCTGCTCCGCAAACGTCGCTTCCAGGGTCACGTACCATCGGCCCGCCAGCAGCTTGCCGGCCCGCAGGGCCAGCGGGCCCTGGAAGTCGTACTCCAGCGACAGCTCGCTCAAGCCCAGCGCGCGGCCCACCGGGCCGGTGGCACCGCCGAACAGACGGCGGCTGATGGCCGCCCGCAGCGCGCCCTCCAGATCGCCTTCCAGCAGGCGCGCCATGCCGGCCTGGCGTCCCAGCAGGGCCACGATCTCCTGCCGGGACATCTCCGGATCGGAGCGCAGATCCAGCGTCAGCCCCTCTGGCGGCACACCGCGCACCGCCAGCGTCACGTGGGTCGCGCCGATCTGCGTCTCGGCCGTGGCCGTCACGTGCGGCAGAAGGCCCAGGTGCGGCTGGAACACCGCCGTGGCCTCGATCAGGTCGAACGTCGTGCCCAGGGCGACCAGCTTGCCCTCCCGGGCGCCGATCGTGCCGTCGAGGGTAGGAGCGCGCAGGGTGCCGCCAAGCAGCACGGCACCACCGGGCTGCAGATCGAACCGCAACCCCCCGGCCTGTACGGCCAGGTCGCGGCCGACCTCGAGCCGCACCGCCCGAAACACCAGGGGCGCGGCCGCCGGCGCGCCGGGCGGTCCTGCCGCCACCGCCACCGTGCCGCTGGCGAGCGTGACCTGCCCGCTCGCGGTCGGCGGGCGGCGCGGATCGCCAAGTGTGCCCCACAGACGCAGCTGGCCCGTGGCCAGCGCGTCGACGACCGGAGGGACGGCGAGCCGCAGGTCGCGGCCCTGCACGACCAGCGGCGCGTCCTCGCCGACCGCCAGGATCAGGCCTCCGCCTGCAGACGGTACCAGACGCAGCGCGCCCCGCACCTCCGCGGTACCGCTGCCCAGGCGCGCCGATGCCTCGGCCAGCTGGATCGTGGTGCCGTCGAACCGCGCATCGAGGCGGATCGCCTCGATCGGCGTGCGCAGGCCGCTCACCCGTACCCGGCCGTCACGCACGCGCAGCCCTCCGGTGACCTCCGGCGCAGCCACGGTCCCACCGACCCGCACCTCGCCCTCGACCGCTCCGGTGGCTTCCTCCACGCGGTCGGTGAGCAGCCGCAGCAGGCCCATGTTGGCGTCTGCCAGCCAGAACCGAAACTCCATGGGCCGCTGTGCGTCGAACCGCAGCAGTGCGGGGTTGAACGGGATCGCGCCCGCAGCCCGCAGCCGGTGGCCGTCCTGCACGAGGAACGCCTGCGGGACCTGGAGCAGTCCGTCCCGGTAGTAGGCGTTGGCGACCAGCCGGTCGAAGGTCGCACCCTCGACGCCTCCGCCGGTGATCTCCTGGGAGAACCCGATCTCGGGTGCCGCCAGCGGCCCGTCGAGCTGCACCGTGAAGTCCCACCGACCCCGCAGCGGGCGGCGCAACCCGAGCAGGGGGCGCAGCAGGTCGAGCGACAGCCCGGCGCCGGTCACCTCCAGGGCGCTGGCGCCGCGCAGGTGCAACCGTCCCTGCATTGCCACGGTCCCCTGGGCCGGCCGCAGCAGAAAGCGGTCGATCGTCACCACGCCGTCGCGCAGCGTCAGGTCCACCGAGCCGTCAGTGAGCCGGTGGTCCCCGATGTGGCCCCCATCGATCGTGACGTTGAACCGCGCGTCGGGGTTCCCCAGCGCGCCCTGCACCGCGGCCGTTCCGGTGATCGTCGCATCGACCGGCACGCCGAACCGCACGTTGCCCAGTCCGAGCAACGTCGAGAGCCGGCCGTGCGCCACGTCCGCCGTCAACCCGATCGTGGGCGCCGGCCCGAACGCGATCGCGCCGTCCAGGCGGTAGGTCTCGGCAGCGCGGCGCAGGCGCAGGGGCGCCAGGCGCAGGGCGCGCCCGGTCCAGCCTACCTCGCCCTCCGCATCGTCGAAGCGGATGCCGTTGATCGACAGATCGCCGGACCGCACTGCAACGGTCATCTCCGGGGCATCGGGACGCCCGCGCAGGGTGCCGGTCAGGCTCACGTGGCCGTCCACCCAACTGCCCGGCAGGCGCGGGAGGGCCAGGTCGCGCAGTGCGAGGTCTCGTGCCGACAGGGTCAGGTCGAACCCGGTGCGCCGATCGACGGTCCCTGCGACTTCCAGGCGAGAGGAGCGCCGGCTCAGCCATGCGTGATCCAGCACGAGGCGCGTGCCGTCCCAGCGGAATGTGCCTTCCGCGCGGTCCACCGCCTGCCCGTGCACGACGGCGTCGCGCAGGACGAGGCGGCCGACTGCTGCAGGACGCTCGGCAACACCGGTAAGGCGCACCCGACCGTCGACGCTGCCACGCACCTCCACCGGTGCCCCCCACAGCCGCGCGAGCACGTCGGCCGGCGCCCGCTCGGCCCCGATGGTGAGGTCGAGGCGCGCAGGAGACGCCCAGGTGACGGTGCCGTCGATCTGGTACCGTGCCCGGCCGGCGCGGGCGCCCACCTGCTCCAGCCTGATCTGGCCGGGGCGCACGTGTACGCGCCCGCTGGCGTCGTCCACCTCGAGCCCCAGCACCCGCCCCCGGCGCACCAGCGCGTCGCCGGCGATCTCCCAGGCCGCCAGCGTCCCGTCCACCCGGCCGGTGAACGCCGCGGTGCCGGCGATGGCCGCGGGCAGGCGCAGACCAGGCAGCGACGCGAGCTCGAGCCCGTCGGCCACCGCCCGCAGCGCCAGCCTGCCGTCGGGGCCCAGCAGGCCATGCCCGAGCGCCCACGCGGGCCCGGTGCGCGCGGCCGCATGCTCGATGTACAGGGTGCCGCCCTGGTAGCGGACGACGCCGCGCAGCGCGTCGATCTCGGCGTCGATCCCGCTGCCCTGCAGGCGCGCCGCGTCCACTCGCGCCCTCGCCGCCGCGTCCAGCCCTCCAGGACGTCCCAGCGCGATGACGTACCCGCTGACGCGCCCGCGCGTCACCGGCACAGGTCGGGACACCCAGCGGCCCAGCGCGCCCGCATCGGCGTCGTCGACGCGCGCCGCCACCTGGAACTGCGGGGCGTCCAGCCGCCACCATGCCTCGCCCCGCACGGCGCCGCCGGCGACGGCGGCTGTCGCCTCGCGCACCGTCACCAGGGATCCGTAGGTCTCGAACGTTCCCGAGGCCCGGGCGAACGCCCGCTTGGCCACCACGCCTGTCGCCGCGTCGACCCGACCGGCCAGGCGCAAAGCGCTGGCCGGCCCCACGATGCGGACGCTGCCAGCCGCCACCCCCCGCACCTGCACCCCGGCGCCCGCGAAGACCACCCGCCGCACCGTCTCGAGGTCGGCACGCGGGGAGCGCACGGCCAGGTCGAGGTACGGCTCGCCGGTGAAGCTCACCTCGCCACGCGCCGACAGCGGCGTGCCGTTCAGCGTGCCCCGCAGGTCGTCGAACGCCACGCGCCGGTTCTGCACCGCGAGCACGCCGGCGACGCCGTGCACCACCGCACCCCTCGCGGGGATGCGGGCTGCGCCGTCGCGCACCGTGACGCGACCCCACACGTCCGTCGCGTGTCCGCGGCCGGCCGGCGACCGCACGATCTGGAGGGCCGCGTCGAACGTCCCGCCGGTGATGCGGAGCGCGCGCGTGCCGAGCACGTAGCCGCCCCAGGCCGCCAGGTCGCCGCCGTGCACGTCGAGGGCGAGGTCCAGATGCCCGCTCGCGGGCAGGTGGACGCCCGTCAGCCGCGCGGCCGTCCGGCGCCCGTCGCGCACCTCGACGAACGAGACGCGCAGACGCACCCGGGATCCCGCGGAGACGTCGACCGTGCCGTTGACGTCCTCGAAGCGCGCCCCAAAGGCGTGCGGCCGCAGCGGGTACCGGTCGGTGAGACGCACGGTCCCGTGCAGCACGATGAGCCGCCCGCGAAACGCCGGCCCGTCACCGGGCCGCCCGGCCAGCTGCCCCAGGCCGTCCAGGTTCCAGCGCCCGGTAGCGTCGCGCGCGAGCGCGAGGACCGGTTCCTCGACCAGGAGCTCCACGATGCCAGACGCGGGGCTGCGGCGGTGCCAGAGGGCGCGGAGCAGGACGCCGACGTCGAGTCGCACCGTCACGCGCCGTGCGACGAGCAGCGGCGCGTCGCCGGCAGGAGCCCCTCCTGCCAGCGTCACGTCCTCCAGCACGATGCCGCGCCAGGGATCGCCCCCGATCCGCCCGATGCGCACCGGCTGGCCGATCAGCGTCGACGCGGCCACGACGGCCGCCTCGCGGGCGCGCTGCGGCAGCGCTGCCGCGGTCCACGCGAGCATGCCGGCCCCGCTCAGGAGCACGACGAGCGCTGCGGCGATGAAGGGCGAGGATGGCCGTCGCATGCTGGACCGCGTTGCTCCTGTCAGCCCTCCCGGGTCTGGGGTGCTCCGTACCCTTGCCAGATCCCGCCCGCGACCGTCGTGCTGGGGCGCGCCACGGGCGCAGACGCCCGCTACGGGCCGTCCACGGCGGTCGCCAGCTGCACGCGGCCGCGCACGACCCAGGGCGTCGGCACGCGCACTTTCGCCGTGCGCGACGCCACCCCGCCCGTGCCGTCGGGGAACCGCGCCGGCCCGGGCACCAGCTCCACCACGACGTCGGTGTTGCGGTCGCGATCGGCGAACGCGGCCAGCTGCTCTGCCGCCGACGTCCCCGCGATCTCGACCGGCTCGCTCAAGAGCGCTGCGGGCAGCCCACCCTCGGGGACCGGACGTCCCCCGGCGCGGACCAGCACCGTGGCCGGCCCGGTTGGGAACTGCTCGGGCACCGCCAGGTCCACCTCGCGCACCACCGGCTCACCCTGGAACGGTCGAAGCGTGATGCGCACGGTGGCGGCGCCACCGCGCCGCAGCCGCGGCCGGCTGAGGTCGGCCTCGACGACGGCCGCGGTCTGCCTGGCCTTCGTGACCTCGGCCTCCACGGTCACGTCCACGGGGGCGGTGCGCACGAACTCGTTGGCGAACAACAGCCGCAGCGCCTCGGGCAACTCCAGCATGGCGGCCGACCCGATGTCCCGCGGGTGGTAGAAGACGTTCTCCCGGACGATAGGGGCCTCCAGCCCGCGGCCACGCAGGGTCAGCCGCACGCGCGCCGTCCCCTCTCCGACGCGGTCGAGCGCCCGGTCGACGACGTCGAGCGCCGAGACCAGCACGAGCACCGGCCCCAGCTGCGGATCCGCCACTACCTGGGTCCCCAGCGTCGCCCGGTGCCCGCGGTCGCCGTCTCGCACCGACACCCGCACGCCGACCACCGGCGGCAGCCGGCCGATGATGCCCCCGACGCCGGCCCGCCGGTCCTGCGTGACGACGCCCACCGGCGCGCCCGCCGAGCCGATCTTGAAGGGGAACGACGCGCTCTGCACCACGCCGTGGATCACGGCCGACGTCAGCAGGTAGGCGCTCTCGCCGCGGTTGAGGACCGGGTGTCCGAACGCCAGGATCCGGTCGTCGTCGCGGTAGGTCAGGGTGCCGATGGCGACCACGTTGAGGTCGCCGCGGATCAACTGCACGCCGACCGCGCTGCCCGGCTCGAGCACCGGTCTGACGTCGGTCGATCCGCCGGCAGCGCCCTGCACCGGCTGGACCCCTGCAGGCCCCAGGGCTTCCTCCAGCAGGGCTGCGGCGCGCGTGCTCATGCCCGAGACCAGCAGCGGCCGCGCGAGCGGTACCATCACCGCCAGGTCGCTCCCCGCAGGTTCCCGGCGGACTACAGCGGACGAAGCCACCGCCACCCGCGCGATGCGCCGGCCGCCGAGGTACACCGGCACCGGGAGCGTCCACGGGCCGGACGACGCCGCAGCGGAGGTCCGCCGATCGCGCGACGATGCGGGCAGCGCGCCCCGCATGGCCTCGATGGGCGTGACCAGGCCCAGCGTGTGGTCGGCGAACGTCCACCCGAAGCCGACCGCGCCCGCCAGCCTGCCGCCGAAGTACACCGGGCTGCCGCTCATGCCGGCGGCGATTCCGCCGGTCCGTGCGATCAGCGGTCCAAAGGCCCGGACCAGGATCAGGTCACCCGCGGGTCCCGCACCCGGCACCACCGCCAGCGCCTCCACGTCGAAGGTCTCCACCGTGACCCCGCGGACGACGGTGCGCGCCACACCCCGCATGCCCGGCCGGATGGCCGCGAGCGGCAGCCAGCCGTCGGGGGCCGGCGCCGGGGCGGCCGGCGCGGTCAGCGCGGTGCTCAACAGCGCGGCCAGCGCGAGCATCGTCCACCGCCTCATGGTCCTCTCTCCCCGCTCGTGCCGCGGTCCCCCACGTCTCGCTACGCCCCTTATCCTTTTGTGCCCCGCGTTGTACCCTGCGCCATGGCTGGGGCGCAGCCAGCCCTACCGCACAAGGATCGGAATCGACTCCGACCCCTGGATGACCCACTCCGTCCGATCGAAGCGGGCCGCCGGGACGTCGAACTTGGTGAACTCCAGCTGCGTGGCAGGCAGCCCGAACGGCAGGATCCGCACCAGGATGTCGGTGTTGCGGCCGAACTCCGCGAACAGCCGCAGCGCCTCGTCCAGGGAGCTCACGCCCCAGGGGACCGGCTCGGCCTGCAACGCGCCCGACAGCCGGGCCTCCACCGGCACCCCTGGCTCGTCCACGCCCGCGGACCGCACGACGACCACTGCGGGGCCCCGGGGGAAGTCGTTGGGGACGGGCACCTCGATCACGCGCGTGACCGGCCGCTCGGCCAGGTAGGGTTGCAGGCGCACGCGCACGCGCAGCGTCCCCCCCGGGCTCACCTCGCGCGAGGCGGCTGCGACGTCCACGATCGAGGCGGACTGCCGCCGCCGGGTCAGCGAGATCTCGACGGTCAGGTCGTAGGGTTCGAGCCGGCGCAGGTCGTTGTAGAAGGCGAGCTCCATGGCATCCAGCACGTCGAGCACCGACGCCGTGGCGATGTCCCGCGTGCTGTAGAACATGTTCTCGCGGACGATGGGCCGGTCCAGGCCCCGCGCGCGCAGGGTCAGCCGGACCGTGGCGGTCCCCTCACCGGCCGCCTGGTTGCGGGCCCGCTCCACCGCCGACAGCGCCACCAGGGGCGCCAGCGCCCGCGCCATGTCGCGCCGGCGCACCATCTGCGCGCCAAGCTGCACACGGGCCCCGCTGTCGACGTCGGTCACCACCACCCGCAGGTTGAACAGGCGCGGCAACACGCCCAGGGTGGCGGCGATGCCGGTGCCGCGGTCCTGCTCGACGACGCCGATCACCTCGCCCAGGTTGCCCACCTTGAACGGCCGCTCCAGCGTGTTGACCACGGCGATGACCTCGGCGGCCGTCAGGACGTACTCGACGTCGCCCTGGTTCGCCCAGGGGTGGCCGCAGGCGACGATGCGGTCGCCCACCCGCACGGTGACCGTGCAGATCCCCCCGAACTCGACGTCGCCCCGCACTTCCTCCACGCCGACGGTGCTGCCCGCCACCACGGGCTGCGCGGCGAACGTCCCCTTGCCCGCGTAGCCCTGGAGGATCTCCAGTCCCTGGGGCCGGACGACGTCCGCCAGCAACCGGGCAGCGCGGGGGCTCAGGCCCAGCGCGTAGGCGGCCACTGCCGGCGCGGCCACGGCCAGGCCGGGCTGCCGGCCCACCAGCCGCACGGCTTCCCTCGCCGGCGCCACGAGCACGCGGTCGTAGCGCCGGCCGTCGACCGTAAACGGCCGCGAGGCGCGGTACAGCGCGGCGCCGCGGGGACGCCGGGCCGGGCGCTCGAGGAGCGCCAGCATGTCGGCGATGGGCGTGGCCAGCGCAATGTCGCGGCGCGGGGTCTGCCAGATGAACGAGGCGGACAGCGCACCGACCAGCCGGCCGTTGATGTACAGGGGACTGCCGCTCATGCCCGCCGCGCTCCCGCCCGTGCGCTGGACCAGCGGGCCGCTCATGCGAAAGAGGATCATGCGGTCGGACGTGATGGGCCCGCCAGCGCCCCGGAGGATGTCGAGGACCTCGAACTGGAACTCGTCGATGCGCTGGCCGGCGATGACGGTCTTGCCCACCCCGCGCATGCCGGGCCGCACCTGCTCGATGGGCAGGATAGGCGGCAGCGTCGGGGCGGCGTGTGCCACCGGCGCGCCGGGAAGCGTCAGCAGCACGACCAGCACCACGATGCCGGGACGCACGTTCACACCTCGCCCCCTCTCACCCACGGAGCCCGATGCTGCCCTGCAGATCCTTGCAACGGAACAAACGGCCGGCCGACCACCGGTGGGATGCGCGGCCGACGGGGCACTGCCTACCGGGGCTCCAGCCGCGCGACGACGGCGCCGAGTTCCCGGATCTCCATCCCAGGGCGGACCAGCACTTCCACCACCCGGCCGTCCACGGGCGCGCGGGCCGCCACCGCCCGGCCGATCTGCGTGCGCACGTATACCAGAGGATCGCCCTCGCTCACCTGGTCGCCGACCTGGGCCAGCCCCTCGGCGAGCACCTCACCGCGCAGCGTCGCCCGGACGTCCACCAGCCGGGGGGCAGCACCGACCGCGGTGCCCGGCACGACCAGGGTGCCGAGCACGACCACGATGATCGCGAGCGCGAGCCACGACCTCGGCGACGTCGTCATGCGCCTCCTGTGCGCGGCGGCCCACGTCACGCGGGCCGCCGCAGCGCGCAACGCGTGTTCGATTATAGCATACGGGGGTGCGGGCTTCGTGGTTCACGGGACGAACTCGTCCGGCCGCGCCGGTGCCCGTCCGAACCAGAAGCGCAGGGCGTCGACGATGCGGCGGGCGGCCTGCCCGTCGCCGTAGGGGTTGCGCGCCCGGGCCATCGCGGCGTGCGCCGCCGGGTCGGCCAGCAGCCGGCTGGCGCGCTCCACGATCCGCGCCCGCGCGGTGCCCACGAGCTCCACGGTCCCGGCGGCGATGCCCTCGGGGCGCTCGGTGACCTCGCGCAGCACCAACACCGGCGTGCCGAGCGCCGGCGCCTCCTCCTGCACGCCACCGGAGTCCGTGAGGATCAGGTACGCGTCCGCCATGAGCCGGACGAACGGGGCGTAGTCGGGCGGCTCGATGAGGTGCGCGCGGGGATGCCCGGCCAGGACCTCCGCAACGACGCGGCGGACCGCGGGGTTGCGGTGCACCGAGAAGACCACCGCGACGTCGGGGAAGCGTTCCAGCAGGTCGAGCAGGGCCAGGTAGATCTGCCGGAGCGGCTCCCCCCAGTTCTCCCGCCGGTGCGTCGTGACCAGCAGCATCCGGTACCCGTCCAGCGCCGGCAGCCCGGGCGGCCACGGCAGGTCGGGGCGGCCGCGCACCTCCAGCAGCGCGTCGATCACCGTGTTCCCGGTGACCACGATCCGGTCGGGCGGGACGCCTTCACGCAGCAGGTTCTCCCGGGCCTGCGGGGTCGGCGCAAAGTGCAGGTCCGCCAGCACCGTCGTCAGCCGGCGATTCATCTCCTCGGGGAAGGGCTGGTACTTGTCGTGGGTGCGCAGGCCGGCCTCCACGTGGCCGATGGGCACGCGGTGGTAGAACGCGGCCAGCGCCCCCAGGAACGTCGAGGACGCGTCGCCCTGCACCAGCACCATGGCCGGGCGCAGCTCGCGGAGCACGGGATCCAGCCCGGCGACGGCCCGGGCGGTGATGTCGAACAGCGACTGCTCCGGCCGCATGATGTCCAGGTCCCGGTCGGGGACGATGCCAAAGAGGCGGAGCACCTGGTCGAGCATCTCGCGGTGCTGGGCGGTGACGACCACCTGGGGGACGAAGTCGTCGCTGGCGCGCAGCCGCGCGATGACGGGCGCGAGCTTCACCGCCTCGGGGCGGGTGCCGAAGATGGTCATGATGGGCAGGCGTGCGCCCATCACCGCGCCAGCAGCCGCATCTGCCGGATGCCGACGACGAGGACGACGGTGATGACGCCCAGGGTGACTATCGCGGTGGTGCGGTTGATGTCGGCCAGCGCCAGCGCGCCGAGGCCCAGCGCCGCGCTGACCAGGTAGAGGAGCACCACGGTCTGCCGCTGCGTCAGGCCGCGGTCGAGCAGCCGATGGTGCAGGTGGCCGCGGTCCGGCAGGTAGATCGGCCGCCCGCTGCGGGCACGCCGCACGATGGCGAACGCCGCGTCGGCGATGGGCACGCCCAGGGCCAGGATCGGGACCAGCAGCGAGATGGCCGTGTACGACTTGTACAGGCCCATCACCGCCAGGCTCCCCAGCACGTAGCCCAGGAACATCGAGCCCGAGTCGCCCATGAAGATCCGGGCCGGGTTGAAGTTGTGGCGCAGGAACCCCAGGGCCGCGCCCACCAGCCCGGCGGCCAGCGACGTGGCCACAACGTCCCGCTTGTGGGCCGCCACCAGCAACAGCGTCGTGCCGGCGATGGCCACGATGCCGGCGGCGAGCCCGTCGACGCCGTCGATGAAGTTGATCACGTTCACCACGGCCACGACCCACACCACGGTGAACACCGCGCCCCAGGCCCCGATCGCCACGGTCCGGCCGGTCAGCGGGTGCGTCACGAACTGCGTGGCGAGCCCAAAGGGGATCAGCACCGCGGCGGCCGCGACCATGGCCGCGAACTTCAGGGCCGGGTGCAGACCCCGCAGGTCGTCGTAGATGCCGACGGCCAGCAGGAACGTGCCTCCCAGCATGATGCCCAGCAGGGCCCGATCGGTGCGCAGGACGATGGGAATCCGCAGGAACATGCCCCCCTCGCCCTGGACCAGCTCGATCGGCCGCGTCAGCACCATGGCCAGCAGCGCGGCGGCCACGAAGCCCAGGTAGATCGCCACCCCGCCCAGCCGCGGTGTGGGCCGGACGTTGATGCGGCGGCCCCCAGGGTAGTCGATGGCGCCCACCCGCCGCGCCAGGCGGCGGACCCCGGGCGTCAGGGCGTTGGTGACCGTCAGGGCCACCAGGGCCAGGAGGAGGGGGACGGCCATCAGACCATGCGCAGGGGGACGGGCTGCGCGGGCGCGGCGAAGGGACTGAACAGCTCGCTGACCGAGCGGTCCTCGTGGATCCGGCGGATCGCCTCGGCCAGGATCGGGGCGATGGAGACGACACGGATGCGGTCCAGCCGTTTGGTCGCCGAGACCGGCACCGTGTTGGTCACCACCAGCTCCTGGATCGGGCTCTGGGCGATGCGCTGCGCCGCCGGTCCCGACAGGAGCGCGTGGGCGCAGCACGCGTAGACGCTCTCCACGCCCCGCGCCACCAGCGCCTGGGCCGCCATGGTCAGCGTCCCCGCGGTGTCCACGATGTCATCGACCAGGATCGCCGTGCGCCGGTAGACCTTGCCGATGACGTGGGTCACCTCCTTGACCTGGTTGGGGCGGTCCCGCCGCTTGTCGATGATGGCGATCGGGGCCCCCAGCTCCGCGGCGAACTCGCGCGCCCGGGCCACCCCGCCGATGTCGGGCGAGACCACCACCACGTTGCGCAGCCCCTTGGCGCGGACGTACTGGGCCAGCAGCAGGCGCGAGGGCAGGTGGTCCAGGGGAATGTCGAAGAAGCCCCACAGCTGGCCGGCGTGGAGGTCCACGGCCAGGATGCGCTGGGCGCCGGCCGCCACCAGCAGGTTCGCCACCAGCTTGGCCGTGATGGGCTCCCGGGGCTTCGTCTTGCGATCCTGGCGCGCGTAGCCGAAGTAGGGGATCACCGCGGTCACGCGGGCGGCCGATGCCCGGCGCAGCGCGTCCAGGATCACCAGCAACTCCAGCAGGTGCTCGTTGACCGGCGGCGACGTGGGCTGGATCACGAACACGTCCTCGCCGCGCACGCTCTCGCCGATGCGCACGCTCACCTCGCCGTCGGCGAAGCGGAATACCTCCATCTCGCCCAGCGGGAGGTCCAACAGCTCGGCGACTTCCTCGGCCAGCGCCGGGTTCGCCGACCCGCTGAAGACCTTGAGCCGCACGTCCCTCACCGGGGCTCCACCGACGCCGCATCAGCATCGGCGGGCTCAGGGCGGGCCGCCGCCACGTCGGCGTCGGACCGGCGGCGGATCACGCGGGCCGGGACCCCCACGGCAACGCCCCGGGGCGGCACGTCCCGCCGCACCACCGCGCCGGCCCCGGTGACCGCCTCACGCCCGATCCGCACCGGCGCTACCAGCATCGTGTCGCTGCCGATGAACGCGCCGTCCTCGATGACCGTCACGTGCTTGGCGCGGCCGTCGAAGTTGCAGGTGATGGTGCCGGCGCCGATGTTGACCCGCGCCCCGACAAGCGCGTCGCCCAGGTAGCTCATGTGGTGGACCTTGGTGCCGTCGCCCACGGTGCTGTTCTTCATCTCGGCGAAGTTGCCTACCTCGACGCCGCGTCCCAGGCGCACCCCCGGCCGCAGGTGGCTGTAGGGCCCCACGCGGCTGTCGTCGCCCACGTGGCTCTGCACGATGGTCGAGGCCACGACCGTGACCCGGTCGCCGAGCTCCGCGTCCACCAGCCGGGCGTAGGGCCCGATGTGGCAGCCCTCGCCCACCACCGTAGCCCCTTCCAGGCTCGAGCCCGGGTAGATGACGGTGTCGCGTCCCACCCGCACGCCGGCGTGCACGTAGGTCGTCGCCGGGTCGATCACCGTGACGCCCGCCTCCATGAGCCCCTCGAGCAGCTGCGCGCGCAGCGCAGCTTCGGCCTCGGCCAGGTCCCGCCGGCTGTTGATGCCCAGCGTCTCGCGGCTGGAGGCCGCCACCACCGCAGCCACCGTCCGGCCGACGCGCAGTAGCAGGTCCACGGCGTCGGTGAGGTAGTACTCGCCCTGGGCGTTGGCCGGCTGCAGGGCCCGCAGCGCCTCACGCAGCGCCGCCGCCTCGAAGGCGTAGGTGCCGGCGTTGACCTCGCGGACCTCGCGCTCGTGGGGCGCGGCGTCGGTCTCCTCGACGATGCGCAGCACGTTGCCGCGCGCGTCGCGGAGCACCCGGCCGTACCCCGTGGGGTCGTCACGGACGTCGGTCAGGATCGTGACCGCCGCGCCCTGCTGGCGGTGGTGGGCGAGCAGCGTTTCCAGCGTCTCGGGCCGCAGCAGCGGCACGTCGCCGTAGAGCACCAGCACGGTGCCGGCAAACCCTTCGAGCAAGGGCAGCGCGCGCTGGACGGCATGCCCGGTGCCCAGCGGCTCCTCCTGATGCACGTAGCGCACGCCGTCGCCCAGCGCTGCCCGCACCTGGTCGGCGCCGTGGCCGACCACCACGATGGGCGACGGCACGCCGACCTGCGCCAGCGTCTCGAGCACGTAGGCGATCATGGGACGCCCGCACAGCCGGTGCAACACCTTGGGCAGGGCCGAGCGCATCCGCTTGCCCTTGCCCGCAGCGAGCACGATGGCTTCGACCTGTGACATCGACGGCCCCGACGCTGCGTGCATCTCGACCCGACAGTTCCCCTTGGGGATTCTTGGCGACACGGGGGATTCCTCCGGTTGCGGCGCCGGGCACCGGCACCCGCGCCCGCCGTCGAGGCGCCGACACCCTGCGCGGCTCACCGCGGCACGGGCAGCGCGCGACTCGGCCTGGCGCGCCCCCAGCCCCGCCCCTCAGCAGCGGCGCGGGTGGACCGGCGAGCGCGGGCTAACAGGCGCGGCGCGCCCTCCAGCCCCGCCCGTCAGCTGGGGCTCAGGTCACCGCGGCCCCAGCAGCTGCTTGACCAGCTCGCGGGCGTCGTAGTAGACGCGGTGGCGCACCACCAGCCCGTCCTGGATCTCCCAGAAGGCAGCGAAGCCGTGCCGGTAGGTGCGGGGCGGGGTCACCGGGACGCGACCCGGGATCTTCAGGTGGATCGTCCGGTGGCGCCCGGCCACCACGCCCTCTGCGGCGACCACGGCCCCTGCGGCCACCACGTGGCCGAGGGTGACCGTCTCGTCCCAGTCGGCGAAGAACTGCTCGTAGGCCCGGCGGATGGCGGCCTTCCCGTGGACCGGCGGGCTGGCCGGGTACTCGAGCACTGCCGCCTCGGCATACGTCGCCATCAGGGCGTCGAGATCGTGGCGGTTGAGGGCGTCGACCTGACGGCGGATCAACGCGTCGCCGGCAGACGCCACGGGGGTGGCTGCCGGCGACGTCGGCGCCGCGGGCCCGCCCGGGGGCGTGCCGGCGCCGGTGGGACGGGAGGTAGAGCGCGGGGGGCGGGAGGGCTCAGAGGTCATCGGACTTCCGGCTGCACCGGCTCATACGACTGCGCGTGGAACATGCCGGTGTACGGCCACGCACGCTGGCTGCGGGGCCAGGACTCGAACCTGGAATCTCCTGGTCCAAAGCCAGGCGTCTTTCCACTTAGACGACCCCGCAGCACCTCACGAGCCCGCGCGTCCACCCGGCGATGCGGTGGTTCAGGGCGGTGCTCCGCCGTACTCGCATCTGCATAGTACCATAGTAGCCCGTGCCCGTGTTCCTCCGGCGGGGCGATGGGTTGGGCCGCTTCAACGACACGCGGATTTGGCCTTGCGGCACGCCCAACTGGGCGGCCCAGAACGCCAGGGCCCTGGGGAGATCGGCCGTCGGGTGGATCTGCAGGAGGTAGACCAGATCGTCCTCTTGCACCCCGCAGTACCGCTGCAGCCACGCGCGTACGATCCGGATCATGTCCGGATCCATGTTGCTGAAGCCCACCTTCCGTCCCGGGCGCCAGGGCTTGGGCTTGAACCCCTCCGCCCAGTAGAGGGCGGTCCCCAGGACCCAGAACCATTCGCCGGCCGTGAGCATGCAGCAGGCTTCGGCCTCGGCGTCGCGCAGCATGGTGGCGACACGCGCCACGCGCGCCTGCCGCAGTTTTTCGGCTCCGCGCCGACCCGCGGCCAGCCTCTTCGCCGTCAGCCGCTGCGCCTGCGTCCGGCTCAGCCCCACCGATCGCAACCACGCCGACAGTGTGGCCTTGGCCACGGGAACCTGTTGCAGGATCTCGCGGTAGGAGCATCCTGCCCTGCGCAGGTCGATCGCTTTCTGCTTCTCCACGGGCTTGCTCATCGACGTCCGTCGGGATCCTCCGCCGTCACCCGGAACATCGGCCTGCTGCTCCCGCGTGTGCACGGTGCGCGCCTGGCGTCGTCTGCATGCGACCGCCTTGCCACGCCTCCGGGCGTGCTACACTACATGCAATCCACACTTAGGAGCGCCACCATGCCCCTGATCCTCTCCGCCGCCCAGGTCCGTGACCTGCTGGACATGCGCGAGGCCATCGACGCCTGCGCCCAGGCGCTGGCCGAGCTCTCCGCCGGCCAGGCTGTGATGCCCGTGCGCACCACCACCGCCGTGCCCCCCCACGCCGGCGCGATGCTCTCCATGCCGGCCTACCTCGGCCGGGCCGATGCGCTGGGCAGCAAGATCGTCACCGTCTATGCCCGCAACCCGGAGCGCGGCCTGCCCACCATCCTCGCCGTGGTGCTCGTCCACGATCCCGCCACGGGCGCGGTGCTGGCGATCATGGACGGTGCCACCCTCACCGCCGTGCGCACGGCGGCCGCGTCGGGGGCCGCCACGCGCCACCTGGCTACGCCCGGGCCCAAGGTCCTGGCCGTGCTGGGCGCTGGCGTGCAGGGGCGAAGCCACCTGTGGGCGATGCGCGAGGTGGCGCAGGTGACCCGCTGTCGGATCTACTCGCGGACCCGGGCGAAGGCCGAGGCGTTCCAGCGCGACCTCGAACCGCGCTTCGGCGTGCCCATCGACGTGGTCGACTCCGCGGAAGCGGCCGTGCGGGATGCCGATCTGGTCGTGCTGGCCACGACCGCCGTGCAGCCCATCGTGCGCTGGGAGTGGTTCCGCCCGGGCTGCCACATCAACGCCGTAGGCTCCCACGCCCCCACCGCGCGCGAACTCGACAGCGAGACCGTGGCGCGGGCGCGGGTCGTGGTGGACTCGCGCGAGGCCATCTTCACCGAGTGCGGCGACGTCCTGATCCCGCTGCAGGAAGGCCGCATCACCCGCGACCACGTCGCGGACGAGCTCGGCGAGGTGATCGAGGGGACGAAGCCGGGGCGCACGCACCCCGACCAGGTCACGCTCTTCAAGTCGGTGGGCGTGGCGGTCGAAGACGTGGCCACCGCCGCGCTGGTCTACCGGAAGGCCCTGGCCCGTGGCGTCGGCACCATGGTGGACCTGTAGCCGAGCAGAAGACTGACTGTCGCAAACGGCACGACGGCTGCTGGTCGTGCCTGGCCGGTCGCCACGGCCACGCTGCTGCTGTGGTGGAGTCGCAAATGGCACGACGGCGTGCTGGTCGTGCCTGGAGTGCGCTGGACTCGTGCGATGGACGCGTGCGATGCAGGCGGGGCGCTGCCCTACCCCGCCCGGCTGCGCCCCCCGCCCCCTCCGCCTCCCCCGCCCCTGCCGAACCCGCCACCCGTGCGCGACGCCGTGGTCAGGGCCCTGGACAGGTTCTGGAAGTTCCGGAACGACCGCACCATGGCGTCGAGCGATCCGACCCCAGCGGCCTGCGGCCCATCGGCTGCCGAGCCCGAGCGGAACCACCGCGCCCGCGGCGGAGGGTGGCCCAGGTCGACGGCGACCCGCTTGAGGTTCTCCAGCAGTCTTTCGGCCACCCCCAGGGCTGTAGCGTACACCAGGTACGTGTCCCAGAGCGGCAGCAGCGCGGGACCCGCGTCCTTCATCGCGGAGAAGTCGGCCATGAAGCGGCGGAAGGCGTCCCAGCGTTTGACCTCGAGGGCGGCGTCGGCGGTCCGGCGCGACAGGCTCTTCGCCGCCAGCCCCAGGAGCGGGAACCCCACCGGGAGCACGACAGCCAGGCTCCCCGGCGCTACCCAGAACGCGCCGACCATGAGGCCGAAGAGCCCCAGCATGAACACGTTCCGCGCCGTCTCGCTCCGCCGGTCGTCCAGGGGGAAGTGGCGCTCCTCGAACCACCGCCGCAGGGTGGCTCCCCACGCCTCCACGAAACGCAGGAACGTGCTCTTCCGGCCCTCCATCCGCCTGCCCCAGGCCTCGATCTGGTCGCTGGTAACCTCGTCCTCGGCCCCGGCCCGCCGGAACACCACCTGCAGGATCTCCACCTCGAAGGGCTCCAGGGCTCGCTCGTCCCGCGCACGGTCCACCGCACGGGCCGCAAGCAGCGCCCGTCCTTTGTCCGTGAGCCGGTACACCAGGTCCGTGTCGCGAAACAGCCCCGTGCCCAGGAGCCCCGCGCTCTCGCGTTCCTCCACCTCCAGGTAGCCCAGACGCGCGGCCTCCAGCAACGTGGCGGCGAAGCCCCGCGCGAGGTCCTCGGGCCGGGCGCGAGACTGCGCCAGGATGGCCGACACCACCGCGGGCGGGATCGCTCTCGGCGGCTCGCGCTCGTAAATCCCCTCGTAGGAGATCGGCGGCTCGCGGCCATATCTCAGGTACGTCCACACGTAGGCCCCCACCAGGGCCAGCGCCACCAGGACGAGGTCGGCGGCCCTCCTCAAAGCTCCTGCCCCCTGGCGCAGTTCTCCCGCCACCTGGCGGCGCTCGTCTTCCAGCAGGCTCTCGTAGGTCTCGCTGCGCAGCAGGGGCGCTGCGGGGAACAGGGCCGGGTCCAGCAAGGCCCGCACTTCCACGAAGGAGTCCTGCGGCACCCGCCGCACCTGCACGCGCGCGCTGGCGAGGTCGGGGGCGATCTCCAGGTCCCCGGGCTCCGTACGGCTGTGGACGAACACCTTGAACAGGTTGGGGTTGGGCCGCGGCAGGGAGACGGTGACGCGGACCACCCCGATGGGCGCGTGGTCGCCTTCCACCGCCTGCCAGTAGAACTGCGCGACGTCCGCGTAGCGCTGCACCGCGTGCGTGATGCGGTAGCGGATCTGGAAGCGCTTCGTGGTATCCCGCGCGTGGTACGTCCACCGCAGGACCTCCTCGTCCCCCTCCCGCCGCTGGGTGAACGGCAGGGCGTCGCCGGTGTCGGCGTCCCAGACGCCCACGTAGCGGAGCCCGTAGGTGCCGTACCTGCCCCTCGTGGACCGCCGCACCTCCGCCCACGAGAACGTTCCCTCGAAGCGGAAGGCCCGGACTTCCTGGGCGTCGGCGGACCCGTCGGGCAGGAGGCGGAACGAGACGTCCACCGAGGGGTGGTCGTACGACGTGGCCCACGCGGCACCGGCCGCGAGTCCGCCCAGCACGGCGGCCAGCGCCGCCAGCGCAAGCGCGTCCCGCCTTCCCCCGCGTCTCATCGTGGCCCCCTCTCGCGCGTGGGCTGCCCGGATCCCTGTGGCACCTGCACTACTGCTCGATGGACTCCACAAGGATCCACGCCCCGTTGACGACCCGCGTGGGCTGCCCGGATCCCCGTGGCACCTGCACGGACGCCGTGAAGTTCGTCGCCGGGCCGCGACAGCGCGCGACACGCATCCCTCAGCGCATCACGGTCGTCAGGGACGGGACGTGTCCAGTGCGGCGGGCGCCGTGCCGGCCCGGGAACCACCCAGCGCCCCGCAACCGGCAGGAGCCCCCGGGAATGAGCAGTGCGTGTGGTGCGCCGTCGGAATACCCCGGCGTCCTGCGCCCGTACCGGGGCGCAGGGTCAGGCGCCTACCCGAGGGCGATGCACTCGATCATGACCAGCGCGTCGCGGGGCAGCCTGGCGACCTGCACCGTGGTGCGCGCTGGCGGCAGGTCGCGGAAGTACGCCGCGTACTCTTCGTTCATCGCGCCGAAGTCGGCCAGGTCCTTGAGGTAGACCGTCGTCTTGACGACGCGGTCCAGCGACGAGCCCGCCGCCTCCAGCACCGCCCGCAGGTTGTCCAGGACGCGCCGCGTCTGGGTCTTGATGTCGGTGCCGGCGAGTTGCCCAGTGGCCGGGTCGAGCGGGATCTGCCCCGAGAGGTAGAGGACGCCGCCTGCCCGGATCGCCTGCGAGTACGGGCCGATGGGCAGGGGCGCGCCGTCGCTGCGAATCACGTCCTTGGTCGGCATTTGGTCCTCCTGTGCGCGCACAACGCATGGCGCGGCGCTCGTGGCGGAGTTCGCGCGGCCCGGCGCGATTCCTCTTCACGGCGGACGACACGGTCAGCGCCACCGTGGCACCCCCTCGAGCGTGGCGGCCGCGTCCCGTGGTGGGGGCATGGCACCGCGAGCCCGCACCGTTGGGCGCGGACCACAGAGGTGCCCCGGCGGTTATCCGGTCTGGATCGTGATCCCCAGGAGGCGGGCGAGGTCCCGGCGCAGCGGTTCGGGTGCCCGCTCGCCGCGGCACTTGTACTGGATGATCTCGCGCAGGCGCCGCTCGAACTCGGCGTGTTGTCGGCAGGGCAGGCAGCGGGCGATGTGGCGCTGCAGGTCCTCGCACAGCGGCGCGTCGGCCTCGCCGTCGAGATATGTCCACAGCTGCCGGAGGAGCTCGTGACAGTCGATCTCGCTCATCGGTGGCCCTTGCTGCGGGGCGGCGGCCCCGATGGCCCGGTCTCCGGCGCCGTCCGCTCGGAGGCGGCGCGATCGCCGTTGACGTATCCGGCGCGCTTCGCGTAGTCCCACAGGAGCCGCTGCAGGTGGCGTCGGCCGCGGTAGAGGCGGGACATGACCGTCCCGATGGGAATGCCGAGGATCTCCGCGATCTCCCGGTACGAGAACTCCTCGAGGTCGGCCAGGATCACGGCCATGCGGAACGGCTCGGGCACCTGCTCCAGGGCCGCCTTCACGTCGGCGTCCATGATGCGGGCCAGCAGCGCCTCCTCGGGATCGCCGGCCCGTCGGTACTCCTCGCTCTCCTGCGCCTTGGCGTACAGGTAGAAGTCGCCCACGTCCTCCTGGTCGACCAGCTCCGGTTCCCGCGACGCCCGCCGGTAGCTGTCGATGTAGGCGTTCATGAGGATCTTGTACAGCCAGGCCCGCGCGTTGGTGCCCGGCTGGAACGTGTGGAACGACCGCCAGGCCTTGAGGAAGGTGTCCTGCACGAGGTCCTCGGCCGCGGTGCGGTTGCGGGTCAGGCGCAACGCAGTGCCGTAGAGGCTGTCGAGGTGCTCGTTGACCAGGGTCTCGAACCTGGCGCGGTCCTCCTGGGAGACCGTGGGAGACGGATGCCCCGAGGTCACGGTGCACAGCCCCATGGCTTCCCCTGCCCCAACGCCCGAGGGAGTCGGCGCATTCCCACCGCGGTGCCCCCGTGCATCGCTGCGCCCTGGGCGGTGCCCCTGGAGCCGCACCGGTCGCCGCAGCCAGCCGCCACCGCTGCCCTATCGCCTCCGGACGATGGGGCGGCGGGCGCGCACCGGGGCCCGCGCCGGCGCCGTCCCTGCCTGGGCCAGGGCGACGGGAGCAGGGCGGAGGTCGGCCAGCGTGAGCCGGTTGAGGACGCCGTCGGCCGCGGCCTGCACGGCCCGCCAGACGGGACGCAACCCGCAGCCGTCGACGAACGCGCAGTCGGGATCGTCCACCTCGACGCACCACCACGGCGCCGTGGTGCCTTCCAGCACCTCGAACGCCTCCCGCAGCGTGATGGCCGACGGTGGCCGCGACAGCACGTGCCCGCCGTGCGGCCCCCGCTTGCTTTCCACCAACCCGGCGCGCCGCAACGCCGCCATCAGCTGGTTGAGGTAGGGCTCCGGCAGCCCCTGGCGCTCGGCGATCTGCCGGCTGTGCACCGGCCCCTCGCCGTAGTGCGCCACCAGGTCCAGCAGGGCCCGCAACCCGTACTCGGCCCGCGTCGAGACCCTCATGCGATCACCAGCTCCTCCTCGGTGACCACGCCGTCGCGGATCCGAAAGGCCCGGACCTCGACGGCCTCGGCCGGCGCTGCGGGGTCGCGGAGCGAGACGATGACGTACGCTGCGTCGGGGTAGTACGCCTTGGCGATGTCGGTGCGCGACGGGTAGGCGGCCGACTGGGTGTGGGAGTGGTAGATCCCCAGCAGCTCCAGCCCCGCGTCGTCGATCTCGCGGAAGAGGCGCAGCTGCTCGTGGGGGTCCAGCCGGTACGTGTACGGACTCTGGTCGGCGTTGCGGCCCCGGTAGACGCGCACCACGCGGTCGCCGACACCTGCCAGGAGCCCGCAGCACTCGTTGGGGTGCTCGGCGCGCGCGTGCTCGATCATGGCGTCCACCTGCGCCCGCTCCAGGATCAGGCCCATCCCGTTCATTATATACCGGACGTCCTGGCGCCGGCCCCACCAGCAGGCCCCCGCGGCCCCGGCGGAGGAGCCAGGCGCGCGGCGCGCCAGACGGCCGTGGAGAGGTACCGGTCGCCCGCGTCCGGGAAGACCACGACGACGACGCCCTCGCGCAGGTCCCGGGCGACCGCCAGCGCCGCCGCCAGCGCGGCGCCCGACGAGGGCCCCACGAACAGCCCCTCCGTGGCCGCCAGGCGCCGGGTGAGCGCGTAGGCGTCGTCGGTGCCCACGCGCAGGGTCCGGTGCGGCACCGACGGATCGTAGATGGCGGGGACGAGGGCAGACGGCAGGTGCTTCAGGCCCTCGATGCCGTGGAAGGCGTCGTCGGGCTCGACCGCCACGATCTCGACCGCAGGGTTCGTCTCGCGCAGGCGCCGGCCGACGCCGACGACCGTGCCGCTGGTGCCCACGCCGGCGACGAAGTGCGTGATGCGCCCGTGGGTCTGGCGGACGATCTCGGGACCGGTGGTGTCGTAGTGGGCCTGCCAGTTGCTGGGGTTGCTGTACTGGTCGAGGTAGACGTACCGGTCCGGCGCCTGAGTGGCCATCTGCCGGGCCACCAGGATGGCGCCGTCGGAGCCCTCCAGCGGGTCGGAGAGCACGAGCTCGGCGCCAAACGCCCGCAGGATCCCCTTGCGCTCCTCGCTGGCGTTCCCCGGCAGCACCAGCGTGACGCGGTAGCCCTTGGCGGCCCCGATCATGGCGTAGGCGATGCCGGCGTTGCCGCTGGTGGAGTCCAGGATGACCTGGCCGGGCCGCAACCGCCCCTGGCGCTCGGCGTCCTCCACGATGCGCAGGACGGGGCGGTCCTTGACCGAACCGCCGGGGTTCTGCGACTCGAGCTTGGCGTACAGCTCGACCCCTGCGGGCAGCGGTGCGATCCGCGCCAGGCGGACCAGCGGCGTGTTGCCGATCAGGTCCAGGATCCCGCCGGCGATCGGCGTCGGCGCGGAGGGCACGAACCGGTACGCCATCACTCGTCGTAGAGCACGGTGGGCTCGGGGTAGAGACGCACGCGGTGCTCCAGGAGGCGGGCGCGGATCGCCTCGTCGAGACGTGCCTGCTTGTCTGCGGTCCCCTCCGGCCCGCGCAGCAGCGCCAGGTCCACGTTCACCCGCAGCGCCCGCAGGGGAATCACGTGCCGGCTGATGCCCGTCGGGAGCTTCTCCGGCAGGTCCGCGATGGCGCGCACGTCGGCCTTCGACAGGCGCGGGAAGACCACGAGCGCATCGGCCCGGCCGTACTCGCGGGCCAGGGCCTCCAGCGCCGCCGGCTGGACCCGATAGATCGTCTGGCGTCCCTTGTATGTCGCCACGACCACATGCATGGCGCGGATACGTCCGGCGAGGTCCGGGCTCCCGGGCATGCCGAACACCCCGGCGCGGGTCACCAGCCCGCAGGCAAGACGCCCGCTTGCCAGTCCGGCCTGCAAATCGTCGGCGGACACGGGCTCCCACCGGCCGGCGGCGCGGACCGCGCCGGCGTCGTCGGGCAGCAGGTGGGCCCAGACGTCCAGCACCACCGCAGGATCGTCGTAGTCGACCACCTGCACCACCTGGTGGGGGGCGCCCACCTGCTGCAGCGCCGTAACGCGGTTCGCGCCGTCGAGGACGACGTAGGTCTCGCCGCCCAGGGGCGCCACCACCGGAGGATTGCGCAGCACCCCGTCGGCCGCCAGACGCCGCGCCAGGCGCGCGACCCGCTCGGGGTCGCACTCCTCGTGCAGGCGCAGCGCTGCCGAGGGGACGACGCGGAGGTCGGGCAGCCGTGTGCGGGCCGCCGCGACCGGCCCGGAGGCCCGCGGGACGCCGGTGCGCTCGCTCACACGCCGCCGGCCATGGCGGGCAGGATCGCCACCTCGTCGCCGTCGGTCAGCGGTGTCTGCAGCCCGGCCAGGCTGCGGATCTCGGTGGCGTTCACGAAGATGTTGACGTAGGCGCGCAGGGCGCCGTGCTCGTCCAGCACGTAGTTGCGCACGCCGGGGTGCTGGGCGTCGAGCCGGTCCAGCAGGTCCGCCACGGAGTCGGCGGCCACCACGATGCGCGTCTGTCCGCCGGTCAGGCGGCGCAGCGGCGCCGGGATGAGGACAGTCGCCATGGTCTCTGCCTCTACGCAGGTGCCGGCGTAGGGCCGGCAGGATATCCCGCGGCCACCGGGGCGACGGCCGCGAGGGCAATGCGCTCGGCTGCGGCGCGACGCTGCACGTCGTCTGGCAGCGTCTGCAGGGACGCCGCGCGCAGGGGAATCCCCATGACCTGCGCGAACGCCGCAGCGTAGGCCCGCCGCACATCGGCCAGCGCGACCGGCCGCCCCAGCACCGCCGCCATGGACGTGACGGGGCGGCCCAGCCCGCACGGGTTGATGGTGGCGAAGGCCTCCGGCGGCGTCGCCACGTTGAGGGCGAAGCCGTGCATCGTGACGGCCCGCTTCACCGCCACACCGATCGCGCAGATCTTCGCCCCATCGACCCACACGCCCGGAAAACCCCGCTCGCGCCCGGCGGCGATCCCGAACCGGGCCACCGTGACGATCACCGTCTCCTCCAGCAGGCGGACGTAGCGCACGACGTCCTCGCCCAGCGCCCGCAGGTGCACGATCGGGTACCCGACCAGCTGGCCCGGCCCGTGGTAGGTCACGTCGCCGCCGCGCTCCACCTCGTACACGGCGATGCCGCGCCGGCGCAGCTCGTCGGGGGGCAGCAGCACGTGCTCCCGTCGGCCCCGACGCCCGATGGTGATCACCGGCGCGTGCTCCAGCAACAGGAGCAGGTCCGGCACCCGCCCCTCCTGCCGCGCCGCGACCAGCGCGCGTTGGAGCGCCCAGGCCTCGGCGTAGTTCACAGGGCCTGCATCGAAGGTGAGCAGCCACCCTTCCGGCGCCCGCACGCCCACAGCTCAGCCTCCCGCCACCGCCCACGCGTCGGGTGCCGTTTCGCCGGACGCCACCACGGCCTGCCCGTCGCGGAAGCAGGTCAGCGTGTGTCCGGGCTCGAGGCGGACGTCCACGCGGGCCCCGGGCTCCAGCCGCACCGTGTGCGGCTGGAGGCTGTGCACGCGCCGCCCGGAGGGCAGCTCCACGCAGTACAGCACCGTGCCGCCCTGGAAGAGGCGCCGCACGACCACGCCGGCGCCGTCTGCGGCCGGGGCGATGGCCACGTCGTCGGGACGCACCAGCACCTCCACCGCGTCCCCATGGCCCAGCGGCGGCCGCTGGGGCAGGAGACCCACCTCGGTCTGCAGCCCCTGCGGCGTCACCCGCGCGGGCAGGAAGTCGGCGCGGCCGAAGAACCGGGCGACGAAGCGGTTGCGGGGCGCGTGGAAGATGCGCTCGGGGGTGTCGATCTGCTCCAGCCGTCCCTCGTGCAACACCCCGACGCGGTCGCCCAGCAGCAGGGCCTCGTGCTGGTCGTGGGTCACGAAGATGGCGCTGGTGCCCGTCTGCTTCAGGATGCCGCGCACCTCGTCGCGCAGCTGCGCCCGCAGGTCGGCGTCCAGGTTCGAGAACGGCTCGTCCAGCAGCACGGCGAACGGCTGGGGGGCCAGCGCGCGCGCCAGGGCCACGCGCTGCTGCTGCCCGCCGGACAGCTCGTGGGGGTAGCGCCCGGCGAACGCCGTCATCCCCACGAGCTCGAGCGCCTCGCGGGTCCGTCGGGGACGCTGGACCCGCTGGACGCAGTGCAGGCCGAACGCCACGTTCTCTTCCACGGTGAGGTGCGGGAACAGGGCGTAGTCCTGGAACACCATGCCCACGCCGCGCGCTTCCGGCGGCACCCACACGCCGTCGCCCGCCACCGGCCGGCCGGCGATCCACACCTCGCCCTCGTCCGGCCGCTCGAACCCGGCGACGAGCCGCAGCACCGTGGTCTTGCCGCTGCCCGAGGGTCCCAGCAGCGTGAGGATCTCGCCCTGCGCTACGACCAGGGAGAGCCGGTCGACCGCCGGCGGGCCCGCGGGATCGAACCGCCGGACGACGCCGCGCACGCTGATGACTGGCACGCCCCCCCGCTCGGTGCGCATCGACATCGCGATCGTCTGCGGGCCGCCGGGCGAACGGCCGGCGGCGAGCCGCATCGACAGCGTACCAGAGCCCCGGGCCCCCAACAAGGCAGCCCTCACCGGCCCGCGGCCGCTGACGGGCCGTCGCGCGGGCCGCGCGCGCGGGCGATGGTGCGGTCGAGGATCAGCACCGGCAGGATCCCGACCGCCACGATGGCGAGCGCCGCGGTGGACGCCTGCGCCAGCCGCTCGTCGCTGGCCAGCTGGTAGACGCGCACCGCCAGCGTGTCGAAGTTGAACGGGCGCAGGATCAACGTCGCGGGCAGTTCCTTCAGCAGGTCGACCACCACCAGGAGCGCGGCGGTGAACAGGCTGCCGCGCATGAGCGGCGCGTGGACGCGCAGCAGCGTGCTGCCGGGGCCGTGGCCGAGAGTGCGCGCGGCGTCGTCCATCGTGGGCCGGATCCGCGTCAGCCCGGCCTCCACCGTGCCCAGCGAGACCGCCAGGAACCGCACCAGGTACGCATACACCAGCGTGAAGACCGTGCCGCTCACGATCAGGCCCGGCGGACGGCCCGTCGCCGCGTGGAGCCAGGCGCCCAGGGCGCGGTCGACGTACCCGAACGGGATCATGACGCCGATGGCGATCACCGCCCCGGGCACGCTGTAGCCCAGGCCCACCACCCGCGCGGCCAGGCGCATGAGCGGGGACGGGGTCAGGCGCAAGCCGTAGGCGATCAGCGCGGCGATGGCCACGGCCAGGGCGCCGGCCAGCACGGCCAGCAGCAGCGTGTTGGCGGCCAGGCGCACGAACGCCGGCCCGAACAGCGGATCGCCAGCGGTCACGGCCATGACGAGCAGCGCGGCAGCTGGGAGCGCGAAGCCGCCCAGAGGGGGCACCACGCAGGCGGCGACCGCAGCGGCGGCCCGCCATCCGCGCAGCGGGAAGACGGCTGGCCGGCGGGGCGCGCTGCCCGTGGCGTGGAAGCGCCGGCTGCCCCGCGAGAGCCGCTCGAGGCTCATCATGGCCAGCACGAACACCATCAGACCGGCGGCTAGGCGCGCCGCGCCCACCGGGGACCCCAGGGTGAACCACGTGAGGTAGATGCCCGTCGCGAACGTGTCGAGCTCGAAGTGCTTGACCGTGCCGAAGTCCGCCAGCACCTCCATGCCGACCAGGGCGACGCCTGCGGCGATCCCCGGCCGCGCCAGGGGCAGCGCCACGCGCCAGAAGGTGCTCCACGGCGAGTGGCCAAGCGTGCGGCTGGCCTCGAGCGCCGCGCCGGACTGCTCGAGGAACGCCGCGCGGGCCAGCATGTACACGTACGGGTAGAAGGCCAGCGTCATGACGACGATCGCGCCGCCAAGCGAGCGGATCTGCGGGAACCAGTAGTCGCCCCGGCTCCAGCCGAACCACGCCCGCAGCGCGCTCTGCACCGGGCCCGCGTACTGCAGCAGGTCCGCGTAGGTGTACGCCAGCAGGTAGGCGGGCACCGCCATCGGCAGCAGCAGCGCCCACTGCCACAGGCGCTGCCCCGGCACCCGGCAGACCGTGACGAGCCAGGCCGTCCCCACGCCGATCACCAGCGCGCCGGCGCAGACCCCGAGCACCAGCCACACCGTGGTGACGACGTAGCGCGGGAGCACCAGGCGGACGAACTCGACCCATGGGCCCTCGGCGGGGACGAGCACGCTGGCAGCGACCACCAGGACCGGCAGGGAGAGCCCGCCGGCGACCGCCAGGCCCGCCGCGGGCAGCGCCCAGGACAGCGACCGCGCGGTCACGACCCTGGCACCCCGCGTTTCGCCGCCATGGCCACAGCGGTGGGCGCCTGGCCGCCTGCCGCCCGGGTCAGCGCCAGCCCGCGCCCACCATGAGCTGCAGCGCCCTGGCGCCGTTGGCAGCGTAGATACGGGCGTTCAGGGGGTCCTCCTTGAGGGACGCCGGCGCGATGGCCGCCATGGGATTGGTGATCCCTCGCACCGCCGGGAACTCGAAGTTCCCCCTGGCGAAGATCTCCTGCGCCCGGTCGGAGGCCAGGTACTCGAGGAAAGCCACGGCCGCCGCGCGGTGCGGCGCGGTGGCGACGACGCATGCGCCGCTCAGGTTGACGTGCACCCCGCGCTCCTCGGGGCCCTGGTTAGGGAAGAACAGCCCGACCTTGGCGGCCGCGGCGCGCTCGTGGGACCGGGCCGAGTTGAGGAGCCGGAGGTAGTAGTAGTGGTTGACGATGGCCACGTCCCCTTCCCCGGCGGCCAGCGCCAGGAGCTGGTCGGTGTCACCACCCTGCGGCGGACGCGCGAAGTTCGCGACGATGCCACGGGCCCACCGCGCGACGAACGGCGCGCCGTGCCATGCGAGCATGGCGCCGACCAGCGACTGGTTGTACACGTGGCTCGAGCTGCGCACCAGCACGCGGCCCCGCCAGCGCGGCTCGGCCAGGTCCTCGTAGGTCGACAGCTGGTCCCGCGACACCCGATCCCGCGCGTAGGCGACGACCCGCACCCGCTTGGTGAACCCGTACCAGAAGCCCTCAGGGTCGCGCAGGTTGGCGGGAATGCGCGCCGCCAGCACCGGCGAGGCCACGCGCTGACACAGGCCGGCCTGCTGCGCACGGTACAGCCGGCCCGCGTCCACGGTGATCAGCACGTCCGCGGGGCTGCCGGGGCCTTCCGCCTTGATGCGCTCGATGAGCTGGTCGGCGTCGCCCTGGATGAGGTTGACCCGCACCCCGGTCTGGCGCGCGAAGTCGTCGTAGAGCGCCTGGTCGGTGTCGTAGTGTCGCGCGTTGTAGAGATTGAGGACCGGCGTCTGCGCGTCGCCCTGGCCGCTCGCGGTCATTGCCACAACGACCACCGCCACGAGCACGCCTGCGACCTTCCACCGTCTGCCACCCGCCATCCTCATCCCACCTCCGGCCCCCCATTGCATCAGACCGGCGGTTAGGCTAGCCTTATTCTTGAGTTTCGTCAATCCATTTGTCGCCCGATCCTGCGTCGGGTGCGCGGAGGATGTACGCGGGATGCGCGCACTGTCTGCGCGGCGGGCCACGACAGCGCAAGACAACAACCGCTGTTAGGTACCAGATGGCGTACCGGCAGCCTGCTGAGGATGACGGCCCACCACACGGTCACCCCGATGGAGGAGCACCCGGCGTGGGAGGGAACCAGACCGAGCGCAGCAACGGCATGGAAGGCTACTTCCGCGCGCACCGCAGACGGCTGACCCCGCAGCGGGCCCTGATCTGCCGCCTGCTGGACGGGAACCGGGAGCACCCGACGGCCGAGGGGCTGTACCGGCGGGCCCGCCAGACGATGCCGACCCTGTCGCTGCGCACCGTGTACGCGGTGCTGCACGAGCTCGTGGCCATGGGCGCGATCCAGGCCCTGGACCTGGGCACGGGCAGCACGCGCTACGACCCCAACCCGCGCCCCCACCACCACCTCGTCTGTGTCCGGTGCGGGCGGGCCGCCGACGTCCACGTGCCGCTGGGCCCGGTCGACCTGCCGCCCGACCAGCGGCAGGGCTACTGGGTGACCGACTTCCAGGTCGTCTTCCGCGGTGTGTGCCGGGAGTGCCGCCGATGACCGTCCACGACATCGCCCGGACCGAACGCATCGAGATGTACCTGAAGGCGATCTACACCGTGGCGCACAACGCGCCGCCGGTCACGGTGTCGAAAGTCGCCGAGTACATGGGGGTCGCGCCGCCGTCGGCCTACGAGATGCTCAAGCGCCTCGAGGCCCAGGGCCTGGTCCAGGCCATGGCGGGCGCCGGCTACGGGCTCAGCGAGCGCGGGCTCGCCACGGCCCGCAAGGTCGTGCGGCGCCTGCGGCTCGCCGAACGCCTGCTCACCGACGTGCTGCGGGTGGACCTGCCCGACGTCTACGCCGAAGCGTGCAAGCTCGAGCACGTGATCAGCCCGGTGGTCGAGGCCCGCCTCGCAGAGGTGCTGGGGCATCCGGCCACCTGCCCCCATGGCCTGCCGATCCCGGGCGAGGCCGCCGAGGAGGACGGCGACCTCGTCACCCTGGACCAGATCCCGGTGTGGGGCCGGGCGATCGTGGCGAGCATTCCGGAGGAAGATCGCACGATCGTCGCCCACCTCGCCGCGCTCGGCGTCCTGCCCGGGGTGGTCGTGCAGGTGCGGGAGATCGGGTTGCTGGACGGCCCGATCACCGTGGAGGTGCGCCACCAGATTCGCGCCCTCGGGCGGGCGCTGGCGCAGCGCGTGCGGGTGCGCCCCGAGGTCGGCCATCAGCCACCGGCGGGGCCGCCACGCGGCCACGCGGACCCACGCAGCGCAAGCGGTACGTGAGCACCGCCGGGGGCCACCAGGGCTGCTCCGGCCATCAGGCCTCCCCGCCAGCGTGAGAGACACCTCAGAGCCCTGTGGCACCGGGGCCGACTGCGTGAGGGATCGAAAGGTGTGCGCCGCCGCCCGCGGCGTGAGACGCACGTGAGAGCCCTGTGGCACTTCCCGTGAATGCGGGACGGACGGGAGGGGACGGCTGGGCGCGGACCGCGGCGCCGGGCAGGACGCCGTCCCCTGGGGTCCCGGGCGCCCCGCTGCCGCCAGGACGTCCCGGGAAGGTCCGCCGCGTCCCTGCAGATGCTACCCCGGGCGCCCCCCGCTTGCGTGCCCACGTCGGAGGTTCATACCATAGGGGCAACGTATGGCACGGCCCGACGTCGTCACCCTCCTCGTTGCTGCGGTCGTCGTGGGGGACCTGGTGTTGCTGGCTCTGCTGCTCCGACACCTCCCCCGCGCCTCTGCCGCACGCCGCGCCCGCTACGACCAGTGGCGCCGACGCCTGGAATCTGACCCACGTCTGCGGAGGCTGTACGACGCCCACCGGCGAAACTGGTGGCGCGTGGGCATCGTCAACTTCGTGGACGTGGCGGTGAGTTTCGCGGCCTCCGGGATACTGTGGTGGCTCCTTGCAGGCGCCGGAGTCCTGCCGTCGGTCGACATCACGGACGGGGTCGCTGACTTCGAGGCTCTCGGGTTCCTCGCGCTGTGCCTGGGGGTATGGCTCGGGCTGTGGTACGTGGGCATCAAGAAGTTGGGTACCACTCCCGGCCTGCGCCTTGCCGGGCTCGTCGCGGTGTCCCCGGAGGACGGCCGGCCGGTGCCGCCGGACAAGCTGCGTCCGCCGTACAAAGGCGACTACCGACGGGACGACGCGCCGGGGTTGTTGTTCGTGCCCGCGCGTGACCTCTAGCACCCGGCGCCATTGCGCGCGGAGAAGCGCGCAGACAAGGGAGAAGACGATGAAGCCTGCAAGGAGGGCGGACCTCGCAGCTGCTCTCGCGACCGTCGCCGCTGTTGCACTGCTCCTTTCCACCGCGGGCGCCCCTGTGGGGGCGCAGGTCCGGGTGGAGGGGGACGCGCAGCTGTGGCAGGAGGTCCTTGAGGCCCTCAACCGCCTGTCCACGGCGCACACGTACCGGATGCGGACCGGCCCGGTGGTCGTGGAGGTCGACCAGCGCAGCTCACCCCCCTCGAGCCGCATGGTGGTGTCCTCAGGGGGCGTCCAGACCGAGATCGTGCAAGTCGGGGACCAGGCGTGGATGCTGACCGCCGGTATCTGCCGGCTGCTCCCCCGCCAGCAGTCCGCCGCGATGGCACCCACCCGCCCGCCTCGGCCGCAGGACATCACGGGCGTGGTCCGGATCCTCGGACGGACACCCGGCGCCCACACGACCCCACGGGGGGAGGTCCGTCCCGTCTACGTGTATGAGTACGAGTCCGATGTCGAGCAACCCGGCGCGGGTCGCGTGCGCGCGCGCACCCGGCTCTCGGTGGACCGCGAGACCACGCTGCCGCTTCGCATGGCCCTGGAGCCCCTGGGCGCCACCCCCGGATCTTCCACACGGCCCGGTACCTGGGAAGCGGACTTCTACGACTTCGGCGCGGACATTCGGATCACGGTTCCCCCGGAGTGCCCGCGCTCTTGAGAGCAGACGTCAGCACTAGGCCATTGCTTATCAACTGAGCAACGGAGCGCATGCGCGTTCCCGGGTACTGCTGGACTATCGCCTTGGCGTACAGCCATCTGCTGGAGGGTCCAAATCCGTTCTGAGTTTGTAGGATCATCACCGATCCCCGAATCACTTCACGCACGTTGACGACACCTCAAAGGTATTCGCCCTTTTTCCTACGTCTAGAGTAGGCGCAACGCTCTACTAGCGTCCCTGGGTCGTTAGAGGCTAGCTGTCCGAACGCACGCTACCTTACTCGTCGCAAAATCCCCTCATTTCGGGTCTCGATCTTTCGAGGTGATGTGTCATGGGCGCAATGTGTCGGCCTCCGCCAGGGCGGCGGCCACGCTGGCCACCGTCTTCGCAGACGTGCGCTCCCACACCTCCCGCAGGTGCTGGCCTAGCCGGGTCGGCGTCTCGAACTGCCGGTCGGCCACCATGTCCAGCAGGGTCACGTCGGGGGTGTGCCCGATGGCCGTCACCAGCACGCACGGCAGCTGCAGGGCCGCTCTGGCCACCGCGGGGTCCTCGAAGACCTCCAGGCCAGACCCGCCGCCCCGGACCACGGCCAGCACGGGAGGGGCGTCGTCGACGGCCCGGGCCAGGGCAGCGGCCACCTCCGCCGCCGAGCCCAGGCTGGCCCGCCGCCACTCCAGCCTGCAGGCCTCCGCGGCGGACCCCAGGGCAGCCAGGATGTCGCGGTCCACCACGCTCTCCAGGCCTGTGAGAAGCACGACGCGGGGCTTCTCACCCCGGTAGAAGGCGGAGGCCAGCAGACCATCGAGGTCCCGGCTTTCCCTCGCCGCCCGGGCTCGAAGGATCTCAGCCCGGGCGAGGTCCTGCTCGGAGAGCGCTGGTCTCTCCACGCCCATGAGCTCGGCCACGTGGAAGACCAGCCGCAGCCCCTCGCCGCTGTCCTGCGCCTGCACCCGCAGGACGCCTTTGAGCACCGCTGTCTGGCCCTCGCGGAGGGCGCCGCGCAGGGAGACCGGAATGCGGATCGAGATCTGCCTGCCCGGGACGTATTCGTCCTCCAGGCGGTCGTAGCAGAAGCCGTTGTACTCGCGACCGCTGCCGGGCCGCCAGACGCCCTTCAACAGGACCGGCGTGGCGTACCTGGAGATGCGCAGGCTGGCCTCCAGGGCGAGGAGGAGAGAGGAGGGGGTGTGGATTGAGCCCGCGCTCGATTCCCCCTGCACACTCTCGAATGTTCTTCCCTCCTGCCTTCCGTCCATGTCGCGTCGACCTGCGCCTCGTCAGCCACGTGCCTGCTTTACGGCGTTCTTCCCGTGGCCAGACGGTCGATGAGGGCGGCGATCTGCCATGCGGGGTCACCCTCCACGAGGAGCGCGATCTCGAGGTTGGCAACCAGGCCGC
The DNA here is from genome assembly GCA_031459855.1 of Armatimonadota bacterium. NCBI lineage: Bacteria > Bacillati > Candidatus Sysuimicrobiota > Candidatus Sysuimicrobiia > Candidatus Sysuimicrobiales > Candidatus Humicultoraceae > Candidatus Fervidifonticultor > Candidatus Fervidifonticultor primus. The sequence continues at coordinate 114,566 of JAVKHP010000001.1, forward strand.
CCCAGGTGAGGTTGGCCGACCCGACGATGGCCCTCCGGCGGTCCGCCACGACCGCCTTCGCGTGGAGCAGGCCGGTGCCCCGCGCCGCAAGGTCGACCAGGGTCATATGCGGGTAGCTCCCCCGCAGACGGGCCAGCCTTGCGGCCGTCTCGGCGTCCACGCTGCTGGTCGACGAGACCACGCAGATGACCCGTACGCCAGCCGCCAGGGCGCGCTCCACGTGGTCCATCAGGATCCCGGAACCCGGGCCCACCCGGTAGGCCGCGATGTGGAGTTCCGATGCGGCCGACCGGATGAGCTCCACGAGAGCTGGCTCGATGCCCCGGATTGAGCCGCCCACCAGCTCCGGCCCGGTCGCCAGCACCGTGACCATGGCGGGGACGCTCATGCGTTCTCCAGCAGGATCTGCCTGTCCAGCCAGAGATTCCGGTGCTCGCAGGAGGTCTCCGGAAGAACCGTGCACGCGTAGCACGACGCCCCCGACGTCGACCCAGCAGAGAAGCGGCGCTCGTCGCACAGGCTTCCATTCGAGCAGTACAGCATGGCGTCCACAGCCAGATCCACAATCTCCTGGAACCGCGGCGCCAGGGCCACCAGTCCTCCCATGGACGCGTCCGTGCCGGGCTGGGCGGTGTACAGGACCAGGGCCCCGGTGGCACCTTCGGACTCCTCGCGCAGGTAGACGCGCTCGCGTATGGACGCGGCTCCGTAGCCGGAGTGGATCGCGATTGCGCGGATGAGTAGGTGCGAAAGGGTGTGCCACCAGACGAACACGGGGTGCAGCTCGACGTGTGCGGGCGTGCAGACGAGTTCGTCATAGCGCCGGTCAGTTCTTGCCCGGTTCCATTCGCGCGCCGCATTTCCCTGCAGCGGCGGGTGGCGGAGGCCCGGGTGCGCGTCCGAATCGAGTGTGATGAGGATTCCCTCTCCCGGATAGTCCAGACCGGGATACCACTTTGTGCCGCCGGCGTCCCTCCACGAGACATCGACGCGGGTCGCGCTGCGCTGGGGATCCACCATCCGGAAATAGCCCCGTTTGACCATGAGGACGCGCAGCCGGGGGATGGGTACGGCCCTGAGGCGGACCCCGGGGCCGTCCGCGGCTCCGGCACGCTGCGGGGTGATCTCAAAGCCAGCATCGGGGTCCCACGCCGCTCCGTGTGTTGCGGCCGACAGCAGGGCCTGCATCTCCGCATGGAGGAGTTCTTCCCGCGACCCGGGGGGCGGTTCGAGAAGCTCCAGGCAGGCGCGGATCACCCGTCTCGGGTCGTCCGAGGCCGCCCGGCGGATGTTCTCCACGGCGTCCCAGAGACGCGGCTGGCGGGTTGCCAGCCTTTGCAGCCTCCCGGTGAAGTCCTTCAGCCAGCTCTCCTCTCTGCCGGGGACCGGCGCGTCCAGCGATTGCAGGACGGCCATGATGGCCGGTATCTGAAGGAGCTGGTGCAGGCGTGTGTGCGCGGGTGGGAGCGTGAAGATGGCTTCGATGTCGGGGACGTAGAGATTGCTGGCCTGACGCTGCACAAGCACGGCGTGATGGTCACACCCCGTGCGCGTGGGAGGATCCTCGGGCCGCTCGCGCTCGGGAAACCGACCGCTGCAGGGCCACCTGCCCTCGTACAGCCGGGCGAGCGAAGCATCCGCCCCGCATAGCGGGCAGCGGACCCGCAGGTCGCGGATGCGGCTGACGCCGCCGAACCAGTGGAACCAGTCTCTGTGCTGGCACTGAGAGCCACGGCCGTGGATCAGCGAGTGCCAGCTGACCTCGTCCAGGTGACCCCTGCTGCAGGCCATGAGGAAGCGGACCGCCTGCACCCTCCTTTTCCCGCGCCCCCCGGGCCCGCACTCGGGACAGTCACGCGCGTAGAGGATGGAGTGCTCGGTGCAGATTGCCCACTTGGGGAAGGGCCGGGTGGGCCAGGGAGGATCGTGGACACCCGGAAGCCGGTACACCCGGCCGTCCAGCATGGCGGCCAGTCTGCCGGCAGAGATCTCCCTCTCCTGTGGATCCACCCGATCGGGGAAGTACCCGCAGTCGGGGTGGAGGATCATTCTCGGACCGTGAATGCTTTCCAGAAGCGCACCGGGCCCGTAAGTGATGAGGAACTGCGACTGGCGGACCTGCTGGCGGCCCATGGTCTTCCTCCGCGACCCGTCAGCCGGTGCTCACGGGCACCGTGTCCTCGACGTCCCGGAGCGACTGGGGTGCCATGTCGTAGACGGCACGACCGGCATTCCTGTGTTCGGCATCGCCCAGCACCACGCTGTGCTGCGGGGGATCCCCGAAACAGTACTCGACGTAAACGAGGTCATGCCACGCCGCCGACGCCTGAGCCCAACGGTCGAGAGCGGCGTCCAGGATCTGCCGGACGTGTCCGGGGTCAGGACGTCTGAGGCGCGGCTGTGCCGCGGCGCGGGCCTCAAAGGTCCCGGCAACCCACGCCTCGTCCTGGCGGCGGGAGCGCATGTCGCCTGCCGTTGTGTCCACATGCCAGGGGTGACCCGACTCCCTGGAGCACCGGAGCAGGGCGACGGCGGCCGGTCCGCCGGCCCGCCCGGCCACCTGCGGGGAGAAGGGCATCACGCTCACGGGCTCCACGAAGGCGTGAAGCCTGCGGTGGAACCCAATGAAGAACTCGTAGTGGCTGAGGTCCCTCGGCCTCGTCACCCGCAGGAAGGTGACCACCAGTCCGCCGCGGCCGCGGCCCACGCGCCCGGTGGCTTGGACGTAGGCCGAGGTTGTCTTCGGCTGGCCGGCCACAAACATCAGGCTGAGTCTCCGGACATCCACCCCGGTTCCGAACATGGAGGTGGTCAGCAGGATATCCGGGGCGCTGTCGGGCAGGCGCCGCTCCAGCCGGCTGAGGATTTCGGGCAGCTGGGTTGATCCGACACGGCTCGACAGCTCTATGAGGCCGTCCTCCGTGATGGGGCGCGGGTTCCCGTGGCCGGCGAGCGCGCCGCGGATCCATTCCTGGACGTCCTGCCGGCACAGGCTCCTGGCGCCGGCGAGCTCACGGATCGCGTTGAAGAACGCCACCAGGGTCCACCACGGATCAGCGGTGCTGTCTCCCAGGTCCAGGCGGACCTCGTGAGCGGACTGGAGAAGCCGCGCCATGATCCTGAACACCGGCGTCAGGGGGCCGCGACCGGGAGCGCAGACGCCGACGTAGAGGCGACCGGGCGGCCCCTCCTCAAGCGGGTGCGGCTCCCTCTCGCGGAGGAAGAAGCGGTCGTCCCAGCTCAGGCCGTGCGGCGGAAACACGTAGAGCCTCCTGAGGAAGAGGGATTCCACCTGGTCCTGCGCCTGGCGGATGGTGGCGGTCGACGCTATGTACTTCGCGTGGTACTCGGAATCGCTGCCCGCAGTTCGCCTGGCGCAGAGCTTGTCGACCACCGCCTCGTAGAGGCCGAACATGCTTCCGAGGGGGCCCTCCAGGAGGTGAAGCTCGTCCTGGATGATGAGCTGCGGAGGTTCGAAGGGAGCCACAACCTGTGCGAGTGCCTTGAGCACGGCGGGGCTTTCGGTTCCATCCCGGTAGTACCCCAGGAACGGATGGAACCGGTCGACGTTGCCGAATAATGAGGCCGCCCGCGGTTCCCAGGACAGCCTCGCGAACTTGTCCGCCGTTGCGATCACCACCGAGGGGCAGCGGCGGTAAATCTGCTCGTCCACGGTGAGAGCCGGGATGGGCACCGACACACTGAGGTAAGTCCTGTGACTGCCGGAGCCCGGGCGCACGAAGGCAGGTGCGGTGCGGAAGGCGAGGCCGTCCGGCGAGGTCACGGCCTGGCCACGGGGCAACACCAGCTGGTAGACCTGTGTGGCGCCCGTGTCCGCACCTGGGCCGGCGCTCGCGTCACACGGGACGCCCTCCGCCCAGAGCACCCCGTCATTCAGCGGGCACCGCGGCCGCGGGCAGAAGATGTCGAAATCGATTTCGTGAGCGCCACCCTTGGGCCCCGTGATCCTGCGGATGAAATAGCCGGGGCGCCCGGCGTGGGCGGTCAGCTGTACCCCGGACCCCTTCAGCACCGTCTCCAGCCAGTCGTGAATCTCGTCTGCCAGGACGTCCCGGCCGCAGGACAGGCGGACCTCCAGAGCAGCGGCGGTGCTGTCCGCCAGCCGAGTGAGGGAGACGTCGAGGACCTCAAAGGCGGGGTGGCCTGGCGATCGTCTCGCTGCCTGCAGGATCCGCTGGGGGCTCCGCGCTTCCACCAGCCAGGAAAGTGTGTGCACGCCCTGGGGAAGCGTGTCGAACGCCAGGACGCCGCCGCACGCCGGGCACTCCAGCACCTGAGCCGGCTCCCCCCGGTGGGCTCCACCGCCCGACGGCTTCTTCAGGGCGTACATGGCCCCAGGGTTCGAGGGCGGACCTGAACCGAGATGGTTCGGCGTGACGTTGCCGCCCACCCAGAGTCCTATGGCGAACCGCGCCGTGCCCCAGATGAATTGATCGCGGATGTTGCACCGGGCAGGCCTCCAGCCCACCGGCCCGCCGCCCCTCAGCCCGAGTACCCGGAGGTACTCGCAGGCGGTTATCATCCGGAGGGCGCGTCGGAACTGCTGGATGGTCAGAAGCCGGAGGGTGTACCTGGAAATCACGGCGGTGCCGGCCCCGTTGCCGACCCTCCGGCGCAGCGCGCGCCTCCGGCGGTACGCGATGGCGAAGGCCATCAGCGCCAGGTAGGCCTCCGTCTTTCCCAGTCCGGTGGGGACCCAGAGTAGGTCCAGGGCGTCCCTGTCGTAAGAGTCCGGCCTGACGATCGACTCCAGCACGCTCAGGATGAACGCGAGCTGGAACGGCCTCCAGCGGAAGGGTCCGGCCATTTCGCCGCCGGCCCAATGGTGCTGCAGGGACACCGCCCGGCAGGAGAAGCAGAAGGCAAGGCGGGCCTCCCTGTCGCTCAGCAGGAGCTCCAGCCCGGCACGCATCCGGCGGGCCGCGTCGCCGGCCTGGTTGAACAGATGCCAGACCGCATCGTGGTACCCGCGGCTCTCCAGGGCGATCCGATCGGCCTCCTGCTTCCACTCCGCGACCCGCTGCTCGAAGAGGCGGACGAGCGGCTCAAGGGCGCGGCGCAGCTCTTCCGGCTCCCAGCACTCGGCGAGAACATCCGCGCGCAGCTCGGGGGTGGATGGCAGGTCCTCCGGCCAGCCGGCGTCGGAGGTGAGCACCGCGTAAACCGGAATGAACTCGCTCCGGACGTGCGGGGCGGTGAACCTTTCCCGGATCTCCCGCGCCAGGACGGCACCATCCGGCCAGGTGAGGGCGCGGAGGTGTTCCAGCTGCTCCGGAGGAGCGTCAGTTCCGGGATCGCGCTCGGGATCCACCTCCCTCCAGACGGCGGAGCACATGTGGCCCCGCGCCCGAATCGCTCTGTGACGGTGGAGGAGCTCGAGGACCAGTGCCTCCCGGTCAGCACCGCCGGTCATCGGAGTCCGCATGGGCGACGGCTCCGGATGCGACAGCACCCGAAGCTGCGGCTGGAAGATGTGGTCCGCGGGGTCGGTCCGGGAGGACCGGCGCTGCAGCCGGTTTATCAGGTACAGCGTGACCGTCGCTCTCGTCCGCCGTTCCCCGGGAACCCACCGCGTCCGGATGTGCAGGGAAAGCTCGCAGTCGGGGTGCTGCTCCGGGAGCGCTCCGTTGGGGCCCAGGCATACGACCCGGGCCTCGCCAATCCCGACCGTCACATCGCCGACCCAGACCCGCGGGTGACGCCTCCACTCGCGGGGCTTCTGCCGGTCATCCTCCGGCAGGTACCGCGCCCAGGTGACGCACAGATCCAGGGACACCCGGGAGTCGGTCTCGACCTCGAAGGTGATCCCCATCCCGCAGGGCCGGGCAGCGGGGTCGAGCTCCGGTGGTGCCACGAAAGCGCCGGGTTCTCCGGCATCATCCGTGTCGTCCTCAGCTGACAGAAACTCCACCTCGTTCACCGGGATGGCCTGCTCGGCTTCGGGGTCACGGGACCGGGGGACATCTCCTTGTTCCGGCCGGGGTGCCAGGACCGCCGTCAGGTACAGCGCACAGGGGTCGTCCCGCCGGACGAGCTCCTCAGGCCCATCCCGCGGTCCGAGCAGGTCCCTGACAAGGTCCGTCAGGATTCGGAGCCTCGTGCCGTCCGCGAAGACCCCTCCGGATCCGGACATTCCTCCACACCCCCCTTCATGCAGGCGTCCTCCAGGGGGCACCGGGAGCACAGCGGCCCGCGCGGGCGGCACACCGTTGCCGCCAGGTCGATCAGGGCCCAGTTGAACTCCCTGGGCCGGCGCCGGTCCAGCAGGTGCTCCAGGAGCGCGGCCACCTCGCGGCTCCGCCGCGGCTCTCCCCGGCACCCGATTGCGAAGAAGCGAGACACAACCCTGGCCGTGTTGGTGTCAACGACCGCCACGGGGCGTCCGAATGCGAAGCACGCGACCGCCCTCGCCACGTATTCCCCGACTCCCGGAAGCGCCCGGAGCGCCTCGGCGTTCGCGGGCACCCTGCCACCGGCCTCGCGCCCGAGCAGCCTCCCCGCGCGCACCACGTCACCGGCTCGCCAGTGGAGTCCCAGGGGTCTCAGCACCCTCTTCACCGACCCCGGGGGCGCGTCTGCAAGGGACCGCGGGGTGGGGAAGAGCCGCAGGAAGCGCCTGAAAACCGGCACGACCTGCTCGGCTCGGGTTCTCCTGAGCATCATCTCGGCCATGAGCACGTGGTACGGATCGCGGGTGCGCCGCCAGGGGAAGCGCCTGCCCGCTGTTTCCCACCAGCGGATCAACCTCCGCCGGAACAGACGGGTGACCGCGGGCGGGAGTGGCACGGGTGGTCGGACCGCACCCCCCGCGGATGCGCTCATGACCGTGGCCCGCTCAGGGTGCGCACCACCGCCTCCATGACCGGAGGGCACACGGCGTTGCCCAGGAGGTGGATGCGCTGCCTGCGTGTGCCGTGACGGAGCACGAAGGAGGCGGGAAGGCCCATGGCTGCCCGGAGCTCCTCCGGTTGGAGCATCCGCATCAGCGGTGTTCCGGACTCCCACTTCACGATGGCGAAACGGTCGCGGGTGGTCACCGTCCGCAGCGGAACGTCGAGCCGCTGCCAGCCCCCGGCCCCATCCGTCCCATAGTACACGACCAGGAACGGTTCTCCGGGTCCGAGGGTGCGAATGGCCCGCATGGCGCGTTCCACCGTCGCCCGCGCGCGGCCCGGGGCGAACAGGGGAGTCCAGGCGTAGCGGCCGTCGAGGTCCACGACGCGCAGCGCCGGCACGAAACGGCGGCACCTCGGGATCACGGGAGGAGGCACCCGTTCGAGGTCGCACATGATGAACAGTCTCCTGCGCGACTGGGGCACGCCGAAGTCCCTCGCGTTCAGGATCTGCTCCCTGACCCGGTACCCGATGGAGGCGAGGCTTTCGAGCAGGCGGGGATACAGGTGCCAGCGTCGCATCTGCGGCACGTTCTCGATGACGACCCAGCGGGGCTTCAGGACGCGGGCGAAGCGCACCACCTCGAAGGCTGTCATGGAGCTGTCGTCCGGGATACACCACCCGCCCCTCGCGGGCGTGTGAGCACGGCACTCGGGGGAGCCGACGATCAGGTCCACGGCACCGACCTCGCGGGCGACCTGCCCCGCGCTGACGCGCCTCAGGTCGCAGCAGCGGGCGGCAGCCTCCGGGAAGTTGTCCCGGAACGTGCGGATCGCGAGGTCCCAGCGGTCGAACCCGGCCACAATCCTCGCCCCGGCGGCACGCGCTCCCACGCTTGAGCCGCCGGCCCCGCAGAACAGATCAACCGCGCGGATCACGCAGGCCATCTCCGCCCCACGGTTGCAACAAGCAGCCCTCTCCCCTTTTTGTTTGTCGCAATCCCCTCATTTCGGGTCTCGATCTTTCGAGCTGATGGAAGGGGCGCATACCCTTCTCATCGGAGCCGGGCGGGCGCTCGCATGGGACGTCCTCCTCATTCTCACTGGGAAGTGTTTCCCATCTTCTGCCTGGACGCTCCCACCAGCTCGAAGTACGGAGCGAACTCGGCCACCAGCAGCCCTCGTCCCGCGGGCGGCCCCTGGAAACCCGACCAGTCCTGCAACTTGGCATACACGGCGGTGAGCTGATTGGCCACGGTGCGGACGCTGCGGTGAAGGCGCCGGGCGATGGCGGCGTTGTCCAGGCCCTGGCAGGCCAGATGCGCCACTTCGCGTTCTGCGGGGGTTAGCCAGCGCTCCACGAACTCTCGCCGTCTGCGCATGCGTTCGCCCCTCACGATCTCTTCGTACCTGCGGATGGCCTCTGCGGGATCGTCGATCTCCGCGAGGGCCGCCAGCATGACCGCGGAATCCGTCCAGCGGAGCACCGGGATGGGAATCAAGCGGGCGGTCTTCCCAGGCGCCAGATGCATCTGGCGCGGAGCCCCCGGCGTCCAACCCTCGCTCAAGAGGTGCCACGCACGGTCGTCGGGGCCGAACAGGAGCTGTGCCACGACCATCGCCGCAACGCTCATCACCTTGCGGCCACCGGCCAAGCACAGGTGCACGGCCCCGTGGGAACGTTTGAGATCACGGACGGCCAGGTACAACACCGAGAGAAGCCGGCGAACGTCGGCCTCGGTGCGAAAATCGTCCAGGCCCCCAGCCTGGCCGCGCACTGGGATCGGCCGCAGCCGGATGGCCACATAGCGACCCGCCCTGAACTCCCGACGAATGCTGCGAACACCCTGCAGGACAGCCGCCGAGGTGGTGTGGACCACGGCCACTTCGCGGATGGGTCGGCGCCGTGCGAGGAGCAGGTCGAGGGCGATCGTAACGACCTGCGGTTCGTGGCCCAGAGTCGCCACCAGCGCCTCGCCGGTGGTGCCTGCGCGGCGGGCCGGAAGAGAACGTGGCGCGCGGAACGCGACGAGCGTGTCTCACCCCCTGAAGGGCAGGCCGATGCGGACCAGCCGTGTCCCTGGACGCAGAGAAGCCGCGTAGGGGCCCGCAGGATCTGGTCGGTCGCCGCCGTGTCCCTGCACGCAGAGAAACCGCGCGCGGCACATCCCGTACTGTGCTCCCCTATGCCCCGACGCCGCGTCTCAGGGCTGAATCGCCGCCAGCTCCCGCATGGCGGCCCGGATCGCGTCCTCCGGATACGCGAAGTCCTCGAGCTCCCCTGCCAGGTGCTTCTCGTAGGCGGCCAGGTCGAAGTGGCCGTGGCCGGACAGGCCGAACAGGATGACCCGCGGCCGGCCCTCTTGCTTGGCCTCCAGCGCTTCGTCGATCGCCTTGCGCACGGCGTGGGCCGATTCGGGCGCGGGGATGATGCCTTCGGCCCGGGCGAACTGCACCGCAGCGTCGAAGACCGTCCGCTGCCCGTAGGCCACCGCCTCGACGTAGCCGTGGTGGTAGAGCAGGCACAGCAGCGGGGCGTCGCCGTGGTAGCGCAGGCCACCCGCGTGGATCGCCGGGGGGACGAAGGTGTGGCCCAGCGTGTACATCTTGAGCAGCGGCGTGGTGGCGGCGGTGTCGCCGAAGTCGTAGAGGTAGTCGCCGCGCGTCAGCGTAGGGCACGCCTGGGGCTCCACCGCCACGAACCGCACGGCCCGCCCGCGGAACTTCTCGGGCATGAACGGGAACGCCAGCCCGGCGAAGTTGCTGCCGCCGCCGACGCAGCCGATGATCACGTCCGGTGCGTCTCCGGCCAGCTCCATCTGCTTACGGGCCTCGAGGCCCACCACGGTCTGGTGCATCAGCACGTGGTTGAGCACGCTGCCCAGCGAGTACTTGGTGTCATCGTGGGTGGCGGCGTCCTCGACCGCCTCGCTGATGGCGATGCCCAGGCTGCCGGGAGAGTCCGGATCTTGCGCGCGAATCGCCCGGCCGGCCTGCGTCCGGTCGGTGGGGCTGGGCAGCACCTCGGCGCCCCAGGTCTGCATCATGACCTTGCGGTAGGGCTTCTGCTCGTAGGAGACCCGCACCATGTACACGGTGCAGGCCAGGTCGAACAGCCGGCACGCCAGCGCCAGCGCGCTGCCCCACTGCCCGGCGCCCGTCTCGGTCGTCAGGCGACGGGTACCTTCCTGCTTGTTGTAGAACGCCTGGGCCACGGCGGTGTTGGGCTTGTGGCTGCCGGCGGGACTGGTGCCCTCGTACTTGTAGTAGATGCGCGCGGGCGTGTCCAGGGCGCGCTCGAGCCGCCGCGCCCGGTGCAACGGCGTCGGCCGCCACAGCCGGTAGACGTCGCGCACCGGCTCGGGGATCTCCACCTCGCGCTCGGTGCTGACCTCCTGCATGATGAGCGCCATGGGAAACAGCGGCGCGAGGTCTGCCGGGCCGATCGGCTGCTTGGTCCCGGGGTGGATGACCGGCGGCAGCGGGACCGGCAGGTCGGCGGCGATGTTGTACCAGGCCTTGGGAATGTCGTGCTCGGACAGCAGGATCTTGGTCGCGTCCATCGCGTCCCCCCTTGACCCGCACGCCCGCCGTCGCGCAACCGTCGCGTCAGGGTCGCGGTGGGTCGTGCGGGGCATCTGCGCTGTGAGGAGTGGGGTTCGGGCCGGAGGCGTCGGCTCCTGCAGCAGGACCCTCGGGGCCGAGGCGCACGAGGGCGACGTCCGCCGCTGCTGGTGCGCCGGGAGCCTCCGGTCCGGAGGCCGACGGCGCCTCCTCGGCGGCGGATGGCGTGGGCGGTGCGGGCGCCTCCTGCGGTTGGGAGCGCGCCGCGTCGAGATCGAGCGGCTGCCCGGGACGCCGGACGCGCACCTGCAGGGCGCGCAGGCGATTGAGCACCGCCGCCACCTCGTAGGGCCGCGGCAGCGCGTAGTCGCCCGATCCGCGTTCTCCCTCCGAGAGCAGGAGCAGGCCGCCGGCCTCGAGGTCGGCGAAGACCCGCGCCAGGATCTCGGCGATGGACGCCGCGCCGTCGATGTAGCCCTTCTCCACGGCGTAGAGGATCGCGTCGCCGGCCGCGCGCGCCTGGCCGGGCTCCACGAGTTGCGGCAGGCCGGCCAAGTCCACGCTCTCGCGCCCTACCACCAGCGCGCCGCGTCCGCGCATCTCGCTGGCGATCCGGCGCCCCCGCAGGCCGTTGAAGCCGCGCGGCAGCGGGCATCGGGGTGCGGGGACGGCGACCGTCGCCCGCCGTGCTGCCCGCGGTGCGCCCAGAGCCACCGCCTGCTGTGCCGCCGCGGTGGCCGCCCGCGGCTGAAAGGCGTCCATCACCAGCACGGTGTCGGCGACGGCGAGGAAGTCGCCGAGCCCCGCGGTGGCGACAATCGAGGAGATCTCCAGGTCCTCCCACAGGGGACGCACCACGTCCACCAGGCGGGTCAGAGGATCGTCCGCCGGCGGGACGAGCGCTTCCATGCGCGCGTCGCGGGTCAGCAGCGCGGCCGGCAGGTCGTCCTCGTCGAACACGAACAGGCTGGTCCCCACCTCGAGGGCCTCGGCAAGGGACGCCACGACCGACAGCGCTCCGCTGGCACGCTCGGCCGAGAACGCGCTGACCTCGGGCCGCCCCGGCACCCGGTGGACCATGGCGCTGAGGTCCACCCGTTCGATCCGACGGCCGGGTTCCGCGCGCACCATGACCGCGTCGGGGACGGTTGCCACCAGCTCGCGGCCGTCCCCTGGCACGTGCGGGTACACCCCGCGGGCGACCGCGGCCAGCAGCGTCGACTTCCCCGAGAAGGCGCCGCCGGTCACCACCGTCACGCCGCGCGGGATGCCAAGCCCCCGCACCGTCCCACGGTGCGGCAGCGAGACGGTCACGGCCAGCGCATCGGGCGCTTGTAGGGGCTGCGCCCGACCGCCGCGCAGCGGCCCGTCGCCTGGCGGCGTCTCGCGGGGCAGCACCGCGCCGTCGGCGAGGAACGCCACCAGGCCCAGCGCCGGGAGCTGCGCCTGCAACGCCAGGTAGTCCTCGACGGTCTCGACGAACCGGCGGCCGGCCTCGCCGTCCAGGCGTGCCCACACCAGCCCGGCCTCGACCACCGCGGGCAGTTCCTCGAAGAACAGCGTGATGGCGGCCCGGGCCGCGGCCTTCCGCCCCTCCGCGGGTAACCCGATGGCCACGCGCACCTCGACCCAGTCCTCGGCGATGGTACAAGCGGCGCGCCGGAGCACGGTCTGGCTGCCCGCGTCCACCGCCAGCGGCGGCGTCCGGCCGGTCCAGCGCGTGCGGACGTGCCGGCGAATCGCCTCGGCCAGCGCGCGCGCAAGGAAGTCCTCGAGAGCGGTTTTGCGCGGTGGCGTCGACCAGAGGGCCGGGGGTAGCTGCGCCTCGGCCTGGTCGATCCGCACGCGACCCCGGCTCGGCCCGGCCATGGGGTCGGGCTGGATGGCGTCGAGGTAGAGGACGAAGCGGTCGAAGCGGTAGGCGCCGACCAGGTCCTGGTAGGCCTGAAACGGTTTGTTGTTGGCGACGATCAGCTTGTCGCGCAGGCGGTCCGATGGCAGCATGCTCGCGTGGGTGTCCTCCAGCGTCGTCTGCGCGGGATGCGCGTCAGCGCGAGGATAGCACAGCCTGGCCCGTAGCGGCGCGGGGCACCACGGGCAGCGGCCCGGCCGCGGCGCGGGGGCAACACGGTGCGCCCCGGGCGGCGCGCAGGCGCTGACGCACGAGCTGCAACGCGCGCTCGAGCTGGCTGTCGCGCCCCTGGTCGAGCTCGGCGAGGCCCAGCGCGACCGCGACGTGCGGCGTCACGCCCACGCCCTCCAGACGGCGCCCGCGGCCCGTGGCCAGCCGCCGCACCGTGATCAGCAGCGCTGACCCATCAGCCAGCTCGAAGGTCGCGCCCGCATCCACGGTCCCGCTGGTCCGCTCGCCCACCAGCGTGGCGCGCTCGTGTTCCTGCAGGGCCGCCGCCAGCAGTTCCGCCGCGGACGCAGTGCCCTCGTCCACCAGCACCACCAGCGGCACGTGGCCGGGCAGCACGGGCGCCGCCCACGTCCGGACGACCTGCGTCGCGCCGCCCCGCCGGGTCTCCTGCAGCACGGGCACGCCGGGGGGCAGGAGGGCGTTCAGCACGAGGAGCAGTTCGTGCACGTAGCCGCCGGTGTTGCCCCGCACATCGAGGACCAGGGCCCGCAGGCCGCTGGCGAGCAGGCGCTCCAGGCGCTGGCGCACTTCCCGCCCCACCCCGTCGGCGAACAGGCTGTGCAGCTTGAGGTACCCGACGCCATCGTCGAGCACTCTGGCGTCGAAGACGGGCGGCACGCGGATCGGCGCGCGGACGACGGACACGGCCGTCGGCTCGGCGGCACCCGGTCGTTCTACGACGAGGGTGACGGTGGTCCCGGCCGGTCCCCGGATCATCCCCGACACCTGCGTGATGTCCAGGCCGGCGGTGGGCACGGCGTCGATGCGCACCACGCGGTCGAACGGCCGTAACCCGGCGCCCTCGGCCGGCCCGCCGGGAATCACGTCGCGGATGTAGACGCGCCCCTCGCGCGCCAGCAACACCACCCCGATGCCCGAGAACTGCGCCTGCCGGCTGGCCTGGGCGCGCAGGCGCTCGTATTCCTCGGGCGGCATGAACCCCGTGTGGGAGTCGGCCAGCACCGCCGTCATGCCCCGGATCGCGGCGTGGGCGAGCGCTGTGCGCGTCAGGCGTCCGCTGGCGGCTTCTGCCGCAGCGTCGAAGCGCGCGCGGAAGGCCGCCTGCGCCTGCGCGTCGGGCAGGTCGGCCGGCAGGTCCGGCAGGTCAACGCCGATCCCGGCCGCGACCAGGGCGGCGCGCATGCCACCGATGCCGCCGTTCAGCAGCGGGACGACCTCGAGGCGGTCGACGTAGTGCTGGCGCAACAGCGCCAGCGCCTGCAGCACCAGCCCCGCGTCGGCCTGCACGGGGGCGGCCGCAGCTGGCGGTGCCTGGAGCGGCACCACCGGCACAGCGGCCACCAGCACTGCCCCCAGCAGCCAGACCGCGATGGAGAGCGGGTGGCGCCTGGTCACGGTGTACGCCCGCCTGGCGGGCCCTCGCGCCGCGACGCGGCCGCAGGGCGCACGCGCTCTGCCGCCACGGCCAGGGCACGCAGCAACTGCGGGTCGACGCCGCGGTCCAGGTCGGCGGCGGCGAGCGCGACCGCGTGGTCGGGCCGCAGGCCCACGCCCTCCAGGCGCTGCCCCAGGCCCGTGGCCAGCCGCTGCACGGTGACGCTGAGCGCAGAGCCATCGGAGAGGTCGAGCACGACGCTCGCTTCGACGGCACCGCCGGTCGGCGTGCCCACCACGGGCGCCCCCAGGTGCTCGCGCAGCGCGGCCGCCAGGAGTTCCGCGGCGGACGCCGTGGCCTCGTCCACGAGCACGACGACGGGCCACCCAGCGGGCAACACCGGCGAGCCCGCCGTGTGCACGATCTCCGTGCGACCGCCCCGGTTCGTCTCGCGCAGAATGGGGCGCCCCGGCGGGAGCAGGGCGCCTAGGGCCGCGGCGAGCTCGTGGACGTAGCCGCCGGTGTTGCCACGCAGGTCGAGCACCACGGCGCGCGCGCCCTTCCGGACCAGGTCGGCCAGCGCCCCCCGGAACTCGCGGCCCGAGCGCGCGCTGAACTGGTAGAACTGAAGGTAGCCGATCCCGTCCGGCAGCACGCGCGCCGCGAAGACCGCCGGCACCTGAATGGGCGCGCGCGTCAGCGTCACGGCCAGCGGCCCGGCGCGGCCCGGCCGGTCGAGCACCAGCGTGACCGGCGTCCCTGCTGGCCCGCGTATTGCGCCCGCCACCTGCTCCACCTGCATGCCGCCCGTGGAGACGGCGCCGATGCGGGCGATGCGGTCGAACCGTCGCACGCCAGCACGCGCCGCCGGGCCGCCGGGGATCACGTCGCGGACGTAGAAGCGGCCGGCGCGCTCCAGCAACACGATGCCCGCGCCCGTGAACCCGGGCTGGCCGCGCTGGCGCAGCTGGCGCTCTCGGTTGGCATCGGGGGGCAGGAAGCCGGTGTGCGAGTCCCGCAGCACAGCCGTCATTCCGCGGATGGCCGCATAGCTCAACGCCGTGCGCGACAGCCGGCCGGCGGCTGCAGCGGCCGCGGCGTCGAAGCGGGCCCGGAACGCCGCGTCGAGGCCTCGGACGTCGGATCCGAGGGGCGGCACGGGGGTGGCCACGCCTGCAGCGGCCAGCGCCGCGCGCAGACCGTCCAGGGCGCCGTTCAGCAACGGCGCGGGCTCCACGGGATCCACGTACCGCGCCCGCAGCACGCGCAACGCCTCGAGGACAAGCCCGGCGTCCGCCGCCTGCGCGGACGGCCAGCCCGCCGGCGCCACCAGCACCAGCGCGACCAGCGCGACCAGTGCCAGCAGCCGGGAGCGCCCCATAAGTACTCCCGATCGGACACCCATCCGCCCATGCACGGGTGCGATCAGTGCCAGCAACCGGAAGCGCCCCATCAGAGCACCGGACGGAACGGGACGAGCCGGATGAGGTACGAGTTGAGCAGGAACAGCAGGTCGGTGACCATGGCCACGCCCATGACGAGCAGGAAGATGCCGCTGGCGGTGGTCACCGCCCGCGCGTGCCGTCGCAACCAGCCCAGGGCGTCGACGGCGGCGACGAGCAGCGCCGCGGTCACGAGGAACGGGATGCCCAACCCCATCGCGTAGGCGAAGAGGAGCAGCGCGCCGTGGGCGGCCGTCTGCGTCGCCGCGGCCAGCGTGAGCACCGCGGTCAGCACCGGGCCGACGCACGGCGTCCAGGCGAAGCCAAACGCCATCCCCACGGGCACGGCGCCCAGGAGGCCCAGGGGGCGGCGCGGCAGGTGCCAACGGCGTTCACGCGCCAGCCCCGGGACGCGGATCACGCCCAGAACCGCCAGGCCCAGCGCGATCACCACGGCGCCGCCAACCCGCGACAGCCACTGCCGGTTGCCCAACACCAGCTCGCCCAGCACCGAGGCCGACGCGCCCAGGCCCGTGAAGACCACCGAGAACCCCAGCACGAACAGCGCGGTGGCCAGCAGCACCCGGCCCGCGTGCTGCCGGCGCTGCTCGACGCTCAGCTCCGCCAGGGAGAGGCCCGAGACGAACGACAGGTAGCCGGGGATGAGCGGCACCACGCACGGGCTCAGGAACCCGAGCACGCCCGCCGCGAACGCCAGCACGAGATTGACTTCTGCCACGACGGGCCACCTCCTCGCCCGGGCTGCGCGCCCCGTCTGCCGGCCAGACCGCCGCGCTCCCTCCTCCAAACGCGCACGGGCGGTGTGCTATGCCGCTTGGGCCCGGCGGCGGAGACCGCTCCTCCCAGCGGGCAAGGACGCCCGCCGACGCCCACCTCCAGCGCCTGCGCGACGAGCCGCTCCTCCCAAGGTGCAGGGGCCGCCCTGAACCCCAGACCGCCCGCTGGCCGCCCTGGCTGTCGACGCGCGCAGCCCGCCGACGGGTCACCGCGGCGCCGCCAGCGCCGCCAGGGCGATCACGTCTCCAGGGCGATCACGTCTCCTGCGCGCACCCCGAGCTGTGCGGCCGCGTCACCCCGGTTCACCGCCACCTCCACGGTGCCCGCGCTGCTCACCAGCGCCAGGACCTCGCCTGGGGCGCCGTCGGCGTAGGTGCGCACCCGCCGGACCGGGGTACGTCCTCCACGATACACCAGGGCGACCCGCTCCGGGAGGTCAGCGAGCCAGGTCCCCGGGATGTCGGTGACGAGGTTTCCGAAGGGATCGCAGTAGACCACCCGGCCGCTCAGGCGCCCGGGCGCCCGTGCGGGCGATGCGACCTGCGACGCGACCGGTAGCGCGACCGGCGCGGCGATGGGCGACGCGAACGCCTCGGGGGGAACGCCCGACGCGACGGCAGCCGCCGCCGGCGCGAAGACGTCGCGGCCGTGGAACGTGGCCGACGGCGGCTCGCGCACCAGCCGGGCCGTGTCGATGGCGAACGCCTGCGGGCGCCCCACCGCCGTGGCGGCGGGTACCAGCAGGCCGTTGTCAGGACCGACGAACCACTGCCCGCCCGCAGCGATGACCAGCCCGCGCCGTGCGGTGCCGACGTCCGGATCGACCACGGCCAGGTGGACCGTGCCCGCGGGAAACGCCGGCGCGGCCGCGGCCAGCACCGCGGCACCGCAGGCGACGTCGTGCCGGGGGATGTCGTGGGTGATGTCCACCACCACGGCGCGGCTGGCCCGCAGCAGCACGCCCCGCACCTCGCCCGGGTAGGGCGACGACGACCCGAAGTCCGAGAGCAGCGTGACGATCGGCACCGGCGCGCGCAGACGCCCGCGCCCTCAGGCGGCGCACCAGTGCGATGCCAGGTGCGCCAGCACGTCGGCGCAGGTCACCACCGACGGCACGTCCACCCACTCGACGGCGGCGTGGGCGCCCGCACCGCCCGGCCCGAACATCACCGTGGGGATGCCCGCGGCGCCCAGCAGCGCGGCATCGAACCACGGGTGCTCGCCCACCAGCCGCGGCGACCGGCCGCACACCGCCCGCACGCTGTCGGCCAGGGCGCGTACCACCGGCGCCTCGGGCGATACCTCGAAGGACGGCCGGCTCATGACGAGCTCGACGCGCGCCTGGAGCCCGGGCGAGCGCTGCTGCGCCTCGGACACGGCGGCCTCCAGTTCGGCGAGGACGTCCGCGTCCTGCTCGCCGGGCAGCAGACGGCGTTCCACCTCCAGGACGCAGCGGTCGGGGTACGTGCTCCACCCGACCCCGCCCGCAATGGTCGACGCGTGCAGCGAGGGCCGGCCGAGCAGCGGATGCGTCCGCTGCGGGAGCACCTCGCGCTCCAGGCGATCCAGCGCCACCAGCACGTGGCCCATCCGCGTGATGGCGTCGTCGCCGGCATCGTACCGGCTGCCGTGCGCGGCGCGGCCGGCGGTCTCCACCCGGGCCCAGAGGAATCCCTTGTGCGCGATGCACACCTCCAGCGCCGTGGGCTCGGTGATCACGGCGGCGTCTGCGCGTTCGCGCCGGATCAGGTCGAGAGCGCCCAGGCTCGCGTGCTCCTCGTCGACCACGAACGCCGCCACCAGCTCTCCGGCGGGGAGGCCCGCGGCCGCCACCACCCGCATGGCCTCCACGATGGCGGCCACGCCGCCCTTCATGTCGTACGCGCCGCGGCCGTAGAGGCGGTCGCCCTCCAGGCGGGCCGAGAACGGCTCGGCCATGCCCGTGGTCGCCACGGTGTCGGTGTGTCCGCACAGCAGCAGCCGCCGTCCGGGCCGCGCACCGGCCAGGCGGGCGACCACGTTGGGGCGCCCCGGCGCGACCTCGTCGAGGCGCACCTCCAGGCCCGCCGCGCGGCATTCCGCTGCGAGCAGCGTGGCCACCGCGCCCTCGCCGGCACCTCCTGGCGCCAGCCCGGGGTTGACCGAGTCGGTGGCCACCAGGGCCCGCAACAGACCCACGATGCGCGCGCGGTCGGCAGGCATCACGCCGGCGCCTGGCGTCCGGTTGCGTCCGCCATCTCGCTCCGCATGCGCACGCCGGTCCGCACGGCCCCGCCCGCGCCCGCGGCGGTGTGCCCCACGGCCCCGGCGCACGGGTGGATCGGTGGCGCGTCGCCGACAGCGGACACCGCGTGCTCGCCGCCGGCGATCGCACCCACAATGCGCAGCACCTCGGTGCCGTCCGCCACCGCCTCGGGCAGCGTCGCGCACACGCCCGCCGGCGTCAGATCGACCTCAGCGGCAAAGCACCGGATGTACGGGCGCAACGTGCCCGGCCGCGCCGCGCCGGGCGCTGGATGGTCGCGGATCGTCCCGCGCAGCGCAGGGTACGCGTGTTCCAGCGCGTCGAGGACGTCACCCAGCGTGAGCGGTCCGGTAGGCCGGGCGACCGTCACGTCCACGACGGCCGACGACAGCCCGCACAGCCGTCGCAGGTGGGTCGGCAGCCAGACGCGCACGGCGACCGTCGTCATGGCGCCGGACCGAGGGTCTGCACCTCCACGGACAGCACCGGAGGCAGGTGTGTGACGACCGCATCCCACCGATTCCCGGCGTCCCGTGACGCGTAGAGCTGCCCGCCGGTGGTCCCCATGTAGATGCCGCACGGGTCGAGCCGATCGACCGCCATCGCCTCCCGCAGCACGTTCACGTAGCAGTGCCGCACGGGTAGCCCCCTCTCCAGCGGCTCCCACACCCCGTCGCCCCGCCGGCTGCGCCACACCCGCAGGGCGCCGTCGGGCGGAAAGTGCTCGGTGTCGCCGGTCATCGGGACCACGTAGATCGTCTCCGGCTCGTGGGCGTGCACCGCGATGGGGAAGCCGAAGTCCGACGGCAGGTTGCCGCTGATCCTGGTCCACGAGCCGCCGGCGTCGTCGCTGCGGTAGACGCCGTAGTGCTTCTGCATGAACAGCGTGTGTGGCCGCGCCGGGTGCATGGCGATCTTGTGCACGCAGTACCCGGCTTCGGGCTCGGGCGTGGCCAGGTAGGGCGCGCGCAGGCCGCGGTTGGCGACCGCCCACGCCTGGCCGCCGTCGTCGGAGCGGAAGACGCCTGCGGCGGAGATGGCCACGTACAGCCGTCCGGGGTGCCTGGGGTCCAGCAGGATGGAGTGCAGCCCCAGGCCACCGGCCCCCGGCGCCCAGGCCGGGGCCGTGGGATGCGTGCGCAGCGCCGGCAGCTCCGTCCAGGTGATGCCGCCGTCAGCCGACCGGAACAGCGCCGCGTCTTCCACGCCGGCGTAGACCGCGTCCCGGTCCTCTGCCGAGGGCTCCAGGTGCCAGACCCGCTTGAACTGCCAGGGCTGGGGCTCACCCGCAAACCCCTGGTGCACCGCATCGCCGTCGGCGTACGTGAACTGGTTGCCCACGGGCGACCAGGTGCGCCCGCCGTCGTCGCTGCGCTGGACGACCGTCCCGTGCCACCCCGTCCACAACGCCGCGTACACGCGGTCGGGATCGGCCGGCGAGGCCTCCACGTGGAACACCTCCCACCCGCCAAACAGCGGCCCGGTCACCGTCCAGTCACGCCGGTCCGCGTCGGCGGTCAGCACGAACGCGCCCTTCCGTGTGCCCACGAGCACTCGCACTGTCGTCACCCCGCCACCCCCCTGACACATCCTGAAGGCCGCGTCCCTGACGGTTCCCGAACGAAGGTGAGCGGCCCGCTCGCACCCTCGTGACCCCTCCCCCTGATGCGTCCCCGCGTACGCGTGCAAGGCCCCGGCACCGGGGGCGGTGCCCCAATCTACACGGGCAGCATCGCCGCCAGCACCTCGACCAGATGCTGTGCGCGGCGGCCCGTGCCATGGGCGATCTGCTGACGGCACGAGACGCCCATCGCCACAACCGTCACCTCCGCCGGCTGGCGTCGGACCGCGGGCAGCAGCCGCCGCTCGCCGATGGCGAGCGAGAGGTCGTAGTGCTCGCGCTCGAACCCGAACGCCCCGGCCATGCCGCAGCACCCGGCATCCACGACGTCGACCTGGCAGCCTGCGGCGCGCAGGACGCCGGTGGCAGCCTGCAGGCCCACGAGCGCCTTCTGGTGGCAGTGCCCGTGGAGCAGCACCTTGCGCGGGGCGCCGCCTGCCACGGTCGCCGGCGTTGGGGTGGGCGCACCGCCCACCGGGACGGGCTCCGCCGCGGTGGCGGCGGGCGCCCACCCGTAGCTCTGCACGTGCCGGAAGAGGAACTCGTCGATCAGCAGCGCTCCCCGCGCCACCGCCCTTGTGTCGTCGTCCGCCACCAGGTCCGGCGCCTCGTCGCGGAAGGCGAGCAGGCACGACGGCTCGCATCCGACGATCGGCACGCCGGCCCGGACGTAGGGCAGCAGCCGCCGCACGTTCTCCCGCACCTGGGCGGCAGCCCGGTCCAGGAGCCCTTTGCTGATCATCGGCCGCCCGCAGCAGACCACCGGCGGCACGTGCACGGTGTAGCCGAGGTGCTCCAGCACCTGCACCGTGGCACGGCCGACTTCCGGGTAGTGGAAGCGCAGGAAGGTGTCCGCGAAGAGCACCACCTGCGGCCGCGGCCCGCCCTCGACCCCGGGGACGCCACCCCCGCCGGCCTGATGGGGACGGCGGCGGCGCCACCAGGCGTCGAAGGTCGGCCGCGCGAAGGCCGGCAGCGGCCGACGGCGATCGATGCCGACCAGGCGCTCCAGCACCCAGCGCGTTGGGGCCGCCTGGGCGATCCACGTCGACAGCGGGGCGAGCGCGGCGCCGGCACGGCTCAGGCGGTGGATGTCGGCGAACAGCCGTGCCCGCACCGGCACGCCATGGGTCGCGTGGTACCGTGCCAGGAACTCGTACTTGAGCTTGGCCATGTCCACGTTGGCGGGGCACTCGGCCTTGCAGCCCTTGCACTCCAGGCACAGGTCCAGCGCTTCGTACAGGCGCGGGCCCGTCAGCTCCTCGGGCGGCAGCACCCCGGAGAGCACCGCCCGCAGCAGGTTGGCGCGCCCGCGGGTGGAGTGGCGCTCTTCCCGCGTGACCATGTACGAGGGGCACATGGTCCCCTCGGTCGTCTTGCGGCAGGCCCCGACCCCGCTGCACATCTCCACGGCGGCTGCCAGGCCGCCGTCCCGGCTCCAGTCGAACCGCGTGGGCACCGCCAGCGTGCGGTACGACGGCCCGTAGCGCAAGTGCTCGGTCATGGGCGGCGCATCCACGATCTTGCCCGGGTTGAGCAGGCCATGGGGATCGAAGGCCTGCTTCAGCCGGCGAAACGCCCCGTAGAGGGCCGGTCCGTAGTAGCGCTCGAGGAACCACGAGCGCACCAGCCCGTCGCCGTGCTC
Organism: Armatimonadota bacterium; assembly: GCA_031459855.1. Lineage (NCBI taxonomy): Bacteria > Bacillati > Candidatus Sysuimicrobiota > Candidatus Sysuimicrobiia > Candidatus Sysuimicrobiales > Candidatus Humicultoraceae > Candidatus Fervidifonticultor > Candidatus Fervidifonticultor primus. The sequence continues at coordinate 136,214 of JAVKHP010000001.1, forward strand.
GCCCGAGAAGGCGCCGCCGAACTCCAGGACCAGGGCCCCCACCTCCTCGGCGATGGCGCGCATCGTGGCGACGTCCGCCGCCTCCTTCAGGTTGAGGTAGGGCCGCACGTGCAGGCAGCCCACGCTGGCGTGGGCGTAGATCGCGGCCTGCACACCGTGGCGCGCCAGGATCGCCTGCACGCGCCGGATGTAGGGCGCCAGGCGCTCGGGCGGCACGGCGGTGTCCTCCACGAACGCGATGGGCTTGCGGTCCCCCTTGACGCCCTGGAGCAGGCCCTGCCCGGCCTTGCGGACCTGCCAGATGTTGTCCTGCGCCGCCGGGTCCTCGGCCCGCACCACGGCATAGCCCGCGCCGGCCTGGCGGAGCGTGCGCTCGGCCGCGTCCAGCCGCGCGCGCACCTCCTCGGGGTCGTCGCCGCTGAACTCCACGACCAGCAGCGCCGCCGGATCGCCCTGGACGAAGGTCATGCGCCGCGCGTACTCGAGCTGCGCGCGGGTCATCTCCAGCACGTGGCGGTCGATCAGCTCCACCGCCGACGGCCCATGCGACAGGAGCAGCTGCGTGGCCTCCAGGGCCTCGAGCAGGTCGCGGAAGTGCACCACGCCCACTACGGCGTGCTGGGGCCGGGGCACCACGCGCACCGTGGCCTCGGTGACGATGCCCAGCGTCCCCTCGGAGCCCACCAGCAACCGGCTCAGGTTGAACGGGCGTGCGCGCAGCTCGGGCAGGTTGTAGCCGGCCACCCGGCGCAGCAGGCGCGGGTAGCGCCGGTCGATCTCGTCGGCGTGGGCCTCGAGCACCTCCAGGACCGTGCGGTAGAGCTCGCCCTCGCGCGACGGGGCCTGGCGCCTGGCGTCCAGCGCCGCGTCGTCCAGGGGGCCGGTGACGAGCTCGCTGCCGTCCCACAGCAGCACCCGCAACGCCACCACGTGGTCCACCATCTTGCCGTAGACGATCGACCGGGCGCCGGCGGAGTTGTTGCCGATCATGCCGCCCAGGGTGGCGCGGTTGCTGGTGGCGGTGTCCGGTCCCAGCCGCAGGCGGTGGGGCGCCAGCGCGGCGTTCAGGTGGTCCTGCACGACGCCGGGCTGCACGCGCGCCACCCCGGCCGCAGGGTCGATGGCCAGGATGCGATCCATGTACTTCGAGCAGTCGATCACCACCGCCCGGCCGATGGCCTGCCCTGCCAGGCTGGTCCCGGCGCCCCGCGGCAGCACCGGCACGCCCTCCTCGGCGCACAGCCGCAACGTGGCGGCGATGTCGTCCGCATCGCGGGGGATCACGACACCCAGCGGCATGATCTGGTAGATGCTGGCGTCGGTGCTGTAGAGGACGCGGGAGATCTCGTCGAAGCGCACCTCGCCGCGGACGGCCGCGGCCAGATGGCGGGTCAGGCGCTCGAGGCGGTCAGGGGCTGTGCTGGTCATGGGTGCGGCCGCGGCGGGATGCCCCTGGCATCGTGTGAACGCACGGTGCCAGCGGGCATGGCTTACGCGCTCCGTTGCCTGTCGAAGACCTCTTTTGCTGCTGCCAGGGCGTCATGAGTCGCGGGGACACCCTGGTAGGGCGCGAGCTGCACGATAGCTTCGACGATCTCGTCACGGGTCCAGCCAAGCCGGAGCGCGGCCCCCACATACCCGCGCAGCTGCGCTGAGCGCCCTTGAACCGACAGGGCTACCAGCGTGATCAACACCCGGGTCTTGAGATCCAGCTGTGGGCGCCCGTAGAGGTCGCCGAAGACACTGGCGTACACCCACTCTGAGAAGAACGGAGCCAGCTCTTGCGTGGCCGGCGTCCCCGGCGGGACACCAGGTCCCATGATCTCCTCGCGCATGCGACGGCCCCGTGCCACACGGTCAGCTCCCACGGGCAGTGTTTCGTCCCTACGCTGGTCCATAAGTCCTCCTTGAGCGGTCGGGCGCGTGCGCTCCGACGCGTAGGATCGCGGGTACCGGAGCGCCCAGACGGCTACCGTCGGCGGAGCCCCAGTTCGTCGATGATCCGCGTCAACCGAGCTTCCTCGCCAGCGAGAAACCGGCGGAAGTCCGCGGGCCCCAGATAAAGGTCGACCGCCTTGGCGTTGGCGTTGAACCGTTTCCACGCGTCGCTATCCAGCGCCTTCTGAAACGCCACGGTCAGCACCGCGATCCGCGACGGCGGGACGCCGGCGGGTGCCAGCACGCTCCGCCACTGGGTATAGACGACGTCCCAGCCTTTCTCCTTCAGCGTAGGCACCTGCGGAAAGATCGGACTGCGCCGCTCGCTGGCGACGGCGAACGGCACGATGCGCCGTGCCTCGATGTGCTGAAAGACCTCGGACACGTTGCCGACGAGCACCTCGGCGTTCCCTCCCAAGAAGGCCAACGTGGCAGGCCCGCCGCCCTCATGCGGAATGTACTCGACGTCGATGCCCGCTTCTTTCTCCCAGGTCAACACGACGAAGCTATCGATGCCACCAATCGCCGAACCGGCCACACGCACCCGGCGGGGATTCGCCCGGGCGAACGCCACGAGCTCCTCCGGCGTCTTCCACGGCGCGTTCGGCCGCACCATGAGCCACTCCTCCTCGCCGTGAATACGCGCCACCGGGTCGAAGTTGTCCCACTTGAGCTGGGGCTGGTTGGCAATGATGGGCGTGATGATCGACGACCCCGCGTGGGCGAACAAGAGCGTGTAGCCGTCCGCGGGGCGTGTCGCCACGAAGGCGTTGGCGACGGTTCCGCCGGCTCCTGGCCGATTCTCCACCACGAGCGGCTGCGGTAGAATCCCTTTCACGGCATCGGCCAGCGCGCGCGCAAAGACGTCTGCACCACCACCAGGCGCAAAGCCTACGACGAACGTCACGGGGCGCGTGGGGTAGTCCACCGGCCCCGCCAGCCCTCCGGTGGCCAGCGCGGCCACCGTCCCGCCGACCGCCGCTACGAGTCGCCAGCGCCGTAACGCCCACAGGTCGTTGCGTGCCATAGCTCTCCCCCCTCCCGGAGACGTTGCCAAGCGACGTGCCCTACGTAACGACCGTTCGCCGCGTGCGCCACAGCGCCCGCACGTACGGCACCGCAGGATAGAGCAGCGCTGCCAGCGTGAGGCCCAAGAGCGCCGCCGACGCCGGCCGCGTGACGAAGATCGTCCAGCTGCCATGCGCGATCAGCAGCGACCGGCGCAGTTCGCTCTCGACGAGGCCGCCCAGGACCACGCCGAGCACCGCCGCCGACGGCGAGAACCCGTATCGTCGCATCACGTATCCGACAAGGCCGAAGACGAGCGCCAGGATGGGGTTCAGCAGAAAGAGGTCGGCTGCGTAGGTTCCGATGACGATGAGCGCGAGAATGGAGGCCACGAACACCGGTGGGGGGAGGCGTAGGACCAGCAGGCACAGGCGCAGGATGACGATGCCCACGGGAATCATGAGTAGATTCACGAGGACGAGCCCCGCGAAGAGCGTGTAGACGAGCTGGCTGTGGCGCGCCAGCAGAAAAGGCCCGGGCTGGATCCCGTGCAGGATCAAGGCGGCCAGCATCACCGCCGCCGAGTTCGATCCCGGGATTCCCAGGGCCAGGGTGGGGACCAAATCGCCCCCCTGCACCGCGTTGTTGGCGGTCTCGGGGGCGGCCACTCCCTCCAGCGAGCCCCTGCCGAAGAGGTCGGGACGCCGCGACCAGCGCCGCGCTTCGTTGTACGCGACGAACGATGACGCAGTCGCTCCGGCGCCAGGCATGATCCCGACGACCAGTCCCACGATTGTTCCAACCAGTGTGGCCCGCGACACGCTGCGAAGCTCGGCCAGCGTTGGGAAGGCCGTGGACGCTGTCCTGACCGCTACCTGCGTTTGCCCGGCGGGGTGCGCCAGCTGATGGAGCATCTCCGAGACGGCGAAGAGCCCCACCATGACCGAGATGATGTCCAGGCCCGCCGTGAGCTCGGCGCGACCGAACGTAAAGCGGAGGGACCCGGTGAGCGTATCGAGACCGACCGTCGTGAGCAGCAGGCCGAAAAACCCCGACGCCAGTCCCTTCAGCATGCTGCGCTCGCCCAAGCTCGCTAGCAGCGTGAGCCCCCACAACGCCAGCAGACACACCTCTGGTGACCCGAACGCCAGCACCACATTGCCCAGGGGCACGACCAGAGCCATCAGGACCACGACGCTCGCCAGGCCGCCAATGGTGCCACACACCAGTGAGACCCCCAGCGCCTTGGCCGCACGGCCCTGTTGGGTGAGTTCGTATCCGTCCAGCAGCGCCGCCGCTGCGCCCGGGGTCCCGGGCATGCGCAGCAGGATGGCGGGGATCGAGCCCCCGTAGTTCGCGCCAGCCCAGACGCCGGCCAGCAGCACCAGGGCCATAGCAGCATCCAGGCCGAACGTGAAAGGGAGCGCCAGCGCGGTGGCTACCGCGCCGCTGATCCCCGGCAGGGCGCCGCCGATGACGCCCCAGGCCACCCCGATCGTCATGATGAGCAAGCCGGGCCCACTCAGGGCCACGCCAAACCCTCCCAAGAGCTGCTCAGCGAAGCTCACGGTGCACGCATCACCACGGAAGCCTTCCGTCCAGGAAACCGTCTGGAATCGGTACCCGCAGGCCGAATCGAAAGGCGGCGTAGAGGACGACCGTAACGAGCAACGGCGCCAGGCCCACGGCCCGCCGCGAGGCGCCGCCATGGAGCGTCATCACGCCTATCACGTAGCACGGGGTCGTCAGCAGGTAGCCCACGCGCTCGAAGAGCGCCAGGTACACAGCCGTCAGCGCGACGCCCGCCACGAGCCGCCGCAGCGAGCCCGCCACGGGCGTTTCCATGGCGTCGCCGGGCTCCACGTCCGACATGGGTAGCCGGCGCTCGACGGGGTTGGGGCCTGTCACGGCTAGCACGCCAAGTGCCAATCCACACAAGGCAATGCCGATACCGAGTCCCATGGGAAACGCACGTGGACCGAGCGGGTCGGTCGGCACACCGGGGGGAATCCGGGACGCAGCCACACCGACGAGCACACCGAAGCCCATGAGGACCAAGGCGGTCACGCCGTGTTGCCCCGCGTCCCGATCCGTGGCCTGCCCGCCCCCCCTTCGGGAAGTCCCCGGTGTCCGAGATGGAACACTGTATGTCGTACGAGACTTTTTAAGAATTCGGCGCGTCGCGTGGGACTCCCTCCCGTTCATGACGTCTCTGGGGACGTGTCTGGCGGGAGAGCCGAAGGCCCTCGGGCTCCCAGAACAACTCGGTGAGGTGATGATCGTTCACGCGCGCATAGGCAATCGTCTCTCCAGTCATGCCCTCAGGGTGACAGATTCACTGAGCCGTTGGGGGTGACAAAATCAATGAGCTATTTCAAGCCAGTACAAGCGTGTTGACGCCCGCACGCGACCATGGTACCGTGAGGGTGGCAGGTCCGGCGTGTCTGCACGTTCCTCAGGCGTGTTCCCCACGATCCGCAGGATGTGAGCCCGACGGTCTCTGTACGCTACACGAAAGGCAGGCATGGCACGATGGCCACAGGCACGGTCAAGTGGTTCAGCGCGGAGAAGGGCTACGGCTTCATCGCCGTCGAAGGCGGCAAGGACGTCTTCGTCCACTACTCCGCCATCGTTGGCGAGGGCTTCAAGACCCTCGAAGAGGGCCAGCGCGTCCAGTTCGACATCGTCGACGGGCGCAAGGGGCCGCAGGCAGCCAACGTCACGGTCCTCTAAGCCGTCACCAGGATCGCGCACACCGCGCAGCGCCCTCCCACGCGTGCCGGGGCCCGGGCGCTGCGGCTGTTCACGTGCGCCGGCGGACGCGCGCACCGATCCCGCCGGAGGGTGCGCAGGCAGTGCTGGCATGCACCCGCACGCACGGTGGTGACGCGCTGCGAGCGGGCACGGCGGGCTCCGGCAGGTGTCCGGAGCCCGTTCGTTGCCGGACGGGCCGACGCCCTGGTAAGATCGAGCTGCACCGCACCGCGAGGCGGGAGGGCGCATGGTCGCCGTCGACCTGCTCGACCTCGGCTTTCGGATCTTCCTCCTGCTGATCCTGGCACGCGTGGTGCTCTCGTGGGTGCCCGATCTGGCCGTCCGCTTCCCGGCCGTGGCCCACGTCGTCTGGCGCCTCACCAACCCGGTGCTGGACCCGGTGCGGCGCTTGATGCCGCCGGTGGCCGGGCTGGACCTCTCGCCCCTGGTCGCCATCCTGTTGCTGCAGCTGCTGATCGTGCTGCTCAGGGAGGCGCTGTTGAGCCTGCTGTGAGGTCTCCCGTGGAGGGCGTCCGATGGTGCAGGCGTACGTGCTGATCCGCATCCTGCCCGGCAAACTGGCCGAGGCCCTGGCGCAGATTCAGAAGACGCCGGGCGTGAAGATGGCCCACGCCGTCACCGGGCCCACCGACATCATCGCCTTCGTGGAAACCGAGAGCATGGATACCCTGGGCCGGTTGATCGTCTCGCGGTTCCAGGAGACGCCCGGCGTCACCCGCACCACCACCTGCGTGGTGACGCCAGTTAGCGAGGGATAGCCAGTCCGCGCGGTCGACGCGGCCGCGGGCAGCCACGTCGGACGCTGGCCCGCACGGCCAAGGCCAACGCACGGAGGACGCACAGGGGGGCGCGGCGACCGGCTGCGGTCGCGAGGCCTGTACCGGGGTGATCGCGGCTGCCGGGCGAGGGCGCCTACACGGAGCCGTCCGGGCGCGCAGGCGCATCGTCGGGTGGACGGCGGCGCGGGAGCGCCCAGACTGCGACCAGCCCCACGGCCGACAGCGCCAGGAGTACGCCCAGCGTGTGCGCCAGGCCGATGCGGTCGGCGAGGGCGCCCACCGCCGTCAACGAGATCCCCGCGATCCCCCACGCCATGCCCGTCACCATGGCGCTGGCGAGGCTCGCGCGCCGCGGCAGCACTTCCTGCGCAATGGCCACGTTGACGGGCGCCGAGAGGTAGAAACTCATGCCCCCGAGCGCCAGGGCCACCAGCCCCCACGGGCTCGTGGTGGACGTGAACAGCAACAGCAGCGGCGTGCCCACGACGAACGACAGCGCGAGGATGGCACGTCGGCCCAGCCGGTCCGAGAGCGCGCCGCCCAGCAGCCCGCCCAGGGCCCCGATCCCGCCGAAGAGGAACACCGCCGTGGCACCCACCAGCAGCGACTGCCCCCGTTCCCGCAACAGCAGCGGCAGGAAAAGGATGAAGGAGAGGATGATCACACTGCGGATGACGACGATGAGCCAGACGAGGGCCAGCAGCGGGCCGTGCCGCCGCAGGTCGCTGGCCAGGCGATCGGGCGCCGGCGGGAGCGTGCCCTGCCAGGTGCGCGCCCGTGCCCACAGCACGGCGCAGGCGAGCAGCCCTGGCACCGCTGCGGCGACGGTGCCGTGCAGCCCCAGGACGCCCACGATCGGCGCCACGAACAGGGGCCCGAGCGCGTAGCCCAGTTCGCCGCCCGCCACGAACACCGAGAGCGCCGTGCCGCGCCGGGCGCCACCGACCTCGCCGGCCAGCGCGAACGCCTGGGGGTGGAACGACGCCACGCCGAGCCCGGTGAGGAACAGGATGATCAGCATCAGCCCGTACGTCGGCGCCAGCCCCACCAGGCCCATGCCGAGGACCGTCACCGTGGGTCCCAGCACGGCGAACGCCGGTCGGCGCACGCGGTCGGCGGCGAGCCCAAACAGCGGCTGGGTGAGCGCTGCGGTGGCGTTGAACGCGGTACCCATCAGGCCTGCCAGCGCCAGCGACAGGCCGAACTTGGCCACGACCAGCGGCAGCAGGGGCGCGAGGAACGCGGCGTAAAGGTCGTTGGTGAAGTGGGCCAGGGCCATGGTCCACAGCCGGTCCCAGGCCACTGGCCGCGGGCGGGACGAACGGAGCGACCTGCGAGGCGCCTGCACGACGACGTCGGGCATGAGAGCTTCAGCGTGCTGCGCCGCGCAGGCGCGCGGCCGGACGCGCCGCGCCACGCCCCGGCGGCGCCGCAAGGTGCGCGAGGCTCGCCGCTTGGTCCGGCACTCGCGCTCGACCATGCGGCGTCCGCTGCCTGCGCTGGCAGGGGTACGCGCGGCCCGCCGCCGCGCCCGGCACCCGGATGGCCGGTCCCGCGACGTACAGGGCGGGCCTCAGCGTGCGCGGGACGCGCGGCGCGGCGGTCGGACGACCTTGGGCGACCGGGCCGCGCGGCGCCCGTCACCGGTGGGGAGCGTCTCCTCCCACGTCACGATGCTGTGGTAGAAGACGCGGTCACCCTCCTCCAGGCCCCGCGTGATCTCGGTAATGTGCATCGTGGTGGCGCCGAACTCCTTGAGGGCGTACTCCACGGCGGCCTCCGGCTTGGCGTCGTTGCCGCACGTGAAGATGTCCAGCGCCACGTAGCCGTACTCGGGCCAGGTGTGCACCGACAGGTGCGATTCGGAGATGACGACCACGCCCGAGACACCGTTGGGAGGGAAACGGTGGAACGAGATCGCCCAGACGGTGACGCCCGCCACTTCGGCCGCACGGACCAGGATCTGCTCGACGGCCTCGACCCGCCCAATGATCTCCGGATTGCACCCCGAGGCCTCGGCCACGTAGTGGTGTCCGACCGGTTCCATCTCCCACCTCCCCCGTGCCACGCGTGCCGTCGACCGAACGACCACTCATGGTACGGATCGCCGCGCGCGGTGTCAACGCGACCGACGACGCCAGCGTCTTTCGGCGCGCACAGACACTTCCCTGCCCGCGGCCCGCGGGCACGGCGCGCGCAGCGACGGCCGCGCTCACAGACGCAGTCGAGGATCCAGGGCGTCGCGAATGGCGTCGCCCAGCAGGTTGAAGCCCAGCACGGTGAGCATGATGGCCAGCCCGGGGAAGGTGACGCTGTGGGGCGCCAGGCGGATGTACTGACGGGCGCTGGAGAGCATCGTGCCCCACTCCGCCGCCGGCGGCTGCGCCCCGAGGCCCAGGAACCCTAGCGCCGCAGCCGACAGGATCGCGGACGCGAACTGCAGAGTCGACTGCACGATGATCACCGCCATGGTGTTGGGCAGGATGTGCCGCCAGAGGATGCGCCGGGCCGACGCGCCCAGCGCCCGGGCGGCCTCCACGAACTCCTGCCCCCGCATGGCCAGGACCTGACCGCGCACGAGCCGGGCGTAGACCGGGATGGACACGACGCCCACGGCCACCATCACCTGCGGCAGCCCCACGCCGAGGATGGCGACGAGCACGATGGCCAGCAGGATGCCCGGAAAGGCCAGTAACACGTCGATGGCGCGCTGGACCAGGAGGTCCGGCCATCCGCCGAAGTAGCCCGAGAACGCGCCGACGGGCACGCCGACACTCGCACCGATCGCGACCGCAATGGCCCCGATGACCAGCGACAGACGGGCACCGTAGACCACGCGGCTGAGGAGGTCGCGCCCGAGCTCGTCGCGACCCAACCAGAAGTCACGACTGGGGCCCTGCAGGCTGGCCTCCAGGGCGATCTCGTAGGGATCGTGGGGCGCCAGCCACGGCGCGAAGAGCCCGGCCGCCAGGAACGCGGCAAGGATCCCCAGACCCGCCAGCCCAGCCCGGTGGCGCCGAAGGTGGCGCCAGACGGCGTAGGCCCGTGCCGGCTTGACGTGAATCATTCGTAGCGGATGCGCGGGTCCACCACGGCGTACAGCACGTCGACGACGAGGTTGACCACCGCGAAGGCGAAGGCCACCACCAGCACGGCTCCCTGCACCACCGGGTAGTCGCGGGCCAAAACCCCCTCCACGAGCAGCCGGCCGATGCCCGGCCAGGCGAAGACGCTCTCCGTCAGGACCGCGCCCGACAGCAGGGTGCCCATCTGCAGGCCCACGACCGTAATGACGGGGATCAGGGCATTACGGAAGGCATGGCGGTTGACGACCACGCGCTCGGCCAGTCCCTTGGCGCGCGCCGTGCGGACGTAGTCGGCACGGAGCACCTCGAGCATGCTCGAACGCGTCATGCGGGCGATGATCGCTGCCGTGGCCAGGCCCAGCGTCACCGCCGGCAGCACCAGGTGCAGCGGTGTGCCGGTCCCCACCGCGGGCAGCCACCCCAGCCACACCGCGAACACCAGGATCATCATGAGGCCCGACCAGAACACGGGCATCGAGAGCCCCAGCAGGGCCGCCAGCATCACCAGGGTGTCGATCACCGAGTACGGGCGCATCGCCGACACCACCCCTGCCGCGATGCCGACGCTGACGGCGACGGCGAGCCCGGCCAGCGCCAGGGTCACGGTGTTCGGGATGCGCGCCCACAGCTCATGGGTGACCGGTGCTCGGGACCGCACGGAGCGGCCGAGGTCGCCGCGCAGTAGATTGGCCGTGAACGCGGCGAACTGCACCAGCAGCGGGCGGTCGAGCCCGAGTTCCCGGCGCACCGCCTCCACGAACTCCCGGGTGGCGGCTTCGCCGGCGATGACCTGGGCCGGGTCGCCCGGGATGACCCGCACCATGGCAAAGACCACGAAGGCGACGCCGAAGACCACCGGGACGGCCAGCAGGAGCCGCGTCGCGATGTACCGCCACATCCGAGGCTGGCGCCGGGGCCGCGGAGCGCGGCCCCGGCGCCTGTCAGCGCGGGGGATCCGCTACCGGCGCAACCACGCCGCGCTGGCGATGATCCGCTCGGAGGGGTGGACGACGACGCCCTGCACGGTGGTGCGCAGGCCGGTGACCTGCGACTCGCTGTGCAGGAAGACCCATGCAGCGTCCTCCATGATCAGCCGCATGGCCTCGGCGTAGATCCGGGTACGCTCGGCCTGGTCGACGGTGGTCCGGCCGCGGTCCAGCAGCGCGTCGACCCGCGGGTTGCTGTAGAAGCCGCGGTTGAAGCCCACCGGCGGGAACTGCGAGGTGTGGAACAGGGCGTACAGCCCGTAGTCCGCGTCGCCGGTCACGGTGCCCCAACCGAGCATGTACATCTGGATGTCGTTCTGCTCCCTGGGCCGCGCGGTCAGGGCGAGGTAGGCACCAAACTCGAGCGTCCGCAGTTCGAGCTCGATGCCGGCCCGGCGCGCCAGGCCCTGGATGCTCGCTGCGATCTCGGCGTCGCGGATGTACCGTCCCGTGGGGTGGTGGAACACGGCGCGCAACGGGCGTTCGCGGCTGTACCCGGCTTCCCGCAGCAGCGCTTCGGCGCGCTCCAGATCCCACGGGTAGGTCATGATCTTCGAATACCCTTGCACGTTGGGCGCGATGGGGGCGTCGGAGACGCGCGCCGTACCCGCCAGCGCCGACCGCACGATGGCCTCCTTGTTGACGGCGTAGTTGAGCGCCAGGCGGACACGCCGGTCGTTGAAGGGCGGCCGGGACACGTTGAACGCCGCGTAGATCGTCCGCAGGCTCGTGTCGACCGACACGCGGATGTCCCGGCTCCCCCGGAGTCGGTCGATCTCGCGGGGCGGGACGCGCACGGCCACGTGCAGCGACCCGGCCTCCAGCGCCGCCAGGCGCGCGCCGTCGTCGGGGATGACGCGGAACTGGACCTCGTCCAGCAGGGCCCGCTCGCCCCAGTAGTCGTCGTTACGGACCACCACCACGCGGTCCCCGCGTACCCACTCCCGGAACCGGAAGGGCCCGGTGCCCACGGGCTGACGCGCGTAGTCGGCGCCCAGGCGCCGAATCGCCGCGGGGCTCTGGATGCCGGTGCCGCTATGGGTGAGGTGGGCCAGCAGGGGCGCGAACGGGGCGTCGGTTGTCAGGCGCACGGTCATGGAGTCGACGACCTCCACTCGCTGCACACGGCTGATGAGGAAACGCCACGGGGCGCGCGTCGCCGGATCGAGAATCCGGTCGAGGTTGAACTTCACGGCCTCCGCGTCCAGGGCGGTGCCGTCGTGGAACCGCACACCGGGGCGCAGACGGATGGTGAACGTTCGGCCGTCCGGCGCGACCTGCACGCCTGTGGCAAGGCGCGGCTGGACCTTGCCCTCGGGGGTCAGCTCGAAGAGGGTTTCCACCATGTGCTCCATGATGGTCGCCGTCGGTGCGTCGGTGTACAGGTGTCCGTCGAGCGTGGTGGCATCGGTGCCCTGCCCGACGATGAGCGTCCCACCGCGTTGGGGCGTGACGGCCGGCGCCGCGCCGGCCGAGAGGCTTCCCAGACCAAGCACGCACACCAGGACTGCCATCACCGCGTTCCGCATGATCGCCCCCCATGGATGGGCGCGGCGGCGACCGTCGCCTCGCTGGCGGCGCCACGCCGCGCGGCCCCTGTGTCACGCCATCTATCTTCCTTCAACTTCTTTCAACGGCGATGACGCGATCCTTGCTTCCCCCGCCACGCGCGGACCACCTCGAGCCCGACGGGCAGCAGGGAGACCGCGATGACGCCCGCCAGCACCAGCGTCAGGTGCCGTTGCACGAGGGGGAGGTTGCCGAACCAGTAGCCGCCGAAGACGAAGATCCCCACCCACAGCAGCGCGCCCGTCACGTTGTAGACGGTGAACCGGCTGTAGGTCATGCGGCCCACCCCGGCCACGAAGGGCGCGAAGGTGCGCACGATCGGCACGAACCGCGCCAGCACGATGGTCTTGGCGCCGTGCCGCTCGTAGAACGCGTGGGTGCGGTCCAGGTGCTCCTGCCGGACGTACCGGCCGGCGGCGACCAGCCGGGCGCCCAGCGCGCGCCCGACCCAGTAGTTCACCGCGTCGCCGACGATGGCGGCGGCGGTCAACAGCGCGGCCAGGGCCCAGACGTTGAGGCCGCCGCGGGCGGCGATGGCCCCGGCGGCGAACAGCAGCGAGTCGCCCGGCAAGAACGGCGTCACCACGAGCCCGGTCTCGGCGAAGATCACCGCCGCCAGCACCGGATAGGCCCACACGCCATACGTCTGGACCACCGTGTTCAGGGAGCGGTCCAGGTGCACGAGGACGTCCAGGGCGCGCGCCAGGAACTCCACGCCTCGCGACCGGCTCCGGGGTCAGGACGACGGGGGCGCCGCGTTGGCCGCCGACGGCTGCGTGCGCCGCAGGGCCCGTGCGCGGTCCAGGGCGGCCGTGGCGGCCGCCAGCAGGGTCTCCGGGTCGGTGCCGGCCTCCGGTGCGGTGGCCACCGCGCCCTGCAGGCTGACGAGGATGCGACGGGAGCCGGCCGGGAGCGGCGTGGCGCCCGCCAGGGCCACGAGCCGCTGCAGGGCGGCTTCCGCGGCCGGACGATCGGTGCGGGGCAGCAGGGCTGCGAAGTCGTCGCCCCCGATGCGGAACAGCAGGTCGCCCGGCCGTACCGCGCCGTCCAGCAGGCGGGCCAGCTGCTGCAGCACGGCGTCACCCACCAGGTGGCCGTGGGTCTCGTTGATCTGCCGGAACTGCACGATGTCAAGCAGCAGGACGCTGAACGGCGTGTTGGCGCGCGCCTCGCGCCGGAACTCCTCCTCGAGCCGCAGGTGGAACTGCCGGCGGTTGTACAGCCCCGTCAGGGGGTCGGCCACGGCCAGACGCTCCACCGCCACCATGGCGTCGTCGAGCCGGCGCTCGAGGTCGGCGATCTTCCGCTGCGCCGCCCGCGCGGTGGCCACACCCCACGCAGCGACACCGACCAGGAGCCAGACCGCGCTGCCCAGGGCAAGGCCCATCGCCTCCGTCTCGGTCGCCTGCGCGAGCGCGGCCACCAGCACCCCGCCGGGCACCATGGCCGCAGGCGCGAGCAGCGCGTCGATCCCGACCGGCGGCCGCACGACGGGCCGCCGGACCGGCGCAGCCCGCCGCATCGCCGCCGCGACGGCCGCCCACACCACGGTGTAGACCGCACCGCCCAGGGCCACGGTCCACGCGCTGAACGCGTCGGCACCCGCGGGGGGCGTCACGGCGCCCGCGCCGCCCAGCGCGAGGACCTCCTGGCCCAGCGCGGCACCGATCCTGGTCGGCGCGCGCCGCTGGCGCACGCCGTCGACCACCAGACCGGGCACGAGCACCAGGAGGGCCGCAGGCCAGCCATAGCGGAACAGCACGCCCAGCGCCAGCCCGCCAAGCGGGGTGACCCCGATCCCCGACGGGAGCGCGATGCGCAACAGCGGCGTCACCGCCGACGCCACTCCCAGCGCGATCCAGCCCGCGGCGGACACGGCAGGCCGCGCGGTCGCCGCCAGGACCAGCAACACCACACCGACCACCGCCAGCGCCACCCCCAGCGGGCCCACCGCCCCCGCCGCCCCGGTCGGCCCGGTCGTCCCGTGCGCGCGCGCCGGTGGGGCGGCGGGCTCAGACGTTCCCATAGTGGTGGAAGAACCGGATGGTGGCCTCGATGCCCCGCGTGAAGTTGCGCAGGGCGAACTTCTCGTTGGGCGCGTGCAGGTTGTCGTCGGGAAGGCCGAAGCCCATCAACACCGCGGGCACCTGCAGGGTCCGCACGAACGCCCCCACCACGGGCACGCTCCCGCCCTCCCGCACGTAGACCGGCGGACGGCCGAACGTCTCCTCCAACGCACGGGCCGCGGCCCGTGCGGCCGGCGCATCGGGCGACGTCACCACCGGGGGCGTCGACGCGAGGTGGCGCACCTCCACGCGTACGCCGGGCGGCGCCTGGCGCTGCACGAACCGCGCGAAGCGCCGGAAGATGCGCCCGGGCTCCTGGTCGGGCACCAGGCGCATGGAGACCTTGGCCACCGCCCGGGCGGGAATCACGGTCTTCATGCCCTCGGCGGTGAAGCCCCCGGCGATCCCGTGCACGTCCAACGTGGGCCGCACCCACAGCCGCTCGAGCACCGGCACCCCGGCCTCGCCGGGCGCTACGTCGGTGCCCAGGGTCGCGAGGAAGGCCGCCTCGTCGAACGGCAGCCTGGCCCACGCCTCGCGCTCGGCGGGGGCGGGCTCCTGCACGCGCCGGTAGAACCCCGGCACGCGGATGCGACCCCGGCGGTCCTTGAGGGCGGCCACGATCTGCGCCGCCGCGCCCACCGCGTTGGGCGCCGCGCCGCCGAACTGGCCCGAGTGCAGGTCGCGCTGCGCGCCCCGCACCTCGATCTCGGTGTAGAGCAACCCCCGCAGCCCGGTGACCAGCGTGGGCAGATCGGGCGCAAACAGCGCGCCGTCGCTCACGAGCGCCGCGTCGCAGGCCAGGCGCCGGCGCCGCCGCGGCACGTACGTCGCCAGCGTGGGGCTGCCGATCTCCTCCTCGCCTTCCAGGAGGACCTTCAGGTTGACCGGCAGCCTGCCCGCCGTGCGCAGGATGGCTTCGACCGCCTTGAGGTGGACGAACAGCTGTCCCTTGTCGTCGGACGCGCCCCGCGCGTAGAGGACGTCGCCCTCCACCACCGGGTCGAAGGGCGGTGTGCGCCACAGCTCGAGCGGGTCCGGCGGCTGGACGTCGAAGTGCCCGTAGCACAGCACCGTGGGCCGCCCCGGCGCCCCCATCCACTCGGCCAGCACCAGCGGGTGGCGGGTGCCCGCCTCCACCCGTGCGCGCAGCCCCAGAGCCTCCAGGTGGGCGGCCAGCCAGTGCGCGGCGCGTGCGACGTCCGCCGCGTGCGCCGGTGCCGTGCTGACGCTGGGGATCCGCAGCAGCTCCTGCAGCTCGTGCAGAAACCGCGCCTGGTGCTCGCGCGCGTAGGCCAGGGCCGCGTCCACGCTCGCCACAATTCGACGCACGGGGCAGCTCTCCTGGAGCCGCCGCAGCCCGTCCGGTCGACTGTTTGCTGTGCCGGTCGCGTCCAGGCGTTCCCGGGATGGTGCGCGGCCTCGGCGGCCCACCCGCGCCGCCCCGGCATAGACTGCGAGGGCGGCGGCCTGTTTCGAGGGATGGTGCGCGGCCCCGGCGGCCTACCCGCGCCGCAGGCGCACCTGCAGCCGCACCGTGATCGGGTCCTCGGCCACGAAGATCAGGAAGCGGGGGATGGGAATGCCAAACGCCGAGAGCCGGATCGTGGTCTCTGCCGTGGCCAGGTACGCGTCGCCCAGCGCCGTCACCTCCAGCGGGATCTCGACCTCGCGCGTCACGTCGCGGATCGTCAGTGTCCCACGTGCCATGGCCGGAATGCGCAGGGCGGTGAGGCGACCCTGGGGGACCACCGTCCCGCGAAACACGATCTCCGGGTACCGGTCGGTCTGCAGGAAGTCCCGCCGCATCTGGGCGTCGCGCAGCCCGATGCCCGTCGACAGGGCGCGGGCGTCCACCCGGGCCTCCACCGTGGCCGCGAACGCGTCACCGTCTACCTGCCGGACGTGCACCGTGCCCGTGACGCGGTCGGTGCCGCCGGTGAACCCGCCGCGGTTGTCGCGCATGACGAACTCCACGCGGCTGGCCCCCGGCTCGATCTGGAACGCGCCGACCGGCACCAGCGTCGCCGCCTGCGCCACCAGCACCGCCATCCAGACCATGCCCCGCGCCATGGCGCCCCCTGTACCCGGGCTGCATGATCAACGCAGCGCGCGGCCCGCGCGTTCCCCGCCCGGCAAGGGTCGGGATGCTGCAAGGTTCATGGCGCGCCCGCTGGAGCGCGCGGTCCCCGCACGCAAGGGTCGGAAGCGCGCGCCGCGAACTGTCACCATATGGTCCTGCGCCTGTGGCTCGCCCGCCTGGCCGAGGGGCCGACGCGCGCGCGTGTGGCGCGCTGGCTGCTCGCCGCGTGCGCCGCCGGCTTCGTGCTCACGCTGGGCGCGATGCTGCTGGCCGGCGTCGGGCTCGATCGCTGGCTCTTCGCCCTGATCGTCTGGAGCGCGCTGATCTTCATCCCGCTGCGCATCACGCTGGACGCCTCCGGACCGCTGGGTGCCCGCGCCCTGGCCACCCTGCGACGCCGCCTCGCCGGTGACCCGGCGCGCTACGACCGCCCGGAGTGGCTGCCGGTGGTGGTCGGCGAGCTGTTCGCCCGTCGCGTGACGATGCCGCGCATCACCACGCCGGCGCACGCCCGGAAAGCGCATGACGCCGCCACCGCGGTCCTGCGCGGCCTCGTGGGCCGGGCCGATGCGCACACCCGGTTGGGCGACGCCATCCGCCTGACGGTGGCCGCCGCCGCGGCGGAGGCGATGCAGGTGAGCGCGCTGGCCAGCGGGCCCGCGGCCCAGCCCATTCAGGCGCGCTGGGACGGTGCGCGCGCGCTCGGCACGCTGGCGGCGCTGATCGACCTGCTGGCCGCCGCGTTCGCCGACCGCTGGGACCGGCCGCCTGTCGTGCCCGACCTGGCCGGCCGGCCGCTGCGCGACTTCTTGGATGCCGCGCTGGACTACTGCGACGAGGCCGCCCTGCAGGTGGACGCGCTCCCGTGGACCGAGCCGCCGCTGCTGCCGCTGCTTGCGCCTGCGGCTGTCGACGAGGTCCGCACCGCCTGGCGCGCGTTCGTGGACGCACAGCCGCCGGCGACTGCGGCTCTGCAGGCGTTCGTGCGCGCCGTCTTGCCCCCCGCGTAGTCAGCTGGCGTCGGCCGCCAGCCGCACCGCTGCCCCGCCCAGCACCTTGGCCGCCACCGGCAGGGCGTCTTCGTCGAAGTCGAAGCGGTTGGTGTGGTGCCGGCCGTCCAGCTCCCGCGCCCGGTTGCTGGACCCCACCACGAAGTAGCAGCCGGGCGCCCGCTCGAGGAAGTACGCCATGTCGTCGCTGCCGGTCGTGGGCCGCATCTCCTCGACGCGGCCGGGTCCCACGACCTCCTCGGCCACGCGCCGCACGACGTCGGTCACCTGGGGATCGTTGCGGACGACGGGGCAGCCCAGCCGTGTGGTCACCGCCGCCCGCGCCCGGAGGGCGCCCGCCACCCCTGCGGCGATCTCCCGAATGCGCCGCAGCGTCTGCTCGCGGATCTCCGGGGTGAAGGTGCGCACGGTGCCGCGCAGGTCCACCCGGTCGGGAATGATGTTGAAGGCCGTGCCGCCCTGGATCGTCCCGAACGACACCACGGCGGCGTCCAGCGGCGGCGTCTCCCGGCTGACGATGGCCTGCAGCGCCACGACGACGTGCGCGGCGGCCAGGATGGGGTCGGCGGCCTGGTGGGGAATGCCGCCGTGGCCTCCCCGGCCCTCCACGCTGAGCTCCAGCTCGTCCGCTGCGGCGAACACCGGCCCGGCGCGCACCCCGACGACGCCAGCCGGCAGGTCGTTCCACAGGTGCAGGCCGACGACGGCGTCCACCTTCGGGTCGTCCATCACGCCGGCCTCGATCATGGGCCGGGCGCCGGCGACGATCTCCTCGGCAGGCTGGAACGCGAAGACGTAGGTGCCCGGCAAGCTCTCCCGCCGCCGGGCGAGCAGCTCCGCGAGAACCACCGCGACCGCGGTGTGCCCGTCGTGCCCTCAGGCGTGCATCACCCCGGGGCGCTGGCTGCGGTAGGGCACCGCGTTGGCCTCGTCGATGGGCAGCGCGTCGATATCGGCCCGCACCAGCACCGTCCGCCCCGGCCGCC
Source organism: Armatimonadota bacterium (assembly GCA_031459855.1). Taxonomy (NCBI): domain Bacteria; kingdom Bacillati; phylum Candidatus Sysuimicrobiota; class Candidatus Sysuimicrobiia; order Candidatus Sysuimicrobiales; family Candidatus Humicultoraceae; genus Candidatus Fervidifonticultor; species Candidatus Fervidifonticultor primus. Next base: position 154,500 of record JAVKHP010000001.1, read on the forward strand.
CGCCCCGCAGCACCCCGGCGACACCGGTGGTCGCGAGCCCGGTCCGCACGGCCAGGCCCGCGGCCCTGAGTCGCTCGGCCACGATGCCGCTGGTACGCACCTCCTGGAAGCCCAGCTCCGGATGGGCATGCAGATCCCTGCGCAGCGCCACCAGCTCATCGCGCGCCGCGTCGATATCCGCGAACAAATGTTCGACCAACGTCGGTGCCCCTCCCCTCCGCGCCATCTGCCGTGCAACTCACAGGACGAACAAGCCAAGCCACGCCGGCCGCGTTCCCACTCCCCCATGGAGATGTGGGTGCCTCACAGTTCGAGGAGGCACCCGAGAATCCCCTGTCATGGCCCGTTGTAGCCCCTTCTGGCCATGTCTGGCCTTCGTCCGGCACCGGATTCGGCGCCGAAGACAGGAAGCCTCCGCCAGGTTGGGGAACATTGAACCGTCATGGCGCTGTGGCTGCAGGAAGGCGACGTCGAACGACTGCTGGCGATGGACGACGTGATCGCCGCGGTCGAGCAGGGGTTCCGCTGGCTGGGAGAGGGGATGGCGGTGAACCAGCCGCGCACGCGCGCGGTCACCCCGCAGGGCGTGCTCCACGTGATGCACGCCGCGGTCCCGCCGCTGGGCGTGGCCGGCCTCAAGGCCTACGCGACGACGCCCGGTGGCGCGCGCTTCGTGGCGCTGCTCTACCGGCTGGAGGACGGTGAGCTGCTGCTGGCGGCTGAGGCCGACCGGCTCGGGCAGCTGCGCACGGGCGCGGCGAGCGGTGTCGCCACGAAGGTCCTGGCCCGTCCCGACGCGGGCACGCTCGGCGTCATCGGGAGCGGGTGGCAGGCCCGCACACAGGTGCAGGCGATCGCGCGGGTACGGCCCATCGCGCTGGTCAAGGTGTACAGCCGCACGCCCGAGCGCCGCGAAGCGTTCGCCGCAGAGCTCGTGGACGCCCTCGGCGTCGAGGCGGTCGCCGTGGAGCACGCGCAGGAGGCGGTCACCGACGTCGACGTCGTCGTGACGATCACCTCTGCGCGCGATCCGGTGCTCCACGGTGCCTGGCTCGCGCCGGGCGTCCACATCAACGCCGCCGGCGCCAACGCGGCCACGCGCGCGGAACTCGACGCCGAGGCCGTGCGGCGCAGCCAGCTCATTGCGGTCGACGCGCTGGATCAGGCCCGGGTGGAATGCGGCGACCTCCTGGCCGCAGAGCGTGCCGGCGATCCCGTGTGGTCGCGCGTCGTGGAGCTGGGGGCGATCGTGGCCGGCCGCCAGCCGGGACGGACGGCCCCCGAGCAGATCACGCTCTTCGAGTCCCAGGGCATCGCCACCGAGGACGTGGTGACCCTGGAACTGCTGTACCGACGTGCGGTCGCCGCCGGGGTGGGGCGGGAGCTCCCCACCTCGCCCGCGGCCGTCCGCGTCCGCCGGTAGCCGTTCCGGCGCGGCCGCGCGGTCGAGGACCCGACAGGCGGCGTCGATGCGGTCGTGGGCGTTCCCTGCGCCAGCGCGTCGGGGTGACGCTGTGCTGCGCGACGCCGGTACGAACGCCTGTCCCCTGCGCTCGCAGGCCGGGGGTAGGGCGACGAGCTTGAATGCGACAGGCAAGCACCTGTCTCCTGCGCCCGACGGCGGGTGGACCCGGGGTGTAGTTCTCGCTCCAATGGCGTGAGCCCACCCCTGTGCTCGAAGGCGGGTGGGCCCGGGGCCAGGCCAAGGGTCAGGGATTGACTACCTGTCTCCTGCGCCCGAAGGCGGGGGACCACCAGGGGGGAGCACATCGTGGCCGTACGCGTGCTCGTAGCCGATCCGTTGACGCACCGGTGCGACGCGCTGGCGGTGGGAGTGTTCGCGGCACCGGGACGGCTCGAAGGGCTGGCCGCCAAGATCGACCAGGCCCTGGGCGGCTCGCTGGTGCGCATCCTCACCGAAGAGCGGTTCACGGGCGAGGTCGGCAAGGTGCTGGTCGTGCACACGCACGGCCGCCTGCCGGCCGCGCGCATCGTGGTGGTGGGGCTGGGCGACCGTGACGCTTTCTCCCAGGATCGGCTGCGCCTGGCGGCCGGCGCTGCGGCACGCGCCGTGCAGGAACGACGGCTGGGCCGGCTGGCCTACCCGCCCGTGCAGTACAGGGACTGGGAACCTGCGACCATCGCCGCCCTGCGGACCGAGGGCGCGTTGCTCGCCACCTACCGCTTCGGCAAGTACCAGAAGGAGCGCCCCACCGAGGTGCACATCGACCTGCTGGCTGCCAACCGCGCGGAGGCCACGGCCGTGGAGGCGGGCCGCCGCCGCGGCCAGATCGTGGCCGAGGCGGTGAACTACGCGCGCGACCTGGTCAACGAGCCGCCCAACGTGCTCACCCCCGACGCGCTGGCCGCAGAGGCGCGGCGCATCGCCAGGAACACCAGGCTCAAGGTGCAGGTCTGGGGCCCGCAGGACCTCAAGAAGCGCGGCATGGAGCTCACGCTCGCCGTGGGCGGCGCCAGCGCCCACACGCCCCGCTTCATCCAGATCGAGTACGCGCCGCCCAAGCCCCGCCGCACCGTGGGCCTGGCCGGGAAGGGTGTGACCTTCGACACCGGCGGCGTCGACCTGAAGACCGCCGAGGGCATGGCCACCATGAAGTCCGACATGGCCGGGGCCGCCGCGGTGCTGGCCACCATGCAGGCGTTGCCGCTGCTGCAGGCGCCCGTCCGGGTGCTCGCGGGCATCGCCGCCGTGGAGAACGCGGTGGGCAGCCGCGCGTACCGGCCCGGCGACATCCTGCGGGGCCTCAACGGCACCACCGTGGAGATCGCCAACACCGACGCCGAGGGCCGCCTGATCCTGGCCGATGTCGTCGCCCACCTGGCCGCGGCCGCACCCGACGAGCTCATCGACCTGGCCACGCTGACCGGGTCCGCATCGATCGCGCTGGGGCCGTACGCCGCCGCGCTGATGGCCAGCGACCAGGTCCTCGCCGACCGCCTGCTGGCGGCGGCCGCGCGGGCAGGCGAGCGCCTGGTGCCCTTCCCCCTCTACGACGAGTACCGCGAGGCCATCAAGGGCGACGTGGCCGACATCAAGAACTCAGCGGGTCGGCTGGGCGGCGCGCAGAAGGGAGCGGTCTTCATCCGCGAGTTCGCCGGCCGGGTGCCCTGGGCCCACCTGGACATCGCGCCCGTGGCCTTCCTCGACCGCGAGGGCACCAACGCCATCCAGCCCAAGGGCGCCTCGGGGTTCGGCGTGCGCACGCTGCTGGAGTACCTGACAGCGCGCGCCTAGCGCGCGGCTTCCCGGGCGGCGCGTCGAGCGGCCGACGCAGACCCCGCACGTCCACGGAACGGCCGTAGACGGCGCCGCCGGGAGGGAACCTGTACTGACCGCAGGTCCATCACGACGCGGCGCGGAGGTCCGGATCGCAGCAGCGGCCGCACCAGCGCCCCGCCGAGGGGGCAACAGCCTGCAGGACCGCGCGACGCCCGCGGCCCGCCGGGCGCAGCATGCCGGCGGACCCGCGCGCCGCCGCGCGGCCTCTCAGCGCGTGGGTGGCAGCAACGCCCAGATCTCCTGCGTCGCCGGCAGCGCCTCCTTGCGCACGGTCGCGGTCGCACCCAGGCGCTTGGCCGTCTTCCCCTTGAGGTAGTCGTCCAGGGTGCCGATCGGCCAGTCTTTGTTCACCTCGGTCTTGAAGTGCATGGGGATCACGATCCTGGGCGCCAGCCGGGCCACGACGCTGTCGGCCTCGGCCGGCCCGATGGTGTAGAACCCGCCCACCGGCACCATCAGCACGTCGGGGGTGCCCACGGCGCGGGCCTGCTCGTCGCTCAGCGGGTGCCCCAGGTCACCGCAGTGGACGACCCGCAGGCCTTCCGCCTCGAAGATCGTGATGGTGTTCTTGCCGCGGGCGGCGCCCTGCTGATCGTCGTGGTAGGTCGCCACGCCCGTGATGTGGAACGGGCCCACGCGCTCGTCGACCGTGGCCCAGTCCTTGCCCTCGTTGCGGAGCCCGCGGATCACCCGGGGCGCGCCGCCGACCAGCCGCACGTTGTTGTGGTCGAAGTGCTCGTGGCTGACGACCACGGCGGCGGGCGTGACCGCAGGCCGCGGGTAGCCGATGTCGTCGTTGAACGGGTCGATCACGACGGTGGTGCCGTCGGCGGTCAGCGCGAACATCGCGTGCCCGAAGTAGCGCAACTCCACGGTGCTCACCTCCTGCAGGTCCCGTGTGCTATGCCGGACGGTAGACGCTGTGGTACACCCATCCGGCGACGAGCCCGCCCAGGGCGGGCCCGATCCAGTAGACGTAGTGCCCTGCCCAGGCGTTGGCGAACAGCGCCGGCCCGAACGCCCGCGCCGGGTTCATGGCGGCGCCGGTCAGCGGGCCGCCGGCCAGGATGTCCATGGCGATCACCAGGCCGATGAACAGCCCGCCCACGCGGGGCGCGCGCCCGTCGACCGCCGTGCCGAAGATCACGAACACCAGGAAGAACGTCAACACCGCCTCGACGACGATGCCCGTGCCCGGACTGACCCCGTCGGCCAGCTGCGGCGTCCCCAGGCGTGCGGCGGCGCGCACCGCCTCGGGAAACGCGCCGTCGAGGAAGAACGCCGCCAGCGACGCGCCCAGCAGCTGCGCCACGATGTAGGCGCCCGCCGCCGCCAGGCCCAGCCGGCCCGTGGCCGCGAACGCCGCGGTGACCGCGGGGTTGAAGTGGCCGCCGGAGAGATGGCCGGCCGCCGACACCATGGTGGCGATGGCCAGGCCGTGGGCCAGGGCGATGCCCACCAGACCCACCTTGCCGCCGGTGAGGGCGTCGGCGAGGATCGCTCCCGCGCCGACGTAGACCAGGGTGAACGTGCCCACCAGTTCCGCCAGCGCGGCCTTCCACAACGGCGGCGCCATCGCGCATCCTCCGGGGTCGGTCAGGTGCGGATGACCACCATCTGGATGGTGGTCATCTCCTCCACCGCGTAGCGCACGCCCTCGCGGCCGAGCCCGCTCTGCCGGTTGCCCCCGTAGGGCATGTGGTCCACGCGGAACGTGGGAACGTCGTTGACGATGACCCCGCCGAAGTTCAGCCGCCGGATGGCCTGGAAGACGCGGCCGATGTCGCGGGTGAAGACGGCCGCCTGGAGCCCGTACTCGGTGGCGTCGGCGGCGGCCAGCGCCGCCTCGAACTCGTCGTACTCCAGCACCGCCGCCACCGGCGCAAACGCTTCCTGCGCGACGACCTTCATCTCGGGCCGCACCCGGGTGAGCACCGTGGGCAGGTACACCGCGCCGGTGCGCTGGCCGCCGGTGACGACCTGCGCGCCGCCCGCCACCGCCTCGTCCACCCACCCCTCGATGCGCATCGCCTCCCGCTCGTCGATCATGGGCCCGACGTCGGTGCGCTCGTCCAGCGGGTCGCCGACGACCATGCTGCGGGCCGCCTCGGCGAACTTCTCGGCGAACGGCGTGGAGATCGTGCGGTCGGCGAAGACCCGCTGCACCGAGATGCAGACCTGCCCGGAGTAGTAGAAGGCGCCGAACGCACACCGTTTCGCCACCAGGTCGAGGTCGGCATCGGGCGCGACGATGACCGGCGAGGTGTTGCCCAGCTCCAGGGTGATCTTCTTGATGCCCGCGTGCCTGGTGATCTGCTCGCCGACGTCGCGGCTGCCCGTGAAGGTGACCTTGCCCACGCGCGGATCGGCCACCAGTTGCGTGCCCACGGTGCTGCCGGGACCGATGACCAGGTTGATCCCGCCCGGCGGCAGCCCGGCCTCCAGGAGGAAGCGGCACAGCGCCACCGACGTCAGCGGCGTGGTGCTGGCCGGTTTCAGCACGATGCTGTTGCCCGCGGCGATGGCCGGGGCCACCTTGTGGGCCACCAGGTTCAGGGGGAAGTTGAACGGGGTGATGGCCGCCACCACGCCCACGGGCCGGCGCACGTAGAACCCGAAGTAGCCCTCGCCGGCCGGCACCGCGTCCAGCGGCACCGTCTCGCCGTGGATCCGCTTGGCCTCTTCGGCGGCGAACGTGAAGGTGGACACCGCGCGATCGACCTCGACGCGGGCCCACTTCAGCGCCTTCCCCGCCTCGGCGGCGATGGTGCGCGCCACGTCCTCCCGGTGGGCCTGCAGCAGCGCCGCGGTGCGCAGCAGGATCTCGCTGCGCCGGTGCGCCGGCAGCGCTGCCATGACGGGCGCCGCCTCCGCCGCCGCGGCCACCGCGGCGTCCACGTCGTCGGGCCGCGACTGGGGCACGACGCCGATCACCGCGCCCGTGTACTTGTTCCGCACCTCCAGCGGGGCGCCCCCGTCGACCCAGCGCCCGCCGATCAGCAGCTTGTCCGTCATCTGCAACATGGGAGTCCTCCGAGGTGTGCGCGTCGCTCTTATCGTACATGCTAGAATGGGCGCCGTGAAGCGGACGTTCCGCACGGTGGACGAGCTGCGGGTCCTCGCCGCCACCGCCCGCGGCGACCGGCCGCCGGACCTGCTGCTCGTCGGGGGACGCGTCCTCAACGTCTACTCGGGTGAGCTCTACCCTGCGACCGTGGCCGTCGCCGCCGGCCGCATCGCCTACGTCGGCGAGCGCGCCCTTGCGCCGGGCCCCCGCACCACGGTGATCGACGCCCGGGACCGGGTGATCGCGCCCGGCTACGTCGATCCCCATGCCCACCCGTTTGCGCTGTGCACGCCCGACGCGCTGGCGCGCGCGGCGCTTGGCCTGGGCACCACCTGCATCGTGGCCGACACGATGCCGCTGTTGATGCTGACCGCCCCCGAGCAGACGGGCGAGGCGATGGCCGCGCTTGGCGACCTGCCGGTGCGCTGGTTCTTCTTCCTGCGCCAGCACGCGCAGGGCCACGTGCCCGACGAAGACGCGCGGTTTGGCGACGCCCGGCTGGCGGCGCTGCTCGGGCGCGAGGAGGTGCGCGCCGTCGGCGAGCTCACCCGGTGGCCGGAAGTCTACGCCGGGGACGAGACGCAGCTGCGCCGCATCGCCCGTGCCCTGGCGGCCGGCCGACGGGTGGAAGGGCACGCGCCCGGCGCCTCCGCCGACCGCTTGCAGGCCCTGGCCGCAGCCGGGATCTCGTCGGACCACGAGGCGCTCACCGCAGATCAGGCCCTGGCGCGTCTGCGCGCCGGCCTGTACGTCATGCTCCGCCACGGGTCGCTGCGACCCGACCTGGACGCCCTGGCGCCGGTCGCGACGGGACCACGCATGTGGTCGGGCCGGCTCATGCTGACGCCGGATGGCCCCTCGCCGCAGTTCCTGCGCGACTGCGGCTACATGGACTACCTGGTGGCCGCGGCGATGCGCGCCGGCGTCGAGCCCCTGGCGGCCTACCAGATGGCCACGCTCAATCCGGCCACCTACTACGGCCTCGACGAGGAGCTGGGCGGCATCGCCCCGGGGCGGCGCGCCGACCTGCTCCTGCTGGAACGGCTGGAGACGCCGCGCCCCGAGGTCGTGATCGCCGGCGGGCACCTGTGCGCGCGCGAGGGCCGGGTCATGGTCGAGCTGCCGCGCATCCCGTGGGACCGGTGGATGCGGCCGCTGACTCCGGGCCCATGGCGGCCAGACCCGGGGTTCTTCTCGCTGGACGGCCTGCCCTCGCCCGCCCCTGCGGCCCACCTGGAGAACACCGTGATCACCGTGCGCCGCGACATCGCCCTCGACGGCCAGCGTCTGCCCGCAGGGGTGCTGCACGCGGTGCTGTTCGATCCCGGCGGCCGCTGGCGCTGTCGGGCCCTGCTGTCGGGGTTCGCCGACCGTCTCGGTGGGCTGGCCGCGAGCTACACGGGCGGTGGCGGCATTCTCTGTCTTGGGCGCGCACCCGCCGACATGGCCCTGGCCGCTACCTGCGTGCTCGACCACGGCGGCGGCATCGCGCTCGCCGAGGACGGCGCGCTCCTCTTCCTGTTGCCGCTGCCCGTCGGCGGCATGGCGTCGCCGGATGCGTGCACCGAGGTGGCCGCCGCCCTCGACCGCCTGGACGGCCTGCTCGCCGCGCGCGGGTACCGGCACGGTGAGGTCGCCTACACGTTGCTGTTCTTCAACTTCGACGCGTTACCCTACGTGCGGTTGACCTATCGGGGGTTGTGGGACGTGGTGGCGGGGCGGGTGCTCTACCCCCGGGAGGACCTCGCCGACGCGCGCCGATAGCCACCGTCAGCGCCCGGTGACGTCGGCCCCAGCGCGGCGAAGTCTGACCGCTCGACCAGCAGCGAGGCGCACATCCCCGCCACCAGGGCCCAGAACGGCGCGGCGATGCGCAGGACGACCAACCCCGAGGTGGCCACCAGGAAGGCCACCAGAGCCCCCACCAGAAACCGCCCGCCGAACGCCTGCTGGAAGAACTGCGCCATCGGCCCCAGCAGCGCCAGGCCCCCGAGCACGTCCACGAGCGCGCGGGGCACCAGGCGCGTCACGGCGGTCACTGCCGGCGCGAGCAGGCCGGTGGCGATCCACAGCACGCCCAGCAGCACGCTGACGGCGTAGCGCCGGTCGAGCGGCCCGGACGCCGGGCCGGCCACGATGGCGGTCGACGGCCCGGCGATGCACGCCGAGTGGGCGCCGAAGAGCGCTGAGGCCAGGGAGCCCACGCCCGACGCGGTGGTCAGGGACGAGACCGGGGGGCGATAGCCGCTCGCCGTGAGCGCGGCGATCCCCTGCACGTTCTGCACCCCGACGACCATCAGCACCAGGGGCACCACGAGCTCCGCAGCGGCCGCCACGGAGAACGCGGGGACGACCGCCTGGGGCTGCCCGATCGCGACCGTCAGCGCGCCCCAGTCGGCCTGCCCCAGCACGGTGGCGCTCACCAGCCCGGTCACCAGCGCGACCAGCACGGGCGGCAACCGCCGCAGGCCCGGGACCACCCACGCGGCGAAGAACGCGGCCACGGTGAGCCCGCCGACCGCGGGCGCCTGCTGGACGCCGCGGACGATCGCGCCCACGAACGGCAGCAGCACGCCGGCCACCATGCCCATCATGATCGGCAGCGGCAGGCGCGCGGTCACCCGTTCTACCAGCCCCGAGACGCCCAGTAGCACGAGCACCGCCCCGGCGAGCCAGTAGGTGCCGACGACCTCCTCGAACGGCAGGTGGCGCAGCGCCGTACCCACCAGCACGACGCCGGGGATGGTGAACGCCCCCACGATGGGCTGGCGGTAGCGCAGGCTCAGCACGATGCTGAGCGCCCCGCCGGTGATCTGCACCGTCGCGATCCACGAGATGGCGCGCGCCTCGGAGAGGCCGGCCTGCTGCGCAGCGGCCAGCGTGATCAGCAGCGGGCTCAGGCTCCACAGCCACGCCACCACGGCGCTGGCCACGCCCCCGGGCGCAAGCGCCCGGGGCAGGTCGCCGAGGTTACGCGCCAGCGCGCGCAACACAGGCGCAGGACCGCCGGGCACTGCCTGGAGGGGCGGCGCGATCGCCGCCAGCCCGGCTGCCTCGTCGGGCTCGCTCACGGCGCGCGGGCGAACTGCGGCTTGCGCTTCTCGACGAACGCGCGCACGCCCTCCTGGCCGTCGGCGCTGCGGAACAGGCCGTCGAGGAGCTCGCGCTCGATGCGCAGGCCGTCGTCGAGGGCACGCTCGCGGCCCTGGTGCACCGCCAGCTTGATGGCTCCGATCGCCGACGCCGAGCCCTCGGCCAGGGCCTGGGCGTAGGCGCGGGTCTCGGCCTCGAGGCGGTCGGCGGGCACCAGCCGGTCGAGGATCCCCAGCGCGTGCGCCTCGGCGGGCCCCACCCGCCTGCCGGTGACCATCAGGTCGAGCGCCCGGCTCCAACCGATCAGCCGGGGCAGGCGCTGCGTGCCGCCGTTGCCGGGCAGCAGGCCCAGCGTCACCTCGGGCACGCCGAGCTGGTAGGCGCCCTCGGCGCCAAAGCGCAGGTCGCACGCCAGCGCGATCTCCAGGCCGCCACCCAGCGCATGCCCGGCGATCTGCGCGATGAAGACCTTGGGGATGGCGGCGATGCGGCCCAGAGTGCGGTGGGCCAGCCGGCACATCTCCATGTTCTGCTCGGGCGTGCTCTCGCTGAACGCCTTGATGTCGGCGCCGGCGCAGAAGAACTTCTCCAGGGCGCTGCGCACGATCACCGCCCGGCAGGCGGGATCGGCGGCCGCGGCCTCGATGGCGCGGCCCAGCGCCTCCATGAACGTGATCTCGTACGAGTTGGCGGGCGGACGGTTGAGCGTGATGACGCCCAGGGCACCCTCGCGGCTGTACTCGACGGCCATCGTCTCCTCCTCACCCCACTCCAGGTCGCACTCGCCCTACTCCAGGTCGCCGACCACCACCGACTTGAACTCGACGTAGTAATCCATAGCCTCGGGCCCGTGCTCCCGCCCGATCCCCGAGGCCTTCACCCCCCCGAAGGGCAGCTCGTCGTACCCGTAGTGCAGCTGGTTCACCCAGGTCATGCCGGCGTCCAGCTCCTGCGCAGCCCGGTGGATCCACTTGATGTTGTAGGTCCAGATGGACGACCCCAGGCCGTAGATCGAGTCGTTGGCCAGCCGGATCGCCTCGTCGATGCCCGCCACCTTGAACACCGGGAGCAACGGGCCGAACGTCTCCTCCTGCACCACGCGGCTGTCGTGCGGCGCGTCGACCACCACCGTCGGGGTGAAGAAGTACCCCGTGGTCCGGCCGTCGGGGACGCGCCCGCCGTGGAGGACCCGCGCGCCCCGCCGCACCGCGTCGTCGAGCTGCTCGACGATCTCCTGGCGCTGCGCCGCGGTGTGCAGCGGGCCCAGCCGGATCTTCGGCCGCTCGGCCCTCACCCAGCCCTCGCCCGGCTCGTAGCGCGCCACGCCCGCCAGCAGCTTCTCCAGGAACGCCTCGTAGACGTCGGCGAAGACGTAGACGCGCTTGGCCGCCAGGCATGCCTGCCCGCAGTTCCAGAAGCGGCCGATCAGCACGCCGCGGACGGCCTTGTCGAGGTCGGCGTCCGAGCAGACGATCACGGGGTCGGAGCCGCCGAGTTCCAGCGTGATGCGCTTGAACGCCGGCCCGGCCAGCTCCATGATGCGCCGGCCGGTGGCGGTCTGGCCCGTGAACGCCACGCGCCGGACGTCAGGGTGGGCGGCCAGCGCTTCGCCGACCTCGCGGCCGGGACCGGTCACGACGTTGAGGACGCCCGGCGGCAGCCCCGCCTCGTTCATCAGGCCGATGACTTTCAGCGTCGCCAGCGGCGTGGTGCTGGCGGGCTTCACAACGACCGTGTTGCCCGCGGCCAGCGCCGGACCGATCTTCGTGCCCATCAAGGTCAGGGGGAAGTTCCACGGGACGATGGCCGCGCACACCCCCACGGGCCGGCGGATGACCATGCCGTAGGCCTTCCCCAACGCCGAGGGCAGCGGTGCGTAGGCGCCCCGCTGCTTGCTGGCCAGGTCGGCGTAGAACTCCATCCCGTGCAGGAAGTGGGTGAGCTCGCCGGTCGCCTCGTGGAGGGGTTTGCCCTGCTCGCGCACCAGGAGGTCGGCGACCTCCTGGGCGTGCGCGCGCACTTTCGCCAGCCCCTGGCGGATCGTGTGCGCGCGCTCGTCGGGGTCGGTCTTCGCCCAAGCGTCGAAGGCACGCCGGGCGGCGGCCACCGCGGCGTCTACGTCGTCGGGCCCGGCCCTGGGGACGGTGTCCACGACCTCTTCGGTGGCCGGGTTGCGCACCGGCATCTCTGCGCCGCTCCTGGCCGGCACGGCCTCACCGTCGATCACCAGCAGCGCCATGCTCCCCCCTCCGTTCCGTATCGGCGTGCCACCGGGCGACGCTGGGCACCGGCCCGCGTCGATCACCAGCAGCGCCATACGCTGTAATGGTAATGCTCGTCGCCCGTGGGGCTCGTCCTGCGTGTCCGGCAGGCGCGAGTGCCCGTGGTGTTCCTCGACGCCGCGCTGCCCGCCCTGCACCCCCGGCGGGCGCACACGACGCCCCTGGGGCTACTTGCGTACGCGCTCGAACGGACTCCTGCACGCCCGGCACAGGTACTGCTCCGACATGAGCTGGGCACCGAACGCCCCGATGCGCTCGACGTCGTCCGCCCCACACCAGGGGCACCGCAGACCGTCGCTCGGGTCCCGGGAGCCCCCCGCCGCCCGCCCCTGTGCCGCGTCCGCCCCGCCGCTGCGCGCGTGGGCCGCATCGGCCTCGCGCGCCGGGCGCTCGTTCACGGGTCCAGCCGGCGCTGGATCGGGTTCCACCGCTCCCATGGCAGCGGCCCCACCTCCCAGACGCCGTCCTCCATGTTCCACCGCACCGGTAGACGCACGCCCACTTCCAGCAACAGCGGCGCCACGCGCTGGAGGTAGGCCTGGCGCAGGCCGTCGTTGGTCGCGCCCAGGTAGCCCGCCGCGCGCAGCGCCTCGACGCCCGCCTCGCCCGCCGGCCCAAACCAGCACAGCATCTCGGGCAGCGCTTCGTCCACCCGCGCCTGCAGCGCAACACGCCCCTGGGCCGTGGCGGCGAGGCGGCGGACCAGGCTCTCGGCGTAGCCCAGGTGTGCCCGCTCCTCGTCCAGCGCGCGCCGCACCCGGCTGGCCAGCGCCTCGTAGCGCGACCCGACCAGAGCGGCGAACATGGTCGTCACCGCGGTGTCGACCAGCGCGCACGTGGCGACCACGTGCGCCCACGTGGGGTGCGGCGCGTCCAGGTAGCGCACGCAGTAGCGCCGGTCACGGTCGGTCTCGCGCTCGAGCGGCTGCGGCCGGTTGGGGTAGGGCAGGTCCTCCAGCAGCGGGTAGAGGGCGCGCGAGTGGCCCAGGTCCTCCTGGGCGATGGCCGCGCACGCCACCGACGCTTCCAGGAACGGCGCGCCCGGCGCCCACTCGGAGATCCGCCGGCCCAGGAAGTACTTGGTATCGGCGAGGACCACGATCAGGTTGACCAGCGCCGGCAGCGCGCGCTCGTCGCTGGCGGTGACGGTGTGGCTCATGCCGTCGGCTCCAGGGTCGGCTCCAGGGCGTCGGACCCCACGACCCAGTGCACCGCGGCCACCGGCGCCAGCACCAGCTCGAGCCAGTCGGCCCCGAAGCGGGCCGTGGCCGCCGCGGCCGGATCCTCCCCCGCCGTCACGTCCAGCGTGCCCTGGTAGGTCAGCGCCTCGGGATACGCGCGGCGCGCGAGCACCAGGAAGCGGGCCGGTGCCGTCATTGCGGGTGGATCACTGCCACCAGCGCCTGGCGGGGCACGACGAACATCGCCCGCCAGCGCCACTCGTCGTAGAGCTTGTGGGCGAAGATGGCGGCCTCGCGGGCCGAGGTGGCCCGCACGGTGCCCACGTGCCGGAGCGGCTCGCCTCCCTCGGCGCGGGCGGCGAAGACCTCGTAGTACTCTTCCTCCATCATCCCACCCTCACACCACGCCGACGGCGCGCAGCCGGCGCCAGCCTTCCTCGGTGATGTGCGCGCGGCTCCACGGCTCCCAGGTGACCTCCAGCGCGACCCGCTCCACACCCGGTACCTGCCGCAGCCGCGCGACGATGTCGTCCTGGATCAGCTCCATGCAGGGACAGCCCATCGACGTGAAGGTCAGCCGCACGCGCACCTCGCAGCCCTTCACCTCCACGCCGCGGATCAGGCCCAGGTCCACCACGCTCACGGGGTACTCGGGGTCCAGCACCTCGCGCAGCGCAGCGGTCACCTGCTCCGGCGAGGGGGCGCCACCCGTGGTCGCCTCGGGTGCCGGCGGGGCAGGCGGCGCCGCGGTCCGTGCACCGGGCGGCGTGACAGCGTCGGCGCCGTGCGCGCGGGACACCGCGGGCCTCACGCGTCCAGCCGGCGCAGCTGCCGGTAGCCGCGCTGGATCTCGCCGACCAGCTCGCGGTTGGCGGGGCCCCGCTGGCGCCAGCGCGCCAGGACTTCGTCCCAGGTGATGGGCCCCTCCTCCAGCAGCCAGCGCTTGGCCGCGGCGTCGAAGCGGGCGGGGAACGGACAGGTGATCACCCACCGCCCCGCCGCCGCATCGTAGCGGGCGGGCACCTCCAGCCCCAGCTCCTGGCACAGCGGCACCGCCGTCGACAGCCACTGCTGGCGCAGCTGGTCGTTGGTGTACCCCTTGAGCCCGTAGCCGATCTGGTCCTTGTGGCGCTTGAGGTCGTCGGGCAGCCCGAACCACTCCACGGTCAGCAGGAACATCCAGTCCACGGCCCGCTGCAGCTCGGCCTTCGTCTGCGGCGTCGCGGCCAGCGTGCGCATCCACTTCTCGCCGTGGCGCAGGTGGAAGTTCTCCTCGCGGTCCACCTTGGCCAGCGCCCGCTTCCACGGCCCGTAGGTGGTGTGGCGGTAGATGTCGCCCAGCAGCACGAACCCCGCGCGGTCGTAGAACGCGTTGGCCACCACCAGCTCCGTCCACGTCTCCAGCGGTACGTCGAAGGCATAGGGGTGCTTGAACTGCGCCGGGTCGCGCTCGTAGACCAGCGCGTCGACGTCCACCCCCAGGTCGCGCAGCATCCGGTAGGCGATGTGGGCATGGCCCAGCTCGTCCTGGATGATGCCCACCGCCGAGATGTACGAGTTGATGCTGGGGGCGTCGCGCGCCGCCCGCAGGTAGGCCGGCGCGCTGATCAGCTCGGTGTCGGCCGAGACGATGAGCGTGCGCGCCAGCGCCTCGACGTACGCGGGGGTGGCGTAGGCCGGCCCCTCCACCAGCGCGCCGCGCTCCAGGCGCGCGCGCAGCGTCTCCTCGGTGACCGGGGTCATGACTCCTCCTCTCCCCTGGCGGCGTGCGCGCCGCCCGGCCGACTGTGGCTATCTCCCTCTTCTCTAGCAGTCTTTGACCGATCGGTCAATCCGGGTGCCGCCGCTCGATCGCCCGCAGGATCCGGGAAGGCCGCGCCGACGGGCGCGCCACCGGACGCCGACCGTACGCCCTGGGCTGCGCGCTCCCGTCGCCCGCCGTGGCCAGCGGTCCGCCCCCGCCAGGCGCCGATCGCGCGCCGCGCCCGCGCCGCCGCCTCGACCAGACCGCCCGGCAGCACCAGCACCACCACGACGAACAGCAGGCCGAAGATGAGCAGGTGCACGTCGACCAACGCCTGGGCCAGCACTTCGCGGACCAGCACGTAGAACACCGCGCCCACCAGCGGGCCTGCGAGCGTACCCACGCCGCCGACGAAGGCGATGAGCAACGCGTCGAAGGTCCAGCCCGGGCCGAACGGCATCTGGTGGTAGTAGCTGGTGTGGTAGAAGGCGAAGACGGCCCCCGCCATGCCGCCCAGGCCGGTGCTGACCACGAGGGCGAGCAGCTTGTGACGCACGACGTCGACGCCGGTCGCCGCAGCCGCGTCCTCGTCCTCGCGCAGCGCGACCAGGCCCAGCCCCAGCGGTGAGCGGACCAGCCAGGCCACCGTCGCCACCGTGACGACCAGCAGGGCCAGCGCCAGGTAGTAGCGGTGCACGAGGGAGTAGCCCGTGATGAACGGCGCGGGCAGCGTCGAGACCACCGGCAGCACGTTTCCCACGGTGATGCGCAGGATCTCGGCGAGGCCCAGCGTGCCGATCGCGAAGTAGGCGCCACGCAGCCGGAAGGCGGGCAGGCCGATCACCAGGCTGAAGGCGCTGGCGGCCAGCCCGCCCGCCAGCAGACCGAGGTACGGGTGCACGCCTGCAACCCACAGGTGGCGCATCACGAACGCGCCGGTGCCGAAGAACGCGGCGTGCCCGAGGTTGACCTGGCCCGCGAACCCCGCCAGCAGGTTCCAGCTCTCGGCCAGCGCCGCGTAGAGGAAGACCAGGAACGCCAGGTTGAGCACGTCGGCGCGCTGTGTCACCAGCGGCAGGCCGGCCAGCGCGGCCAGCACGCCGGCGACCCCCGGGCCGGTCAGGCGCCATGCCCCGGCCCTCATCGCCGGCCGAACAGCCCCTGCGGGCGCACCAGGAGCACCACCACGAAGAGCACCAGCGCCACCACCTCGCGGTAGGCGCCGCCGATCACGAGGGCGCTCGCCGACTCCGCCGCGCCCAGCAGCAGGCCGCCGGCGAGCGTGCCCGGCATGCTGCCCAGGCCTGCCAGCACCACCACGATCAGGGCCTTGAGCGTCCACTCCAGCCCGATGCCGGGGTTGATGGAGTAGCCCACGCTCACCAGGGTCCCGGCCGCGCCCGCCAGGGCGCTGCCCAGCGCGAACGCCAGCAGGTAGGTCCGGCGCAGGTCGATGCCGACCAGCAGCGCCGCCTCCCAGTCCTCGGCCACCGCCCGGACGGCGCGGCCGGGATCGGTACGCGTGAGGAACAGGTGCATGGCGGCGATCAGGATCACCGCCACCAGGAGCGTCCCCAGCCGCACCGCGGGCACCACCAGGCCGCCGGCATGGAGCACGACGCCGGTATACGCGGCCGCGATGGTGCGGTCGTCGGCGGTCCACAGGCGGATCGCCAGGTTGTGGAAGGCGAGGGCGAGCCCGAAGCCGATCAGCAGCGAGTTCTTGACCCGCGTCTCCTCGGGCAGGGTCTCGACCCGGGCGAAGAGCGCCTGGTGCAGGCCCAGGCCCACGACGAACAGCAACGGCATGCTCACCGCCAGCGAGGCGAACGGGTCGAGGCCCACCAGCGCGAACAACCAGAAGCTGGCGTAGCCGCCCAGCATGATCAGCTCGCCGTGCGCCACGTTGAGCACGCGCAGGACGCCGAAGACCAGCGACAGCCCCGCTGCGGCCAGGCCGTAGAGCGCCCCCGCCAGCAGCCCGAAGACCAGCGACTGGGCCAGCACCGCCGCGCTCACGGGCCGCCTGCCCCCACGTCGAGGAAGGCGCGGCGTACCTGCGCGTCGCGCGCCAGGGCGGCCGGCGTGCCCTCGCCCACGATGCGGCCGGCCTGCATCAGGTAGGCGCGCGTGGCCAGGGCGAGGGCGCCCGAGACGTTCTGCTCCACCAGCAGCACGGTGACGCCGTGGCGCGCGTTGATCTCGCGGATCACCTCGAACATGCGGCGCACCACCAGCGGCGCCAGCCCCAGGGACGGCTCGTCGAGCAGCAGCAGGCGCGGGCGGGCCATCAGCGCCCGCGCGATCGCCACCATCTGCTGCTCGCCGCCCGACAGCGTGCCAGCCGGCTGCCGGCGCCGCACGGCCAGGGCCGGGAAGATCTCGAGCACCTCGCGCAGCGTCTCCTGGCGCCGGGCGCGCACGGCCCGCGCAAAGCCGCCGAGCAGCAGGTTCTCCTCGACGGTCATGCTGGCGAACAGGCGTCGACCTTCCGGCACCAGGGCGATGCCATACTCGACGGTGCGGTGCGCGGGCTCCCGGTGGAGCGGCCGGCCCTCGAAGACGACCTCCCCGGCTGCCGGTCGCAGCAGGCCCGCGATGGTGCGCAGCAGCGTCGTCTTGCCGGCGCCGTTGTGCCCCAGCAGCGCGACGACCTCGCCGGCGGTCACCCGCAGGGACACGCCCCACAGCGCCTGGAGGTCGCCGTAGCGCACCGCGAGGTCGCGGACCTCAAGCACCGCCCGCATCCCCCAGGTAGGCTTCCAGTACCTTGGGATCACGCGCCACGGCCTCCGGCGGCCCTTCGGCGATCGCCTGGCCGGCGTTGAGCACCACCACGCGGTCGGACGTGCCCAGCACCGCATGCACCAGGTGCTCGATCATGACGATGGCGACCCCGCCGTCGCGGATGCGCCGGACCATGGCCATGGCCGCCGCCACCTCCTGCGGCGTCAGCCCCGCCATGAACTCGTCCAGCAGGAGGACGCGCGGCCGCGTGGCCAGCGCCCGCGCCAGTTCCACGCGCTTGCGGTCCACCAGGGTCAGGTGGCGGGCGGCCACGTGCTCCTTGCCCGCCAGGCCCACGAACGCCAGGAGGGCCGCGGCCTCGTCGATGGCGGTGGACAGGCGCCGCTGGGGGGCGCGGCCGTAGACGCGTCCGACGAGCACGTTCTCCAGCGCGGTGAGGTGCGGAAACGGCCGCACCAGCTGGAACGTGCGGGCGATCCCCCGCGCGCAGACGGCGTGCGGCGGCAGGCCCGTGATCTCCGCGCCGTCGAGCCACACGCGGCCCGCGTCCGGCGCCAGCAGCCCGGTGACGAGGTTGAAGGCCGTGGTCTTCCCCGAGCCGTTCGGCCCGATCAGCCCCAGGATCTCGCCGTCGCCAACGGCAAAGCTCAGATCGCGGACGGCCCGCACCCCTCCGAACGTCTTGGAGAGGCGCTCGGCGACCAGCAGGTGGCGCACGCGATGGCGCGACCCGGCGGCCTTAGCGCTGGCCCCACGGCGGAGCCGGGTACTGCAGCGGCGCCGTGGCGAACTCCTTGGGCCAGACCAGCTCCTGTCGGCCGTTCTGCCACTGGAGGAAGACCGTGACCACCACGCCCGTCCCGTCGGGGCGGAACCGCACAGGGCCCATGACCGTCGTGGTCTGCGTAGCCGCGATGGCGTCGCGCACCCTGGACCGCTCGAGGGTGCCGGCCCGCGCGATGGCATCGGCCAGGATCTGGACGGTGGCGTAGGCCGGGCCCGTGATCACGTCGGCCGGCCGCCCGAACGCGCGGCTGTGCTTCTCGTTGAGCTCGCGCACCCCGGGGTACTTGACGGCGTGGTGCCAGCCGGGCGCCAGGCTGAAGTAGTCGCCGTCCTTGCCCAGGTTGCGGCCCCAGACCACGGCGTCGGCCGCACGGATGAACATGTAGAACTTGGCGTTGAAGCCCAGCTCCTTCATCTGCCGCACCAGCGTGAACCCGTCGGGCGGCGTGGGAATGGCGAGCACCGCCTCGGCACCGGCGGCCCGGGCGCGGAGGATGATGTCCGAGAAGTCGCGGCTGCCCACCGCGTACTCTTCCTGCACCACCGCCTGGTAGCCGAACTCGGGCGCCCGCGTCGCCCACAGCCCGCCCATCTCGTCCCCCCAGTCGGTCTTCTCCTTGAAGACGGCGACCCGGCGGGGGCGCTGCGCCTCGGGGATCGACGCGTTCAGGAACCGGTAGGTCTCGCGGGCGAGATCCGGCGACTTGGGAAACGGGCTGAACAGGTACTTGAACCCCTGCTGGTGGATCTTGTGCAGCGCGAACGCGACGCCCAGATAGGGCACCCGGTTCTTCTCGGCGATCGACGCCGCGGCCGCGTGCAGGTCGCTGCCGAAGCCCCCCAGGTACGCCACGACCTGGTGCCCGGCGAAGAGCGTCTCCAGGCGCCCAACGGTCTTGGTGGGATCCGACTCGTCGTCGAGCAGCACGAGTTCCAGCGGGATCCGCCGGCCGACCTCGCGCACCATGACGCCACCCGCGCGGTTGACGTCCTCCACCGCGAACTCGTAGCCGGCCCGCACCTGCGCGCCCCCGGCGGCGTAGCGGCCGGTGAGCGGCACCACGGCACCCACCTTGATCGTCGGCGGTGCCTGGGCCGCTGTCGGCACCCCCGCGGCGGTGAGCCCCGCCCCCACCAGCACGACCCCGAGCAGCAGTCCCGTCCAGCGCATCGCGCTCCCCCCCTCGTGGATGTCTGTGGCGCGCGTCGCCCGTCCAGGTCCCTCGCCTGCCGGGGCGTCCCGCCTCAGGCGCCGACGCGCACCACGCGCTTGGCCTTCAGCTCGAACCGCGGCAGGCTGCCGGCCGGCACCGCACGCGTCTCGACCCGCAGGCCCAGGGTCTGCCTGAGCCCGTCGGCGACGGCCGCGACGATCCGGCCGCAGGCGTCGGGCCCATGGCGCCGCTCGTCGAGCTCCAGCAGCACCCGCAGCTGGTCCATCTCGTCCTGCCGGTAGACCTCGATGCGGAACTCGTCCACCTCGGCGTGGCGCCGTACCACCGCCTCGATGGCGCTGGGGAAGACGTTGACGCCGCGGATCACCAGCATGTCGTCGACCCGGCCGAGCACGCCCCCGTCGAGCCGCGCAAACGTCCGGCCGCAGGCGCAGGGCGCGGCGACCAGGCGCACGCGGTCGCCGGTGCGGTAGCGGATCACCGGCGACCCCACGCGGCCCAGGTTGGTGAGGACCAGCTCCCCCTCGCCCTCCGCGGCCACGGCACCGGTCCGCGGATCGAGCACCTCGGCGACGAACTCGCTCTCGTTGACGTGCAGCCCGCCGCCTGGCGCGTCGCACTCGAAGCCCACGGCTCCGACTTCGGTCATCCCGTAGTGGTCGACGCAGCGCGCGCCCCACGCCTGGGCGATGCGCGCCTTGGTGGCCGGGATGCTGGCGCCGGGCTCGCCGGCGTGGATCGTGACGCGCACCGACAGCGTCGCCGGGTCCCAGCCCTGCTCCCGGGCTACCTGCGCCAGGCGCAGGGCGTACGAGGGCGTACACACCAGCGCGGTCGCGCCCACCTCGCGCATCGTCCGCAGGCGCAGCGCCGAGTCCTGCCCGCCGCCCGGGATGGCCAGGGCGCCCAGACGCACGGCGGCGTCGAAGCCGGCCCAGAACCCGATGAACGGCCCGAACGAGAAGGGGAAGAAGATGCTGTCGGCCGGCCCGATGCCCGCGGCGCGGTAGACGAAGCCCCAGCAGCGGCACCACCACTCCCACGACTCCGGCGTATCCACCCATCGCAGCGGCCGCCCCGTCGTCCCCGAGGTCATGTGGAAGCGGGTGTAGCGTTCCAGGGGATACGTGAGGATCGTGCCAAACGGCGGGTGGGCCTCCTGGTCGGCGAGCAGCTCCTGCTTGGTGGTGAAGGGGAGCCGCCGCAGGTCGGCCAGCGCGCGCAGGCCGGCCACGTCGCCGACACCGGCGGCCTGCCACTTGCGCCGGTAGAAGGGGTTGGCCGCCGCCACCTCGGCCAGCACCCGGCGCAGGCGCTCCAGCTGCAGGGCCTCGAGCGCCTCCCGCGCCAGCGTCTCCACGTCCCGCTGGAAGAACATCGTCTCTGCGGGGACCCCGCGCGCGACCATGGCGCGGGCTAGATGGAACGGGCGCGTCGGGCAGGACGCGTCGGAACTGCCCGCATGCGGGCCTCCGGCCCCTCGTCGCCTCGCCGACCCGGCCGTGCGCGGCCGTGCACTAGCCCCACACCTCCCGCGCGGTCTCCACCACCAGGCGCAGCTTGGCCCACTGGTCGTCCTCGGTGAGCAGGTTGCCCTCCATCACCGAGGCGAAGCCGCACTGCGGGCTCAGGGCCAGGCGCTCCAGCGGCACGTAGCGGGCCGCGTCCTCGATGCGCCGGAGCAGGGTGGCCTTGGCCTCCAGCTGCGGCCGCTTGCTGCTCACCAGCCCGAGCACCACGGTCTTGTCGGCCGGGACGAACCGCAGCGGCGCGAACGTGCCCGACCGCTCGTCGTCGTACTCGAGGAGGAAGCGGTCGACCTGCAGCTCGCCGAAGAGGCGCTCGGCGATGGCGTCGTAGCCGCCTTCGGCGTACCACTGGCTCCGGTTGTTGCCGCGACATAGGTGGAAGCCGATCACCGCGCCCCGGCCGCGCGCGCCCTCCAGGCAGGCGTTGTCGGCACGGATGGCCTCGGCCAGCGCGGCGTCGGGGTCCATCCCCATCTCGGTCTGAATGTACGTCCGCCACCGCGGGTCGATGTAGTAGCTGTAGCGCGGTGCGTCGACCTGGATGTACTGGACGCCGTCGGCCAGCAGGGCCTGGACCTCCCGCCGCACGATGGGCACGATGTCCCACAGCAGTGCCGAGTGGTCGCGGTAGACGCGGTCCGTCACCCCGCGCTTGAACGCGATGGCGGGGAACTGGTTGGCGCTGGGCAGCGTGATCTTGATCGCCCCCGGGCAGTGCGCCTTCATGAACGCTACCTCGTGGGCGGTCAGGCGCCGCACCTGACGCAGCCTGGCCGTGACGATGCCGGTGACGCTGGCGGGCGCCACGCTGGTCCCGGCACCGGTCCAGGCGCGCCCGACCTCGTCGCGGAGGTCGAAGCCCTCGACGGCGTCGAGCAGGTCGCTCATGAAGTTGCGACGGCGCAACTCCCCGTCGGTGAACACCTCGAACCCCAGCTCCTGCTGTCGGGCGAGCACGCGCAGGATGTGGCGGTCCTCGAGCTCGCGCAGGCGCTCCGGGTCGACGCCCTGCGCCCGGGCGTCCAGGAGCTCGGCGGGACGCAGGAGGCTGCCGACGTGATCGGCGCGGTACGCCCCGGCCATGGCCCTCACCCCCCTTGTGGACCGGCAACCGACGACGTCACCAGTGTTCTGTGCGCCGCACCGCCATCCTCTCGGCGCTCGGTGCGACGTCGGCCACGGGCAACCCCGCCACCTCGCGCAACGCCCGCCGCACGTACACCCGTACCATCGCCTTCCGGTAGCCCAGCGTCAGGTCGGCGTTGTCCAGGGGTTTCGCCGGTTTCCAGGCCGCCTCGGCCGCTGCGTCGATCACCGCAGGGCCCAGCTGCTGGCCCAGCAGGACCCGCTCGGCCGCCTCGCAGCGTACCGGCTGCGACGCCACGGCCCCGAGCACGATGCGCGCGGCCGTGCACGTGCCGTCGGGGGCCATGCGCACGGCCGCGGCGACGCCGAGGATGGGGAAGTCGATGGCGCCACGGCGGCGCAACTTCCAGTAGGTGGCGCGCAGGCCGTCCGCGGGTGGCACGCGCACCTCGACCAGCACCTCGTCGGGCGCCTTGCCCAGGTAGACGATGCCGTCGTCGCGGTAGAGGTCGGCGACCGGAATGGTGCGCTCGCCGCGGGCGCCCGCCAGCCGGACCTGCGCCTCCAGGGCCACCAGCACGGGCGCCAGGTCCGAGGAGGAGATGGCCCAGCACCGGTGTCCGCCCGGTGCCACCCAGCACGTGTCGCCGTCCTTCTTCATGCAGAAGTCGATGGCCCGCCGCCACCAGTAGGGCATGTTGTAGTAGTTGCACCGCGTGTCGACCAGCAGGTTGCCACCGACGGTGCCCATGCAGCGGATCTGGGGGTTCGAGATCGTCGCCGCGGCCCGGGCGAGCACCGGGACGCGCTGCACCACCGCGGGGTGCTCGACGATGCGGCGCAGTACCACCCCGGCACCGATCCGCAGCCCCCCGTCGGCCTCGGCGGTGATCCCCTGCAGCTCGCGCAGGCCACGCAGGCCGACCAGCACCTTCGGCTCGACCTGCCGGCGCTTCATGTTGGGGAAGAGGTCGGTGCCACCGGCGACGGGCATCGCCTCGGGCCCGTGGTCGGCCAGCAGGCGCACGGCCTCGTCCAGCTCTCGCGGGGCCAGGTACACGAACGGGGGAAGGCGCATCATGACCGCGTCGTCACACGGACACCCGTTGCCAGCCCGGGGGCGGCTCCACGCGAATGGGATCTTTGAACCGCACCGCCGGCACCCCCGCAGGGCCCACCCGGCCCGGCCCACCCCGACGCCGATCGGCCAGCGCCGCCAGCACCTTGTCGGGCGTGATCGGCACCTCGTCGATCCGCACGCCCAGCGCATCGGCCACGGCATTGGCCACGGCGGGGATGACGGGCAGCAGCGGCCCCTGCCCCGCCTCCTTGGCGCCGAAGGGGCCCTCGGGGTCGACCGTCTCGATCAGGAACGTGTGGATCTGCGGCGTCTCCAGCGTCGTAGGGCTCTTGTACTCCAGCATCGAGGGGAACTTGTGCACGCCGCGGCGGAAGACCTGTTCCTCCATCAGCGCCTCGCCCAGGGCCATGTAGACGCTGCCTTCCACCTGTCCCTCGACCAGCAGCGGGTTGATGGCGCGGCCGATGTCGTGGGCGATCCACACGCGGTCGACGGTCACCCAGCCGGTCTCGGCATCGCAGGTCACCTCGGCCACGCACGCGGTGTACGAGTACGCGGGCGAGGGGCCCACGCCCGATCCCTTGTACGGGCCGGCCAGCTTGGGCGGCCGGTACGAGCCCGAGGTGAGCAGCAGCCCGACGCGCGCCTCGGCCAGGCGCACAGCCTCGGGCCAGTCGACGCCCATCTCGGGCTTCTCGCGGTTGAAGATGCGCCGCCCCCGCGCCGCCAGCAGCTCGACCGGCACCTCCAACGCCTCGGCCACCGCGGCGAAGATCAGGTCGCGCATCTTCTGGGCCGCTTCCAGCGCCGCGTTGCCGGCCATGAACGTCACCCGGCTGGAGTACGAGCCCAGGTCGATGGGCGTCAGGTCGGTGTCGGCCGTCACCAGCGCCACGTCCGCCGGCTCGATGCCCAGCACCTCCGCCACCGTGTAGGCCAGCACCGAGTCCGAGCCCTGGCCGATGTCGATGGCCATGGAGTAGACGGTGACCCCGCCGCCGCGGTCGATCTTGATCTGCACCTCCGACTGCGGCATCTCGTTCCAGTAGATGGGCAGCCCGGCCCCGCAGAGGTAGGCGCTGCAGGCAAACCCCAGCCCCTTGCCCGCCGGCAGCCGTCCGCGGCGCTGGAGGTACCCCGAGGCCTCGACCACCCGGTCGATGCACTCGCGCAGGCCGCAGCTGGTGATGCGCAGGTGGTTGACCGTCATCGAGTGGGGCTCGACCAGGTTGCGCCGGCGCAGCTCCACGGGGTCGAGCCCCAGGGCGACAGCCGCCTTGTCGAGGTGGCACTCCAGCGCAAACCGCGGCTGGGGCGTTCCGTGGCCGCGCTTGGGGCCACACGGCGGCTTGTTGGTGAAGACGCGCAGCCCCTCGAACTTGTAGCGTGGGATGCGGTAGGTGGTGGTCTGCAGCGCACCCGTGTAGTAGGTGGTCGCCACCCCGTACGACCCGTACGCGCCCCCGTCGAGGAACGCCTTGAAGTGCATGGCCGTGATGCGGCCGTCGCGGGTGAAGCCGGTCTTCACCCACATCAGCACCGGATGCCGCCCCCGGTGCAGGTAGAAGACCTCCTCGCGGGTGCAGGTGATCTTGACCGGTCGGCCGGTGACCATCGCCAGCTTCGCGGCCACGATCTCGTGCGCGAAGGGATCCGACTTGCCCCCGAACCCGCCGCCCACGGGCGTGGCGATGACGCGGATCCGGCTGGCCGGGTACTCCAGCACCTTCGCCAGCGCCCGGTGGACGTAGTGCGGCGTCTGCGTCGCCGACCAGACCGTGAGCTTGCCGTCGGCGTCGTACGTCGCTACCGCCGCGTGCTGCTCCATGGGCAGGTGCGTGCTGCCCTCGAAGTAGAACACGTCCTCCCGCACGTAGTCGGCTGCGCGGAAGCCTTCCTCCACGTCGCCGAACTCGAGGGCCACCATCTTGTGGACGTTGGCGGGCCCGTCGCCGTAGTCGTGGATGCGCACGTCCTCGCGGCGCAGGGCGTCCTCGATGGTCATGATGGCCGGGAGCGGCTCGTACACCACGTCGATCAACTCCAGGGCGCGCTCCGCGGTCTCCTCGTCGACCGCGGCCACGGCCGCCACCGGGTCGCCGACGAAGCGCACCTTGTCGACGCACAGCGCGTGCTCGTCCTGGCTGACGGGCAGGATGCCGTACTGCACCGGCAGGTCGGCGCCGGTGAGCACCGCGTGCACGCCGGGGAGCGCCCGCGCGCGGCTGGTGTCGATGCGCACGATGCGGGCATGGGCGTGCACGCTGCGCAGGAGCCGGCCGTAGAGCATGCGGGGCAGGTGCAGGTCGTCGGCGAACCGGGTCTGCCCGGTGGCCTTGGCCAGCCCGTCCACCCGCCGCAGCGGTCTGCCGATGATGGAGAAGTCGTGGGCCATGATGCGTTACGTGCCTCCCCCGCCAGCACCGGAGGCAGGCGGGTTGCCCACCTGCACCGTCACGGGCGCCACCGGCTCGTCGGTCATGCGCCGGGCCGCGAGCTCCACCGCCTCGAAGATCTTCACGTAGCCCGTACACCGGCAGAGGTTGCCCGCCAGCGCCTGGGCGATCTCCTCGCGGGTGGGGCGGGGCGTGGCGTCCAGCAGCGCCTTCGCCGTCAGCAGGATGCCCGGCGTGCAGTACCCGCACTGGGCCGCGCCCAGGTCGGCGAACGCCGTCTGCAGCGGGTGGGGCCGGCCGTCCTGCGCCAGCCCCTCCACGGTGACGATCTCGCGCCCCTGCACCTCGATCGGGAGCACCAGGCACGAGAGCCAGGGCTCGCCGTCGATCAGCACGGTGCAGGTGCCGCACTCGCCAAGCTCGCAGCCGTGCTTGGTGCCCGTCAGCCCCAGGTCCTCCCGCAGCACCTCCAGCAGCGTCTTGTGCACGGGCACGGCGACCTCGTAGACCTCGCCGTTGACGCGCAGCGTGAGCAGGACCCTAGGCATCTCCGGCCTCCACGGCCTCGGTCTTCGAGGCGGCGTCGCCCCGATGCCTGCTCCGAGCACGCCCCCCGGTGCCGGCCCTCACACGTCCGCGCCCACCGGGCAGTGCGCCGCGCGTCCGGTGCGGGGCGTCGCGCTTCGACGACCGCACACCCGCACGTCCGCCCGCACCGGATGGCACGCCGGCGTCTAGGGCCCCAAGTCGCCGGGAGAGCTCCCGGGCCTCGGCTACCACGGCGCGCACCGCTTCCGCCAGCCGCTTCCGGGTCACCCGGGCGCTCGAGCCGACGACCGTCAGCGTGGCCACCACCCGACCCCGCGCGTCGCGCACCGGGGCCGAGACCGCCCGCACACCCGGCAGGTACTCCTCGTCGTCGACGGCGTAGCCCAGGCGGTGCACTCGCCGCAGTTCCTGCAGGTAGCGCCGCGGCGCGGTGATGCTGCGGGGGGTGAACGCCGGCAGGCGGCCAGACAGGCGTGTTGCCAGCTCGGCGTCGGGCCGCTGGGCCAG
The DNA here is from genome assembly GCA_031459855.1 of Armatimonadota bacterium. NCBI lineage: Bacteria > Bacillati > Candidatus Sysuimicrobiota > Candidatus Sysuimicrobiia > Candidatus Sysuimicrobiales > Candidatus Humicultoraceae > Candidatus Fervidifonticultor > Candidatus Fervidifonticultor primus. Next base: position 181,025 of record JAVKHP010000001.1, read on the forward strand.
CAGCACCTTGGCCACGGCACCGGCGAAGGGCGGCAGGCGATGGCCCAGCGGCGCCACCACCTTGAGGTCGTGGTGCGACTCGGCCCGGGCCACGATGATCGCCTCGTCGCCGGCCGGCACGTGCAGCACCGCGGTCTCGCCGAGCCGCTCACGCAGCCGCGCCAGGTGGGGCCGGGCAAGCTGGGCCACGTCCAGATGGCGGAGCGCCGCGCTGCCCAGCGCCAGCAGCGCCGCGCCCAACCGGTAGCCCCGGGAGTCGCCATCGCGCTCGACGAGGCCGTGGTGCTCCAGGGTGGCCAGCAGCCCGGAGAGCGAGCTCTTGCTCACCCCCAGCTGTCGCCCCAGGTCGGACAGGCGCGGGGCGGCGCCGTCGGCGGCCAGGGCGCGCAGCACCCGCACGGCGCGGTCCACCGCGGGAACCGTCCGAGGCCGCTGCGCGCGCTTCCCCATGCGACCGATATCGTCCGTGTTGTTCACCCTACCGAACACGGTTCGATATGACGCACGTACTTCCTGCAGCAGCCGCGCACGGGCCGCCGGGCACGTGCGCGCACGGGACCGCGGGTGCCCAGTGTGACGTTCGCCGCTCCCGTGACGGGCGGGGCTCGGCGCTCAGCCCGCAATTACGTCTGTTGCCCGGGGCCCAGCGCGGGAAAGTGCGTGAACAGGACCTGATGGTGCATTAGGATCTGTGAGGCGACGTCCGTCGACGCCGCACGCAATGGTCGCAACGCCCCAGGCGCGCGTACACCAGGTACCGTGCAGCCAGCCACCCACGTCGGTGCTTCCCGAGCAAACTCCCCCAGGCAGCGCCGACGGATGGTCAACGCCCCCGAGGTGACGCGAACGCACCGCTCCAGGTTTGCCACCCACCATGGCAACGACGGATCACTGTACACGATGCCGATATCGCCTACCACGAAGAGCGTCGCGGTTCTCCAGCGGTCTAGGCTTGGGGACTGTCCGAGAACATTGACCAGGTTGGTGGTGGGGCTTTTGAACAGCGCCTTGACGGAGTAGCCGCCATCTGTGTCCTCGAACCGCAAGTCCAGCTCGGTCTGCATCAGCCCACGATGACGCACAGGGATGCCGCACGCGCGAAGGGCGCAACCCACGATGAGCTCGACGACCCCTCCTACCACGAAACGGTTCTCCCGCAAGCCCGTGTCGTACTCCTCATAGATCTGGCGAATCGCCAGTTCGGTCGCAGTTCGTACCTGGCCGGCAAAGCGCTGGCGGAACTGCCGGAACCGATCTCTTTCAAGTGAGAAGGTCATCTCGAAGTCGCGTGCGACCGCATTGGTCGATGCAACGCTGGAACCTACCTCCTCCCAGCGAAGAGGTCCTCCAACAACGCGCCGCGCGTGGTGGCCAGACCGGACCCGTGGCGTGTGCGCGCGGCCTTCCGCGTCCTTCCCAACGCTCCTTGGGGAGCGTCAAGGGCCACTTTCGTGAACTGGGCGACGAGTTGCTGTGAACGCACCCGCAGCGGCTCGCTGAGGCGGTGGTGGGCATACTGGACATATTGTGGCTCGATGTCGTAGCCGATGGCGCACCGCCCCAGTGCGACGGCGACCTTGGACGTCTGCCCGGACCCGACGAACGGGTCGAGCACCACGTCCCCCGGGTAGGAGTAAAGCTGTACCAGGCGATAGGGGATTTCCTCCGGAAAGGGGCAAGGGTGACGCAGCTGGCCCGGAGGCACCGGGGCAATGTGCCACACGTTGTTGGCGATTTCGTGGGTGAACAGGGCGCCCAACGGTACCGGCGCGTGCGACCTAGCGGCCCGTCGTCGGTAGATCGGCGGGCCAGGCTTCCGGAAGATCACGATGTACTCCGTCATGATGTTGGGGTGGAAGTATCCAGGATACGGCCGCTGGATGAACACACCGGCGCGCTTGACGCCGGCAGTGGTCTTGTGCCACACGATGTCCTGGTGGAACTCCCACCCGTCCCGGACAAGACAGGCGACGAGGTCGAACGGCACCGGGTAGTGGGTGCCGTGGTAGAGCACGGTGCCGACGACAACCGCGAGAAAGCCACCGGGGCGCGTCACCCGCCGCGTCTCTCGGAACACGCCAGCGACCCATGCCAAGTACGACGCGTAGTCATCGAACCCGCTGGCGTACGACCGCGTCCGGTACGACGTTCCGGGGGTCGCGATGTGCCTGTCGTAGTCAATCGCGTTCCAATACGGGGGCGACGTGACGGTGAGCGTCACGGCATCGTCGGCCACCTCCGTCATCGAAGCGCTATCACCCGCGTACAGCCGCGCCCAGATGCCGTCGGGACGTCTGTACTCCAGACATGCTCGCGACGCAGCCCTCTCCGACACCATTGCCCGCACCTCCTCAGCGACCGCGCCGCGGAAAGAGCGGCACGAGGGCCGTTCGAGACCGAAAGCTGTCGACCCCGGCCTGCGGTACGGCCCACACCCGACCAACGCGTACCCCCGGCATGGCACCGCGACGAAGGAGACGACGAACGTACTGCACACTTACCCCCAAGCGCCGTGCGGCTTCCTGGGCTGTCAACAGTTCCTCGTTCATGATCGCATACCGTATATCTGTTCGGTTTCCTGAACGAAACCTTCGCTGCCCTCTTCCCACTTCCTCCTTCCCCCTGGGGGAACGCTCTCCCTGGAAAACGCTGCACCGACGTGCGCGTGTTTGCATGGTCGTATATGCGGGCTGCACAGGAACCGGTTGATCGCTCGTGACCGCCGCGGCATCCCGACGTGCTCCGACCGTACCCCGCACCGTGCCACACTCCTCTAAGAGACTCATCGTCGCCCGTGCGTCGTGCGTTCGGTGCCTGTACGCCGGGCCGAGCAGGCCGCTGTGGCGTTGCCCCCATGCCCGACCCCGCGAGCCATCAGGGCGCCGTGCGCCCCACGAGCGCCGGCCACCAGCCGCCGGCCTCGACGTCCGAGAGGTCGAAGATCATCAGGCCGTCGCTGTGGCGCGCCGCCGTGCGGATCGCCGCCACGCCCCGCGCGCGGTCGGTGCGGTAGAGGTTGAGCCACAGGCTGCCCACCACGGGCAGCGACCCCGCCAGGCGGCGCGCCAGCAGCGCGCCCCCGGCCACGTTGCCCCACCATACCCCGCCGCCCGCCAGCGCCTCGGCCGGCGTGAGCGAGCGGTAGTACAACCCCACCATGAGGTAGTCGAGGAAGGGCACCAGGCTCGCCTCGGCCCACGCGGGGCTCCACGCCGCGAACAGCACGGGCGCCTCGGGTACGGCCCAGTTCTGCCCCAGCTGGTAGATCGTGGGGTACCAGCCGCCGACGTACATCCCCAGCGGCAGCCCGGGCCGGAGCCGCTGCGTCAGCTGGCGTGCCGCGCGCACGTATGCGGTGATCACGCGCGCGCGCCAGGCGATCCACGGCCGGAACAGCGGCCCGGGCTCGAGCCGCCGTCCGGCCAGCTGCACGACGTCGTCCGGCCAGCGCGCCACCGGCCGGCCGAGGAACGCCTCGAAGCCTGCGCGGCTGGCGTCGGAGAAGTCGGCGTCGAGGCCGGCGAACCGCGCGCGGTCCAGCACGATCCCGTCGACCGGGTAGCGGGTGAGGACCTCCCAGAGCACCGCCAGCTGGTAGAGCACCACCTCGGGATGGGCTGCGCTGGCGAAGGCGATGTCGAGCGCCCGGCTGGAGGGCACGAGGGTGGCACCTCCCGCACCCTGGCGCAGGTGCATGCTCTCCCACGCCGGGCGCTCGTGCAGCAGCCCGACGGCCGGGAGCCCGCCGCCGGGCTGCAGGCCCTCGCCAAAGGCGTTCAGCGCCGCATGCACGCGCAGGCCGGCGGCGTGCGCCTCCTCGATGAGCACGGCCAGCGGGTCGTGATCGTGGGGAAACCACTCGCGGGGCGCCGGGTAGGCTGCGCGCGGAATCGGCGAGGTGCGGATGTGGGGCGCGAAGGCCGACTCGTAGATCACGTAGCCCCACGCGTTCTTCGCCTCGGGGATCAGCGTGTCGAACCCGGCCGTGCGCGCGCGGGCCACCAGCCCGCGGATCGCGTCACGGCTGGCCAGCGTGCGCAGGTTGGCCGAGGTCTCGATCCACAGGGCCCGGCGGGGCACTGGCCCTCCGCTGGTGGCGCCATGGACCGGTGCGCGGAACGCGTGCCCCGCGCGGAATGCCAACTCGGCGTCGCGCCCCGGTCCCCCCGCTGCCCCCGCAGGGCCCTCCGTCGCCCGCGCAGCGCCCGTTGCGACCAGCAGCAGCGCCGCCGCCAGGGCCGGTGCCGTCCGCCTCATCCGGCACCACGCCGGCGCACCATGTTCACGAACTCGCCCTCGGCGACCACCTCGTCGCGTTGGTTCAGCACGCGCACCACCTGCTCCATGATCCCGCGGTCGGGGTGGGAGGTGGGGCGCAACCCGGTGATCTCCGTCACCACCCGCAGGGTGTCACCGATCACGACGGGCCGTAGAAACCGCCAGCGGCGGATCTCCAAAAAGGCCATCATGGTGCCCTCGAACAGGCCCGTGCGCTGGCGCAGGCCGGTGGCCAGCGCCAGCACCAGGGTCCCGTGGGCGACGCGCTGGCCGAAGATCGTCTGCTTCGCGAACTCCGCGTCGGTGTGCAGCGGGTTGAAGTCGCCGGTGATGCCGCTGAAGGCGACGAGGTCCGCCTCGGTGACGGTGCGGCCGGCCGTGGTGAAGGTCATGCCCACCGCCAGGTCGTCGAAGTACAGCCGGGGCCGCGGGATCTCCATCGTCCTCCTCGTCTCCTGCGCGAGCGCACCACCAGCACCGCGCCCCACCGCCATCCGACGGCCTACGGGGCATCGGGCCCTACCCGGTGCCCCGCGTCCAGAACCCCTGCGGATCCAACCGGCGGATCAGGCGCAGCTCCTCGGGCGTGGGCGGTGGCGTCTCGGCCAGGTCGGGCGCGACGCGCAACGCCCACCCGGTCTGCGCGCGCACGTCCTCCACGCTGACCCCGGGATGGCACGACCGCAGCACCGCCTCGCCGGTCGCCGGGTCGAAGCCAAAGACCCCCAGCGTCGTGATGAGCGCCGCCGGCCCGCCCGGCAGGCCCAGGGCGCGGCGCTGTGCCGCGCCCCGCAGGTAGCCCGGCGAGGTGACGAAGTCGACGGCCTCGCGGAAGCGGTGCCGCTCGTGCGCCATGATGATGAGCAGGCGGCGGGCGAGGGAGGCGATGTCGCAGGCGCCCCCGCTGCCCGGTAGCTTGACGCGAGGCCGGTCCCGCGGGCCGATGTACGACGAGTTGACGTTGCCGAAGCGGTCGACCTCGGCGCCGCCGATGAACCCCACGTCGACGCGGCCGCGGCCCAGCAGGCTCATCACCAGCGAGAGCCGGGTGCACATGCTGGCGCCCACGATGTTGGGCGGATCGCCCATGGTGTAGAGGAACTGGTCGCTGGGGGTCTGGCGGACGACACCGTTCTCGAAGACCCCCACGGCCCGCGGCGCGTGGGTGAGCTTCGCCAGCTGGAAGGCGATGAGCGGCAGCCGCATCCCCACGAAGACCACGTCGCCGTCGCGGATCTCGCGGGCCGCTGCGGTCACCATGAGCTCGCCAGCGGTGAACGGCGCGTCCCTCATGCCTGCGTCCCTCATGCTGCGTCCCTCATGCCTGCGCCCCTCGCTCGTGGTCGACCCGGGACGCGGCGGGCTCGACCGCCGGCTGGCCCTGCTCCTGCCACCCGTAGTCGACGGGCGCGGCGGGCGCCGGGTGCAGACGGCGCAGCGCCTGCCAGCGCGCCTCGCCCAGGCGCGCGAGGTACGCCGCCCGGTCGGGCACCTCGTAGACCCACCGCGCCAGCCATGCCTCCATGCCCTCGACCGTGCGCGTCTCGCGGTGGTAGTCGGCGTAGAACGCGTGGTCCCGGCCGTAGTAGCCCTGCACCGGCGACGGATGACACCCGCCCGGACAGTGGACCACGGCGCTCACCAGAAACGGCGGGAAGAGCACGCGGTTGGGGTCGCTGGTCAACACCGCCTCGTCGACGATCTCCTCGGCCAGCAGCACGATGTGCTCGGCGGCCAGGCCGGCTTCCTCGGTGATGCCCAGGTTCCCCCAGGCGTGGGCGTGCCCTGCCGGGTCGGCACGCTGCACCGCCAGGATGGCCACGTCGGGCCGCAGCGCCCGCACCACCATCACCGGCTGGCCGTCGAAGGGCGACGGCACCTGGGCGAACCCGGGATGCCCGCGGGTGATGTCGCTGCCCGGCCCGGACCGCACCGGCACGAAGGGCAGCCCGTGCGCGCCAGCCCACAAAGCCAGCGCCACGGTGTAGTTCGAGTAGTCTTCGACGGTGAGCGGGCGGGGGATGCCGGCTTCGACCGCGCGGCGGTAGGCGTGGCCCAGCCCGGCGCTCACGTTGCCCACCCAGGCGGCCTGCACCTTCGCCACGCACCCCGCGCCGATGAGCTGGTCGACGACGATGTCGAAGATGGGGCCGATCACCGTGAGGTTGCGCCGGCGCTGGCGGATGATCTCGTGACCGGCCGCAAAGGGGATCAGCGACTCCAGGCACGCGCCGATGGCGACCGCCGCGCCGTCGGGCACGAAGCGGCCGATGGCCTCGGGAAGGCTCATGAGCTTGCCGGTGGCGGTCACGGGGTCTCCTGCTGCGCCTGCAGGCCGGCGCGTCCGTCGCCACCCCGTGTAGCGCGCCGGGCCCTCACGACGAGGTCGGCGTCGGCTGCGCCTGGCGCAGCTTGAAGCGCTGGATCTTGCCCGTGATGGTCTTGGGCAGGTCGGTGACGAACTCGACCAGCTGCGGGTACTTGTACCGCTCCAGCCGCGCCTTGCACCACTCCTGCAGCTCCTCCACCAAGGCCGCCGAGCCCGCGTGCCCTTCCTTGAGGATGACAAACGCCTTCATCTTCGTCAGCCCCTCTACCTCCACGCCAACCACGGCCGCCTCCAGCACCGCCGGGTGCTCGATCAGCACGTTCTCCACCTCGATGGGCGACACCCACAGCCCGCCGACCTTCAACATGTCGTCCGAGCGTCCCTCGTACCAGAGGAACCCGTCGGCGTCGATGCGATACCAGTCGCCGGTGCGCATCCACTCGCCGATCATCGTCGCCTTGGACTTCTCGTGGAAGTGCCAGTAGTACGGCGCGGCCGAGTCGCCCTTGACCATGAGGTGGCCGGCGCCGCCCGGCGGTACCGGGCGCCCCTCGTCGTCGACGACCTTGACCTCGTAGCCGGGCACCGGCTTACCGCTCGACCCGGGTCGCAGCGCCTCGGGCGTGTTGGACATGAAGATGTGGAGCATCTCGGTGGTGCCGATGCCGTCGAGGATCACCAGGCCGAACTCCTCCTTCCACCGCCGCCAGATCTCGGCGGGCAGGGCCTCGGCGGCCGAGATGCACAGGCGCAGCGACGAGAGGTCGTAGCGCCGGCGGTCGGGGAAGGCCAGGATGGCGTTGTAGAGGGTGGGCACGCCGAAGAAGACCGTGGGCCGGTAGCGCTGGATCGTCTCGAGCACGGTCGGCGGCGTCGGGCGCGCCGGAGTCAGCACCGTAGCCGCGCCCGCCCGGTAGGGGAACGTCATGTTGTTGCCCAGGCCGTAGGCGTGGAACAGCTTGGCGGCGGAGTAGGTCACGTCGGCGTCGGTCAGCCGCAGCACGTGCTTGGCATACGTCTCGCACGTGTAGGGGATGTCGTGGTGCAGGTGCACGACGCCCTTGGGCAGCCCGGTGCTGCCCGAGCTGTAGAGGATGAACGCCATGTCGTCGCGGTGGGTGGCGGCGGGCGGCACGTCGTCCTCACCGCCGGCCAGCAGGTCGTCCAGGCTGAGGGCGTCGTCGGCGCGCCCCCCGGCCACCACCAGCGTCACGTCCGGCAGGCCCGCGGCGGCCTGCCGCGCCTTGTCGAGGTGTTCGGCGTCGGCGACGACCACGCGGGCGTAGCTGTCCTCGATGAAGTAGCGGTGGTCCTCCCACCGCAGCAACGGGTTGGTCGGCACCGGCACGGCGCCGATGCGCAGGGCACCGTAGAACACCGTGGGGAAGGCCGGCGTGTCGTTGAGCACCATCACCACGCGCTCCTCGCGGCGCACCCCCAGCCGGCGCAGGACGCTGGCGCAGCGGCAGACCCGCTGCAGCAGCTGGCCGTAGGTGATCCGCTCGTCGCCGTAGTAGATCGCCACCCGGTCGGCCCGCCCGGCGTTCAGGTTCTCGTCCAGCACCACCGAGGCGTTGTACTGCCGCGGGATCTCCACCATCGTCGTTCCCTCCTTCACGAGGACCGCCGGACCACCACCGACTTCGTCTCCATGTAGTAGTCGAGGGCTTCGATGCCGTGCTCCTTGCCCACGCCGCTCTGCTTGACCCCCCCGAAGGGGAGCTCGTCGTAGATCTTCTGGGGGGAGTTGATCCACGTGTAGCCCGCCTCGAGCCGCTCGGCCGCGTAGGAGGCGCGGTCGAGGTCCCGGGTCCAGATGGACGAGCCCAGCCCGTAGACCGACCGGTTGGCGAGCGCGATGGCCTCGTCGAGGTCGCGCACCCGCCAGACGGGCAGCACCGGCCCGAACACCTCTTCGCGTGCCACGCGGGCGTCGTGGCTGGGCTCGAGCAGCAGCGTGGGCTCGTAGAAGAAGCCGCGGGAGGGCTCCGCCGGCCGCCGTGCGCCCGCCAGGACCCGGGCGCCCGCGGCGAGCGCGTCGGCCACCTGCGCCTCGATCACCTCGCGGCCCCGGGCCGTGTGCAGCGGGCCGAGCTGCACGCCGTCGGCGTCGCCCGGCCCCACCCGCAACCGCAGGACCCGCGCGCGCAACCGCTCGAGGAACGCGTCGGCCACCTGCGCGAACACGTAGAGCCGTTTCACCGCCAGGCACGCCTGCCCGCAGTTGAAGAAGCGCCCGACGCTGGCCGCGCTGGCGGCGGCGTCCAGGTCGGCGTCGTCGCAGACGATCATCGGATCGGAACCGCCCAGCTCCAGCGTGACACGCTTGAGGTCGGCGGCGGCGGCCGCCATGATCTCCTTGCCCACCGGCGTCGAGCCCGTGAACGCCACCTTGCGCACGCCCGGGTGGACCACGAGCGCGCGGCCGACCTCGGGGCCCAGCCCGGTGACCACGTTGACCACCCCGGGGGGCACGCCGGCCGCGTGCAGGACGGCGGCGACGCGCAACGTGGTCAGCGGGGTCGTCTCGGCCGGCTTGGCCACCACGGTGTTGCCGGCCACCAGCGCCGGCCCCAGCTTGTTGCCCAGCAGCGACAGGGGGAAGTTCCAGGGCACGATGGCGGCCACCACGCCCAGCGGCTGCTTGAGGATCAGACCGTAGGCGCCCTCGTCCAGGGCTGGCACGTACCCACCGCGAAGATTCTTGGCGAGGCCGGCGTAGTGTTCCAGCGTGTGCACGAACCGGCGGACCTCGAGCCGGGCCTCGCGCAGCGGCTTGCCCTGTTCGGTGGTGAGCAGCCGTGCCAGCTCGTCCAGGTGCGCGGCGACCGCGCGCGCCGCGGCGGCCACGATCTCGCCGCGGCGCGCGGCCGGCAGGTCGCGCCAGGCACGCTGCGCCGCCGCGGCGGCCGTCACCGCGTCGTCGACCGCGTCGGCACCGCCGCGCGGGACCGTGTCGACGACCTCTTCGGTCGCCGGGTTGAGGACGGGCAGGCGTTCGCAGGCCGGGTACGGCACGCTGCGACCGTCGATGAACATCTCTGCCATCGCGGATCTCCGCGTGCGGGTTTCGCCCCGGCAGGCCGGCGACTCCTGCCGGAGCCGGGATGCTACACGGGAGGAGCAGGGGCATGGACGTACAGGTTGTCTGGACGGCACCCAGGCGGTTCGACGGACGGTCACTGGAGACCGGCGCCCGCCTGACCATGGACGCGCGCCCCGACGCGGGCGGCACCGGCGCGGGGCCCTCGCCCATGGAGACCGTGCTCATGGCGCTGGCCGGGTGCACCGGGATCGACGTGGTCGGCATCCTGACCAAGATGCGGGCGCCGCTGGAGGGCCTGGTGATCGACGTCTCGGCCGACCGCGCGACCGACCACCCGAGGGTGTTCACGGCGATCCGGCTGCGCTACGTGGCCTGGGGCCGCGGTCTGCAGCGCGAGCAGGTCGAGCGGGCGGTGCGGCTGTCGGAGGAGAAGTACTGCTCGGTCTCGGCGATGCTGCGCAAGACCGCCACGATCACCGTGGAGATCGTGACCGGTGACCGGCCCCCGCAGGCCGCAGCTGCCGCACCGTGACCGCCCCGGCGCCGGAGAGTCCGGAGCGTACGCGTCCTCTGCGCGACGCGCTGTCGCTGCTCGCCCTGCTGAGCGTCGGCCGGTACCTTGCCTTCCTCGGGCGGCTCAACATCGTGCCCTTCTACCCCGAGCTCATGCACCGCTTCGGCACGAGCTACGCTGGCGCCGGCACGCTTTTCTCGGCCTTCTTCGTCGGCTACGCGCTGATGCTCGTCCCCGCCGGCGCGGCCGCCGACCGCCGTCATCCGCGTCGCCAGATGGCCGTGGGGCTGGCGCTGCTGGGCCTCGCCGGAGCCGTCGTGGCGCTCGCCCCCACCTACCCGGTGGCGTTCGCCGCCCGTGTCGCCGTCGGCGTCGCCGTCGCGCTGACCTACACCACCACGTTGAAACTCGTGGCCGTCGTCTTCTCCCGCGCCAACCGCGGCAGGGCCGTGGGCATCATGGAGTGGGCCACGAGCCTGGGCATGCTGACGGCGCTGAGCCTGCTCCCGGTGCTCAGCCAGTGGATCTCCTACCAGGCGCTGCTGCTGGCCCTGCCGGTGCTGTGCGCGGCCACGCTCGTGGCCTTCCCCCGCGTGCCGCTGGGCCCCACGCCATCCCCCGACCGGCCCGCCCGCCCGGCGCCGGAGTTCCGCAGCGTGGTGGGGCGCGACTTCGTGCTGATCGCCGTCTCGGCGCTGCTGGGCCTGTTCACCATCAGCGGGATCCTCAGCTGGCTGCCCTCGCACCTGACCGACGCCCTCGGGTACTCGAAGCCCCAGGCTGGCGCGGTGATGGCCGTGGTGCTCCTCGCGCAGATGCTCGGGGTCTATCCTGCGGGCAGCCTGTCTGACCGGCTGCGCCGGCGGCTCCCGCTGGTCTGGGGCGCCACCGCCGCCCTGGCGGTCTGCGCGCTCGCGCTGGCGGTCGCTCCCGCGGGCGTGTGGATCTACGTCCTGGCGTGCGTGCTGGGCCTTGGCATGTCGGCCAGCGTCACGCCCCTCACGGTGCTCAGCATGGAGCGGTTCGGGCCGGAACGCGCGGGTCTCGTAGGGGCGGTGACAGTCGCCTCGGGCCAGGCGGGCTCGGGGCTCTCCGGTGCCGTGTTCGGGTGGATCCTCGATCGGACCGGCAGCTTCACGGCCATCTGGCTCGTGGCCTCGGTGCTGGCCGCGCTGCGGCTGGTCACGACGATGCAGATTCGGGAGGAGCCGGCGGTCCCGCGGCAACCGGCGGATGCCCGCGCCTGAAGCCGTCCACGCCCCGTGCTCCGTCCCTCATCCTGCTCGTAGTGTATTGCACTCCAGGTCACAACGCCTCGGATGCCTCTGCGGGCACGAGGCGACGCCGTCTGCCTCGGCGCGTGCGGCCACGGCCCGGGCCAGCGGGTGCTCGGACGAGCGCTCCGCCCTGGCCGCGAGCCGCACCAGGGCCTCCGCGTCTCCACCGTGCCGCGTCGCCGTGGTGGCGTCCGTAGCCGGTCAGTACACGCAGCAGCTCATGCGTGAGATGTCCCGCCGGAACGCCTGCGCCGCGAGCTTGATCCCCTCACTCAGCGTCGGGAACACGTCAGCCCTGTTCATCTAGCGCAGTCTGTGCTCGTATAGCTCAGCCGTGCTCATGCAGGTCAGCTGGTGGCACGCGTGCTGACGTCGTCGGGCTCCGCCGGCGTGAATCCCTCCTCCTTGGTGTAGTGCACCACCCGACCCTGTTCGATGCGAATGATGAGGCGCCCGTACCGCATGCGTAGCGCCAGGGCCTGGAGATGTACCAGGACGTCCACCGTAATGGGCTGGTCCACTCCCGCAGGCGACCAGCCCGGACGCGTCGCGTCCATGGACGACCGTGTTGCCGCCATACACCACCCGCCTCGTCGCAGCCGCCACCGCGGTCGTCGTGCCTACGGCGTAGCCCGGCACCGCGTTGCAGGAAGTACGGTAAGAGGCGCCCGGGTGTCCGCACAACGGCCGCGCGTACTCACGGCGGCGGTACCGGTACGGACGTACCAAGCGCCGACCGGTGCGTGGCAGGCGTCGTGCCCATGTCCCTACGGGCCGCGCGTGTTTCCGTTGCGATGGTCCGCGGCGCAGGTGAGACGATCAGTCGGGTGGTGCCGGGGGACGGAATCGAACCGCCGACGCGCGGATCTTCAGTCCGCCGCTCTACCAACTGAGCTACCCCGGCGTCTGCAAACGCTAGTCTAACAACGGAGCCTCGAATCGGTCAACGACCCGGGGTAGTTGGGAAATGACTCGGGGCAGTTGGCGATCTTCTCAACACGTCCAGCAGGTCCTCCCGCGTGCACCAGACCGGCAACCCGAATACGGCGCCACATCATCGCGCATCTCGCCCCGCCGAAGCAGGAGGCGGGGGCAGAGAGCGAGAACGGCACCCCCCAATCAGGCCGATAGGGCCAGATAGGCGCAGGCTGGAGGGAGTACCGCCCTGCAGGTGGATCTGCCGGCCACCGCCACCCCGCTCATCGGGCGCGAGACGGAACTGGCCGCTGTCAAGGCGGCGCTGCTGCGCGACGATGTGCGGCTGGTGACGCTCACCGGCGCCCCCGGGATCGGGAAGACGCGCCTGGCGGTGGAGGTGGCCTCCGCCGTAGCGGGGGCATTTGCCCACGGCGTGACTTTCGTGGACCTGGCCCCGCTTGGCGATCCCGCACAGGTCAGCTGGGCCATTGCGCAGCGGCTGGGCATCCCCCTGCGCGCCAAGCCGCCCCCAGTGGAGGCGCTCGCCCAGGCGCTGCGGGACCGGCGGCTTCTGCTGCTCCTGGACAACTTCGAACACGTCGTGGAGGCGGCGCCTGAGGTGGCCGCCATGGTGGCGGCGACGCTACACCTCAAGGTGCTGGTCACCAGCCGCGAGCCGCTGCGCCTCAGCTGGGAGCATCAGATCGCCATCCCGCCCCTGCGGGTTCCCGACCTGAGCCGCCCGCTGGATCCGGCGGCGGTAGCGGCATCACCTGCCGCCATGCTCTTCGTGGCCCGGGCTCAGGCGGTTGATAGCGCGTTCGCCCTGACCCCTACAAACGCGCGGGCCGTCGCCGAGATCTGCGTGGGTCTGGACGGCCTGCCCCTGGCACTGGAGCTGGCCGCCGCGCAGGTGAAGGCGCTCCCCCCGGAGGCGATCCGCGACCGCCTGGACCACCGGCTCACCCTGCTCCAACGGGCGGCCCGGGACCTGCCGGCCCGGCACCAGTCGCTGCGGGCGGCCGTGGGGTGGAGCTACTCCCGGCTGGAACCAGGTCATCAAGCGCTCTTCCGCCGCCTGGCCGTGTTCGTGGGCGGGTTTCCTCTGGAGGGAGCCGAGGCCGTGTGCGCGGACCTCGACGTGGACGTGCTCGACGGACTGGCCTCTCTGGTCGACAAGAGCCTGCTACAGCGGGACGAGCACCCCGAGGGCAACCCACGCTTTCGGATGCTGGAAACCTTCCGTGCATTCGCCCTGGAGCAGCTGGCGGCGAGCGGTGAAGCCGAGCTCGCCCGTCACCGCCATGCCGACTTCTACCTCGCCCTGGTGGAGCGGGCCGAACCCGCACTTACCGGGCCGCAGCAGGCTCAGTGGCTCGACCGGTTGGAACGCGACTATCCCAACATCCGTGCTGTGCTGGATCGAGCACGAGCAGGTGACGTGGACGCCGCCATCCTCCCACGGTTGGCCGCCGCAGCATGGCGCTTCTGGAACGTGCGCGGCTACTGGGTGGAAGGACGCGCTTGGACCGCGGCCGCCCTGCCCCTCGTCCCGGCGGAAGCCGTCGCCCTGCGCCTGCGGGTGCTGTACGGCGCGGCCGTGCTTGCCTGGCGCGTCCGTGAGCATGCCGCAGCGACTGCTCTGGCCGAGGACGCCGTCGCCCAGGCCAGGCATCTGGGAGACAGCCAGACCCAGGCGCACGCCCTCCGCACACTGGCCCTGATCGCCAGGGACCGGCGTGAACTGGCGCGGGCGCGGGAGCTGGCTGCGCAGAGCCTGGCGCTCTTCGAAGAGCGGCAGGACAGGCAGGGGATGGCCACCGCGGCGCGGCTCCTGGGGCTGGTGTTCATCGAGGCGGATGACTTCCGGCACGCAAGGAAACCATTTGAACGGAGTCTTGCCCTCTCCCGGGAACTCGGCGACGACCGCGGCGCGGCCTGGTCCACGTACGGCATAGCCGCCGTCGCGCTGGCCGAGGGCGACCTGGTCCAGGCCGCGGCCCTGGGAGAGGCGTGCCTGCGCGCGTTCGAGGCGCGGGCGGAACGGGACGGCGTGGCTCAGACCCTGGTCCACCTGGGGCGCATCGCGCTGGCGCGCGGCAGCCACGAGGAGGCCGACCGACTCCTGACTCAGGCGCTGCACCTGCGCCGGCAGCTCGCAGATCCTGTCATGATCGCGTCCTCCCAGCGGGAACTGGCCGTCATCGCCCAGGATGCGGGGGCCGACGGGCGGGCGGCCGCCCTCTACCGGGAATCCCTGGAGCTGTTAGAGCGGGCCGGCGACCGGCTGGGGGTCGCGCGCTGCCTGGAGGGGGTGGCGGTGCTGGCCGCAGAGAGCGGGCAGGCAGACCAGGCGGCCAGGCTCTTCGGCGCCGCCGATGCGCTGCTGGATCGGATTGGTGTTGGCAGGTGGCCCGGCTGGCATCCTGCGGAGGTGCGGCCCGAGCGTCTGGCACGCGCGCGTTCTAGTGCGGAGGACCGGCTTGGCTCCGAAGCCTTCCGGCGTGCGGTGGCCGCCGGGGCAAGGCTCTCCTTCAGCGTGGCGGTGGCCGAGGCCTTGGGGGTGCGCGCCGGCAAAGCCGCGCCGCAGGCCCGGCCGGCACGGGCTGGGTCGCTGACGCCGCGGGAACTGGAAGTCGCCGGCCTGGTGGCTTTAGGTCTGTCGAACCGCGAGATCGCCCGCCGACTGTTCATCAGCGAGAACACCGCGGCTACCCACGTCCAGCACATCCTGGGCAAACTGGAGTTCTCTTCTCGCGCGCAGATCGCCACCTGGGCCGTCGAGCAGGGCCTCAAGCCGCAGGCCTGACCGACGGCGGGCCGGCCTTCCCAAAATCACCAACCTCTTACTGACTTGTGGTGATGCCGTGCGTTCCCCTGGCCGTCAGACTCTTGGGGGACGGCTGGAATGCTTATGACAAGGTGGCACATGCAGACAGTGCACGGCGGACCAGAACACCGAACGTGCCCCAGAGGAGTGCGGGAGGTGGCATCGTGACACGGTCCCTGCTCCTCGCGGTGTCGATGGTGCTGGCGGCGCCGGGGAGGGCGCTCGCGGCCCCGACCGCTCCCGCCTCCCTCCTGGGGACGTGGGTGCAGGATGATGCAGGACCGGTTCTCACTCCCGACGGGTGTACCGGTTCAACCGCGACGGGACGTATGAGTTCCTCTTCACGGTCCGGAACACCGGATCAACCGCACAGCGAGTGCTGGTTCAGGAACGCGGCCGCTACGCGCTGCGGGGGGATCTCCTGGTGATCACTCCGCAGCCCGGCCAGGCCCGGTGGCAGCCCGGGGTGGCCAGAGCGTTTCCCTGGCGGGTGGAACGACATCCCGGCGTGGGGGAACTCTGGTTGGTCCTGGTCCTCCCCGACGGCATCCTGGACGTCTACTACCGCCCCTGATATGGCAGGGACCGGTCAAGCCCTGCCCGTTGCGTGCCGTTTCATGATCACCTCCGAGCCGGGCGGCGGACCGACGCGGAAGGCCACGAGCGAAGAGGCATCGTCGACGGTTGATCATCCTGATGTACGCGGATCTGCGCCGCATGACTGTGAGCCGTCGGGAGCTGCCTCACTCTAGCCACGCGCGTTCGGGCCGAAGCCGTGAGCGCATAGGGGGACGTCGAGGATTCTCCGTACCGCGGCCATCCTCGCTCGCGCCCTCTCGCGCCGATCTGTGCCCGGCTCATGTGATGCGTCTCCTTGTGGACGTCCAACCCCACGTACGTGCTATCCTTATCCATGGACCGGACCTCCTCGCATGTAGCTCTGCGCTGTGCGCAGGCGTGCTCACCGCGTAACCTACGACGCTGCGAGCCGAGAGTCCGGTCCCTGCCATAATGTCTAGCTGGTCGAGCCCGGCGACTACCTCGTGCGCCTCGTCGAGCCGCCCATCTCCACCGTGCTCGCCTTCGACACGAGCGGCAGCATGGGCGGCGCCATCCAGGACCTGAAGGCGGCGGCCACCGCCTACGTGGACGCGATCCAGCCCCGGAGCAAGTGGCGCTCATCCGCTTCGGCGCTGACAGCCCGAACCGAGATCGTCGTCCTGACCGAGCGATTCACCAATGACCGGGCCATGCTGCACACCACGCCTGCTGTGACGCCGACGAGGAGGTCGGTGAGCGCCTCCGGGGGCACGACCCGGCGAGCATCGCCCGAGTCATCTCCGCCTGTGCCGACCGTCGTCACGAAGGACCAGCGAGATTAGGAAGCCGGTCGGGGCGATCTAGCGGTAGCGCTGCAGGGCAAGAGAGCGCTCTCGACCTCCTCCGGGCGCGCCAAAGAGACGCCCTGGCTCAGGGGAGGAGGCCGCCTCGCCCCCGGCGGTGATGCGGGAGATCCGCGCCTTGCTGCCCCTGGCGTAACCGGCTTCCCCGGGGCGGCCGGCGGGCATCACCCCACGTGGATTGCGGGAGGCGGGCGTGCCTGCCCGAAACGTCCGGTCGGCGCTGCTCAGAATCATTACCCGCGTACTGATTCCTGGTGACGCCGCCGGCGCCCGGCGGCCTTACCCTGTGGGAAAGGCATTCGCCCTCAGGGGGTGGTGGCCGTGTTGACACGGCGGGAGATCCTCCGCGGGTCCGCTGTGATCGCCGGGACGGTCGCGAGCGGGAGGTTCCTGGTGCCCTATCTGACTTCGCCGTTTGGCGTGCAGGCCGCGCCGGCCCCGCCACCCGAGACCAGCACCATCCGGCTCGGCTCGTTGCCCTGCGATCACCCTATCATGGCCTCCGAACCGTTCCTCCGGGAGGAAGGCTTCACCAATGTGGAGATTCTCGCCGGCGGCCAGCTGGCCAGCGGGCGGACCGACATCGAGGCAGGCTTCGGGGTCTGGAGCATCACATCGCTCCTGCAAGCCGGCCAGCGCCCGGTGGTGCTCGCTCCTTTGCACCCGGGCTGCATCGAGATCTGGGCGCAGCCGGGCATCCGGTCGCTGCAGGATCTGCGCGGCCGGAGGGTGGTAGTCACGGCCAGGACGTTCGAGAACTTGGCCTACAGTGGCTTCGCCATCGTCCTCAAGCAGGCCGGTCTCGATCCGGCCGAGGTCAACTGGGTCATCCAGCCTGACGCCAATCTTGTCGCCCTGTACCTCGCCGGACAGAACGACGCCGTCTGGAGCGCCTCGGTGGGCGCCGCCGCCCTGCGCCGGAACCCCGCCAACCCGGGTCACGTCATTCACAACCAGCTCATGGACCGGCCCTGGTCCCTGACGGCCTGTTGTCTTCTGCTCGCCCGGCAGGAGTGGTACCGCGCGCACCCCGTCGCGGCAAAGCGAGCCGTACGGGCTATCCTCCGGGCGGCGGACGCCCAGACGGCGAGCCGGGCCGACGCCGTGAAGCGGGCGACCGACCGTGGCCTGTTCGGCGGCCCGGCCAACTTCGACAACGTCCTCTACACCGCCAGCATGGTACCGGCGAACTGGCGCGATCTCGACATGGAACGCAGCCTCCGCTTCTACGCCCGACTCGTGGCGGATGTGGGCCTGCTGACGGTCGGCGTGGACGAGGTCGTCCGCACCGTCGAGCCCCGGATCTTTGACGAGCTCCGTGCCGAGCTGCGGCCGCGCTAGACGCGGCTCCGCGTCGCGCACGTGCTGGAGGTGGACGCCCGGGAACTGGTGGGGATGGACGGCGAGCAGCCGTGTGTGATCGACAACCCGACGGTGTGGGCGGGTGTCCCGCAGCTCCTGCGCCAGGCGCAGGCCGGACGGATTCGCTACCAGGACGTCTGGGGGTTCGAGGCCGGCGGGGCCAACAGCTTCATCGCGGAGTTCCGCTATGAATTACATGCATAAGGAGGGCGCGATGAGAGTCGCAGGGTGAATTGTAACGGTGCTCGTCGCAGCCGCCACCGCCTGGATCGCGGTCCCGGCTCCGGGATCCACGCAGGACGTGCGATACGAGGTGTGGACGATCGATCAGGCCGATGCGGCCCGCGGCGGGGCGAAGCTGCACATCTACAATGGGCAGCAACTGGAAACCGGCGCGGCGCAGCCGGAGGTCGTCGATCTCAACGCGGCGGCGTCCGGCGTCGGCGACGGCCCGGGTGTGCGCCCGCACATGCTCGGGTTCACGGCCGATCACCGCCATGCGGTCATCGCCAACGTCGCCAGCGGTCACGTGTACGTCATGCGGGCGTCCGACCGGAAGATCACTGCCAGCATCGATGTCGGCGAGCAGGCGCACCACGCCGAGGTCTCGCCCGACGGTGCTTGGATCTTGGTCGCCAACCAGAACGGCAAGCGGTCTGCGCGCATCCGGGCTGACTTTGCCGCCGAGCGCTTCTCCTACAATCGCGCCGACGACCTGGACCTGGGCAGGCTGGAGGGCGCGGGGACGCCGGACAACGCGCCGATCTGCCCGGTGATCACCGGCGGGAAGGCCTATGTGACGCTGCGCGGCGGCGGCCTCTACGTCGTCGACTACCGCAGCACGCCGATGCGCGTGCTGCGGTCGTACGCGCGCTCGGAGGTCGCGCCTACGGGCTGCGGCGGTGCCGTGGTCGGCTCGAAGGTGTACATCAACTCGGGGACGGCGGAGAGCTCCGACCTGTACGTGTTCGACGCCGCGTCCGACGCCCTCCGGAACAGCCTGCGGCTGTCCTGGACGGGAGAAGACGGGCACGGCATGGTCCTGGTGGGCACCTATCTGTGGATGGGCAACCGCGGCAGCGGCAACATCGTCACCATCAGCACGACAGTGGAGGCGCTGGCGGGATTCATCACCGACGTCGGGGCGGCGCCCGACATCATGGGGGTCTCGCCAAACGGCCGCTTTGTCTACGTGGCCTACCTGCCCGAGACGTCCGGTCGGCACCGCGCAGAATCATTACCCGCATACTGACTCCTGGTGACGCCGCCGGCGCCCGGCGGGCCTTACCCTGCAGAGGAGAATTCGCCCTCAGGGAGTGCATAGGCCATGGCGACAGAGTCTATGTGGTTCCTGGACACACTGGTCTCTGTGCGGGTCGCCTGGGCGGAGAACACCGACCACATCTCGGTCCTGGAGCACCGGGCGCCCGCAGGAGACTCCCCGCCCCTGCACGTCCACCACACCGAGGACGAGGTCTTCTGCGTCCTGGAGGGGGCACTTCGCCTGCGGGTGGGCGGGGAGGACCGCACCGTCGGCCCCGGGCAGGTCCTGGTGGCGCCCAAGGGTGTGGCCCACACCTACCGGGTCACCTCGCCGGAAGGCGCGCGGTGGCTCACCATCACCACGCAGCGCGACTTCGAGAACTTCGTGCGGGCCATGGCGCGGCCCGCCCTCCGTCCCGACCTGCCGCCTGTGTCCGGGCCTCCCACACCCGAGGCCGCGGCGGCGCTCGTGGAGACGGCACGCCGGTTCGGGATCGAGATCGTGGGGCCACCGCTGGCGTAGCCGGCGTTCCCTGGGCGGCCGGCGGGCGTCACCCACATCGGGTTACGGGAGGCATGACCGTGGCGCTCCTCCGCACGTACATGGCCGACTGCGATCTCCCTGGCATGACTGCTCAGCAGCTGGCGGGCACCGAGGCGCGCGCCCGTCGGGCATGCGAGCAGGCGGCCGCGGCCGGCGCTGTCGTCCGGTACCTGCGCGCCATCTGGGTGCCGGGAGACTGGCGCGTCATGTACCTGTTCCAGGCCCACGATGCCGCCGTCGTGGAAACCGTCTGCCAGGCGGCGCAGATCCCGTTCCTGCGCGTCGTCGACGTCGTCGACATGAGCGTGCGGTGAAGGCCATCACGCGAACGGCTT
The DNA here is from genome assembly GCA_031459855.1 of Armatimonadota bacterium. Lineage (NCBI taxonomy): Bacteria > Bacillati > Candidatus Sysuimicrobiota > Candidatus Sysuimicrobiia > Candidatus Sysuimicrobiales > Candidatus Humicultoraceae > Candidatus Fervidifonticultor > Candidatus Fervidifonticultor primus. Next base: position 201,124 of record JAVKHP010000001.1, read on the forward strand.
GAGCTGGGGGATCTCGCCGACCTCCGTGCCCAGCCGCCGGGCCCGGGCGCGGGCGTAGACGCGCCCGGCCACCACCAGGTCCTGCATCGCCGTGCCCACGGTCTTCAGCACGAGCACGTCGTCCGGATGGGTGCGCAGCCGCCGACCGTCACGCAGGACGTCGGCGAGCGGCACGAGGCGGTCCGGGGCCAGCACCCCCGCGTCCAGCGCGGCCCGCACGTCGCCCGACTCGGCGTGCACGCCGCGCACGGAGTCGACGAGCACCCAGCGGGCTCGCCGCAGCGACTCGACGTCGAGTTCCCGCAGGTCGAGCCGGGTCGACCCGATGGACAGCACCGTGGCGCCCGGGAGCACCCGCCGGCCGTCGAGCACCGGCTCGGCGCTCTTGGTGGCGAGCACGAGCACGGGCGCGCGGGCGACCACGGCATCGGCGGAGTCGACCGCGACGACCGGCCGTCCGATGCGCGCGCGCATCTCGGCAGCGAACGCCTCGCGGCTGGCGCGTCGCGGGCTGTAGACGACCGCCTCCGCAAACGGCAACGCCTCGGCCATGGCGGCCAGCAGGCCGCGCGCCTCGTAGCCGCTGCCCAGCACGCCCAGGACACCCACCGGGCCGTCGAGCATGTGTTGCGCGGCGAGCACCGCGACGCCCGCTGTGCGCATCTGCGTGATCTGGGCGGCGTCCATGACCGCCAGCAGCTCGCCGCTCCCGGCGTCGTAGAGGAGGATCAGGTAGCGGACGCCGGCGCCCCGCACCAGGTTCATCACCTTGCAACCCATGTAGCCCGCGCCGTCGATCCCCACCACCGCCGGCATGATCCGCAACCAGCCGGAGGGCACGTCGGTGGTCAGGCGGTCGGGTTGCACCACGCGTCCCTCGGCCTCGGCGCGAAACCCGGCCCGCAGGGCCTCCAGGACCTCGGCGGCTGTGAGGCAGGCCGCGACCTGCTCGGCGGTCAGCACCAGGGCCATCACAGCATCCCGGGCCGCGGCGCAGGCCCTCCGACCTCCTCAAGCGCTCGAACCGGGTCCCCAGCGCGAAGCACCGCCGAGACCACCGCGACCCCCGCAGCACCGGCCTGCAAGCACACCGCCACCGTGTCCCGGGTAACGCCTCCGATCGCCAGTACCGGCACCCGTGCCTCCCGGCAAAACTCGCGCAGCGCCTCCACCCCCACCCCCAAACCCGCTTTGGAGCCCGGAGCGAACACCGGGCCGAACACGACGTAGTGGGCCACTCGCTCAGCGGCCCGCAGGGCTGCCAGGTTGTGGACACTGGCGGATCTCATCAGTTGCGCCGCTTCCGGCGGAACTGCGTGGGGGATCTGAGACTCCGGCCAGTGCACTCCCGCGAACCCCAGCTCCCGCGCCATGCCCGCAGGTCCGTTGAGGGTCAGGGGAAAGCTCCGCCCGAGGATCTCCGCCGCCTCCCGGGCCAGCTTCTCGAGGGATCCGCTGGGCCTGTCTTTGGCCCTGACCTGTACGGCCGCGGGCACCGCGGGCTTTGCAAACCTGAGGCGCTCCAGCACCCGTCGCCACGAGGCCTCCCCGCCCGCAGCGTCCACGTCCGCCACCACCACCAACCGCGGAATCGGAAGACCACCCCGAGAATCGCTGGCACGATCGTTGGAAGCCCCGGGCTCCCTGTCCAAAACAGTTTCTCCTCGCTATGGCCAGGCGGGTTCTTCCACCCGGCCCTCCAGGGGCGAGGAGGGCTCCGCCCAGAACCGCTTCGGCATCCGGCCCGCCACGTATGCGGCGCGGCCCGCCATGGCGGCGTGCCGCATGGCCCGCGCCATGGTCACAGGGTCGTGCGCCCGGGCCACCGCGGTGTTGAGGAGGACCGCGTGGCAACCCAGCTCCATGGCGATGGCCACGTCGGACGCCGTCCCCACCCCAGCGTCCACGATCACGGGCACCTTGGCCCGGGACACGATGAGGGCGATGTTGTGCGGGTTGCGGATTCCCAGCCCGCTGCCGATGGGAGCGCCCAGGGGCATCACGGCCGCGCAGCCCACGTCCTCCAGCTTCCTGGCCAGCACCGGGTCGTCGTTCGTGTACGGCAGCACCACGAAGCCACGCGCCACCAGATCCCTGGCCGCCACCACCAGCTCCGCAGGGTCCGGAAGCAAGGTGTCCTCGTCCGCGATGACCTCCAGCTTGATCCAGTTGGTGCCCAGGGCTTCCCGGGCCAGCTCTGCCACCAGCACCGCCTCCGTGGCGGTGAAGCAGCCCGCGGTGTTGGGCAGGACGTCGATGCCGTGGGCCCTCAGCAGCCGGTACAGGTCCTCGCCCTCCGCAGATGGCCGCACGCGCCGCAGGGCCACGGTCACCATCTCCACCCCCGCAGCCGTCAACGCGTCCACCAGGACCTGGTAGCTGGGGTAGCGCGCGGTGCCCAGGATCAGCCGCGAGTGAAACGTGCGGCCCGCCAGCTCCCACGGGTCTGTGTCCCACAGCCCTTGCACGTGGACCACGTCAGCCTCCTTGAACTGCCCGGACGAACTCCACCCGGTCGCCCTCCTGTAGCTGGTACTGGCCCCACTGAGAGCCGGGTACGACCTGGCTGTTCACCGCCGCCGCCGACCCGGGCATGGGCTCGCCTAGCAACTCGGCCAGGGTGGTGCCTGCACGCACCTCCCGCAGCTCGCCGTTCACCCGCACCTGCACCGCACGGTCCACGGCTCACCCCCCCTGGAACCGCCGGGGGTCCACAGAGGCCAGCATGTGGTGGTCGGTCCCCTCCACCACGTGCCGGACCAACACGGCGCTCAGCGGCGCCAGCTCCACGCCTTTGCGGTAGTGGCCGGTGGCCACCAGGAGGCTGGCTCTCTCGTCCAAGGGCCCGACCGCGGGCACGTTGTCCCGGATGGCAGGCCGAAAGCCCACTGCCACCTCCCGCAAAGGCATCTCGTCCACACAGGGAAGCGGCCGCCGGCCTTCCCGCAAGAGCTCGTACACGCCCCCGGCCAGCGCCTCGCGCGCCCAGCCCCGTTCCTCCACCGTCGCCCCCAGCACCGTCTCCTGCCATGCTCGCGGGACCACGTAGACCCGCGGCGTCCTGACAACCCTCAGGGAGTCCAACCCCGCGCCCAACCGCAGCACGATCCCGCGCACAGGCCGCACAGGCAACGGGTACACGTCCTGCGGCAGCAGGGAAGCGCTCCAGGCACCCGCGGCCACGGCCACCTTTTCGGCCACCACCTCTTCTCCGCCCCGCAACCGCACGGCCCATCCGCCGTTCCGCCTGCGCACTTCCTCCGCGGGCGAGTGCTCCAGGATCCGCCCGCGGTGTACCTCCACACTGCGCCGGAGGGCCTGCAAGAGCCGCCGCGGGTCCACCTGCCAGTCGTGCTCCAACAGCAGCCCGCCCACCACCGACGGACCTAAAGACGGCTGCAGCTCCCGGGCTTGCTCCGTGGAAAGCCTCTGGGTCTGCAGCCCGAACCGCTTCTGCGCCTGCTCCAGGTGGGCCAGCTCCCGCAGGTCGTCCGCGTCCAGGGCCACCACCACCGTCCCCGACCGGTCGAAGCCCACGGAGACGCCAGACTCCGCCTCCAACCGCGCCACCCACTCCGGGTACATGCGGTGGCTCTCCAGGGCCAGATGAGTGGTGACCTCGGGAGTGGTGTCCGCCTCCGCCGCCGGGGCCAGCATCCCCGCGGCTGCAGAAGCAGCACAGCTATCCCCTACCCGGTCCCGCTCCAGGACCACCACGTCGTGGCCGTGGCGGGCAAGCTCTTCTGCGACTGCCAGGCCGATGATCCCTCCGCCCACGACCACGATTTCTGTCACGCCTGCAGCCCCCCGGAGACTTCGGACGCCCGCGTGGGCGGATCCGGCGATCCCCGCGAGCCCCGGCCGAAAGCGAGTGGCTTGATCAGGCGGGTGAGGGTCAACTGGAGGAACACGTATTGCGCATTCCCTCCGCCGGCATTACCCGGATCAGGTTCTACGGGTATCTCTCAGGCGAGCGAGTCCGCCTACCACCCCGTGCGCTCCAACACCATGGTCCACGAGCCGACGAAGGATTGTCAATCTTTGGGACGCGGGGTAACTGCGCCCCGCCCTTGGCCTACCGCAGTGGGCGGGCTCCCACCGCAGACCGAGGCAGCACGACCCTGACCGCTCGAGGCGGGTATGGCCCTTCGCGCCACGCGGCTCCCGGGCGCTGGCCTCCTTGAGGGCCGCGAGGGCTGCCACGGAGGTGCGCGGAATACTCTCCGGGAGAGCACCAGGAGGCTTTCGTCCGCGGGAGCGAAAGGGGTGAGTGTCGATGACGGTGCTGGTCCTAATCGCACAGCTTGTCCTCGGCATCTACTTCCTGATGGCGGCCTGGAACCACCTCGTGGCCAACCGCCAGGCCTTCGTGCAGTACGCCCAGGCCCGCGGCGTGCCGTCGCCATCGGTCACCGTGCCCCTCACCGGCCTCATGCACCTCGGGGCCGGGCTCAGCCTCCTTTTGGGCTACCAGGTGAAGATCGGCGCCTGGCTCGCGATCATCTTCCTGGTCCTGGCAGCCTTCCTCGTGCACCACTTCTGGACCGACGAGGGCATGGAGAAGATGGCCCAGATGGCCCACTTCACGAAGAACCTGGCGCTGGCGGCCGCGCTGCTCCTGGCGTCGCTGGTGGCGCCTGAGACGTGGGTGATCCGCCTGGGACCGTAGGGGTCGGACGCAGCTCCTCTCCTGTGGTCGAGGTGGCCGACCGCTCGACGCGGGCGGCCCGTGGGCCGTGCCGCGCCTGTAGGTGCTCGACGTCCGCCCATCGCCCCCGGGACCTTTGGCCGTCTCGTATCTTGGGACATCAGCGAGCGCCGCGTAAGCGCTGCTCGCCGTTGAGCGCTACTGGACACAGGTGGAGATCACGCAGGGAGCGTCGCCTGCGCGCACGAACTGCGACGGCGACGGAGTTCCCCAAACGGATGGGGTTCGCCAAAAGGGGGAGACCATGCGCCTGTGCTACCTGGGCGGCGAGGAGCGTCGTCGCTACCTGCAGGACGCCGCGAGTCCGGGGGTGACGGTCGAGACGCTCGACTTTGCGCCGTCGTGGCCGCGGCCGGACGTCATTGAGTCGCTCTACGACGAGGCGCTGCTGGCGCCGTGGACCGTCGAGATGTGCGTGGAGGCCGAACGCCGGGGCTTCGACGCGGTCGTCACGGGCTGCGCCGGCGACCCGGGCGTGGAGGCCGCGCGCGAGCTGGTCCGCATCCCCGTCATCGGGCCGGGACAGGCGGGCCTGTACGCGGCAGCCATGCTGGGCGACCGGTTCGCGGTGCTCTCACCGCTGGAGAGCACCGTGCGGCCGACACGCGCGCTGGTCCGCCACTACGGCCTGGCCGAGAAGTGCGCAGCGGTGCGGTCCGTGGACTGCAGCGTGACGGAGTTGCGGGCGGGCCGACACGAGACCTTCGAGAAGGTGCTCGCGGTGGCCCGCCGCTGCCTCGCCGAGGACGGTGCCGACACGCTGGTGCTGGCGTGCGCGAGCCTGAGCCACCGGTTCGGCGACGCGCTGGCTGCCGCGCTGCCCGTGCCGGTGGTGAACGTGCTCCGGGCGTCGGTGCGCCTGGCCGAGTTCCTGGTGGGCAGCCGCCTGTCGCACTCGAAGGTCGCCTACCCCACGCCGACCGCACGCGGGCACGGCGCGGCGGTGCGGGCAGGAGGTGGCGCGTGACGGCCCGATTGCGCGCGCGTCGCCCCGATGCCGCAGGGCACGACCTCCTGGCGCAGGTGTCGCTGCCCCGCATGTGGCGCGACCTCGAGGTCCTGTGCAGCATCGACCGCACCTCGGGCACCGCGGGCGAGCGGCGGGCCATGGACTACATCGTGCAGCAACTGCGCGCCGAGGGCATCCGCGTCGAGGTGCACGAGTTCGATGCGTACCTGAGTTACCCACGGGAGGCCCGCATCGAGGTGCTCGCTGGCGAGGGGCTGCCGCGCGAGATCGCGGCGAAGACGCGCGCGTTCTCCGGCACGACCCCGCCCGAGGGCATCACCGCCGAGGTCGTGTACGTGCCCGGCGGGGTCGACCTGTTCCGTGACACCGAGACCCACCGGCGGCTGGAGGCCGGCGCCATCGCCGGCAAGATCGTGCTCTCCGAGGCCGGCAGCCGGCGCAACATGCAGACCGCCCAGGAGCGCGGGGCGGTGGCCTACCTGCACACCTGGCCCAGCGACGAGGACGCAATCCACGAAGGGATCGTCTCGCCCGTCTGGGGCGCGCCGACGCCCGAGGTCGTCCACGCGTTCCCCCGCATCCCCATCCTGAGCATCACGAAGGCCAGCGGTGAGGCGCTGCGCGCCGCCCTGGCCCGGGGCCCGGTGCGCCTGCGGGTGCACAGTCGCGTCGAGACCGGGTGGCGGCCGGTGGTGTTGCCGGTGGCGCACGTGCCGGGCCGCACCGACGAGTTCGTGCTGTTCTCCGGGCACGTCGACTCCTGGCACCTGGGTGCGACCGACAACGCCACGGGCAACGTGGTCACCATGGAGGTCGCGCGGATCCTGCACGGCGCCCGGGCGCGGTTGTACCGGGGGGTGCGCTGGGCGTTCTGGCCGGGGCACTCCACCGGGCGGTACGCGGGCTCGACCTGGTACGCCGACCGCTTCTGGCACGAGCTGGCCGAGCGCTGCGTGTTGCACATCAACTGCGACTCGCCGGGTGTCGTCGGCGCGACCGTCTACGACCCCATCACTGCCACGGCCGACGTGGCCGGCTTCGGCACCGCGCTGGTCCGGGAGCTCACCGGGCAGACGGTGGGCTGGGAGCGGCCCGTGCGGGCCGGCGACCAGTCGTTCTGGGGCGCAGGCGTGCCGTCGCTGTTCATGGGCCTGTCGCTGCGGCCCCCGGGACAGCGCTGGCACGTGGGCGGCTCGGGCCTGGGCTGGTGGTGGCACACCGAGGCCGACACGCTGGACAAGGTCGATCCCGAGGTCCTGCGCCGCGACGCGCAGATCTACCTGCTGGCGGCCTACCGGTTCGCTGCAGTCCCCCTCCCGCCCCAGGAGGTGGCGCCCGCCGTGGACGAGTTGCGGACCGTGGTGGCGGCGTTGCAGCGCGACGTGGGCGATCGGTTCGACCTGACGCCGGTGGCCGCGGCCCTGGACGGCCTGGCGCAGCGGGCGCGCCGGTTCGACCGGATCGCCGCGGCCACCGCGCGCGCAGGCGGCCCGCCGCGCCGTGTCGAAGCGCTGGTGCGTGCGCGGCGGGCCGCCATCCGGGCGCTGGTGCAGGCGGGCTACGTGGCCGGCAGCCCTTTCGACCACGACCCGGCGGTGCCGCAGCGACCGCTGCCCGCCCTGGCCGATGCGCAAGACCTGAAGCACCTGGACCCGGCGTCGCACGAGGCGCGGCTGCTGGTCACGCGTCTGGGGCGCCGACGCACCCAGGTCGTCCACACGCTGCAGGCCGCCGCGGCCGCCCTGGACGCGGTGGTGGGCAGCGACCGATCTCGTCGGAGGTGAAGCACATGCATCCGATCCGTCGTGTGACGCTCCGGTTCGCCCCACTGGTGGTGGCGGCTGTCGCCCTGGCCGTGGCCGGCAGCGGGCTGCCGGGCGCCGCGCAGGCGCGCGGCGGGACGTTCACGCTGCCGATCATCGACAACGCCCGCATGTGGCCCATCGTGGGCGGCCTCCCCAACATCCTGGTCAACAAGGTGCTCTACAGCACCCTGGTCAAGTACGACCCCAACAACTGGCAGCCGGTGGGCGACCTGGCGGAGCGGTGGACCCTGGGCGACGACAGGCTGACGTGGACCTTCACCCTGCGCCGCAACGTCACCTGGCACGACGGCCAGCCCTTCACGGCCCGGGACGTGAAGTTCACCATCGAGCGCCTGTGGCTGAACCCGCAGGTGCCCTTCTTCCAGCGGGGCAACGTGAGCGAGATCAGCCGCGTGGACATCGTCGACGACTACACCGTGCGCATCGTGACCAAGACGCCGTTCGCCACGCTGCCGGTGATGCTGGGCTACCTGGCCAACATCCTGCCCGAGCACATCCTGGGCCGCTACACCGTCGACCAGCTGCGCAACCCCGTGGAGTTCCTGCGCAACCCCATCGGCACCGGGCCGTTCCGGTTCGCCGAGGCGGTGCTGGGCTCCCACGTCCGCCTGGTGGCCTACGACCGGTACTTCGGCGGCCGGCCGCGGCTCGATGCCATCGTCTTCCGCGTGGTGGCCGACCTGGAGCAGCAGCTGGCGCAGCTGCAGACCGGCCAGCTCGACCTGATGATCATCGAACCCCACCAGCTGAGCCTGGTGCAGCGGATGCCCAACGTCCAGGTGATCGACGCACCCCAAGTCAACTACACCTTCGTGGCCTTCAACCACAAGCTCGAGCCGTTCGGCGACCGCAAGGTGCGCCAGGCCCTGACCCACGCGGTGGACCGCAAGGCGATCCTGGACAAGATCTACCAGGGGAAGGGCCGCCTGGCCACCGGGCCCATCAACCCGCTGATCAGCTGGGCGTACACCGACAAGGTCCACCAGTTTCCCTACAACCCCGAGCTGGCCAACCGCCTGCTGGAGGAGGCGGGCTGGACACGGGGGCCCGACGGCATCCGGCGCAAGGGCGGGCAGCCCCTGAAGATCACCATCGACGTCGACCGCGGCAACCCGGTGCGCGAGCAGACCGCGGTGGTGACGCGGCAGTACTGGCGCGACGTGGGCGTGGACGCCGACGTGCGCGTGAGCGAGTTCAACGCCCTGCTCTCGCGCATCCGGTCGCGGCCCAACCCGCTGCAGACCTGGACGCTGTGGTACATCACGCCGCCGGAGGCCGACATCCTGGCCTACTACCACACCCAGGGCACCCTCAACGAGTTCGGCTACGCCAACCCCGAGCTCGACCGCCTGCTGGAGGCGGGCCGCGCGACCTTCGACCTCAAGGAGCGGGCGAAGATCTACCACCAGGCCCAGAAGTTCATGGCCTGGGACGCGCCGGTGATCTACCTGGTCTACCCCCACGAGCTGCAGGCGATGAACCGCCGCGTGCAGGGGTGGGTGAAGATGGGCTACCGGGACGCCCTGACGCACATGACGAACGTCTCGATCGGACGCTGAGCCGCGCCCCGCGCATGGTGGTTGCGGACATCGACCACGGCGCCCGGGGCGCATGCCTCGATCGGGCGCTGCGGCACGCCCTCCTGCCGTGAGCCGTTACCTCCTGCGCCGGGCGCTCCACACGGTGATTTTGCTGGTGGTGGTCACCGTGGTGGTCTTCGCCATGGTCACCCAGGCCCCGGGCGGGCCGTCGATCCTGCTCGACCGCAACATGGGCCCCGAGGAGCTGGCGCGGATGCGGGCGCTGCTGGGCCTGGACCAGCCCGTGCACGTGCAGTACGTGCGGTGGCTGGCCCAGGTGCTGCGCGGCAACCTGGGCGTCTCCTACCAGGCCGGGCTGCCGGTGCTGGAGATCATCCTCCAGATGCTGCCCAACACGCTGCTGCTGTCGGCGGCGAGCCTGGCCCTGGCGCTGGTGGTGGCGATTCCGGCGGGCGTGCTCTCCGCAGCCCGGCCCTACTCGGCGGTCGACCACGCGGTGACGACGCTCTGTTTCTTCGGCATCTCGGTGCCCACGTTCTGGTACGGGCTGATGCTGATCGTGCTGTTCTCCATCGTGCTGGGCTGGTTGCCGCCGGGCGGCATGCACACCCTGGGCGGCGAGCGCTCGGCGCTGGACGTGGCGCGCCACCTGGTCCTGCCCGCGGTGGTGCTCGGCACGGCCAACATGGCCCTCTTCGCACGCTACACGCGCTCGGCGACCATGGCCGTGCTGCGCCAGGACTACGTGCGCACCGCCCGCTCGAAGGGGCTGCCCGAGCGCAGCGTGCTCTACCGGCACGCGCTGCGCAACGCCCTGCTCACGGTGGTGACGGTGGTGGGCCTGCAGCTGCCGCGTCTGGTGGGAGGCGCGGCGATCACCGAGACCGTCTTCGCCTGGCCCGGCATGGGCAGCCTGGCCGTGCGGGCCGCGTTCGAGCGCGACTACCCCATGATCATGGGCATCACGCTGGTGATCTCGGCGGTGGTGGCGGCCAGTACGCTGCTGGTGGACGTGCTCTATGTCTACCTGGACCCGCGCATCCGCTACGACTGACCGCCTGCCGCCGGCGCAGAGGGCGCGGATGGCCCGGAGGGTCCGTCCGCGCGCCGCCAGCGCGGGCCGTGGCCCGGCGCGCGGTGGCGACGCGTGCAGGGCGGCGCGTGCCCTCCGTGCCACTGGCGGCCCGAGCCGGTGCGGCGCCGTGCGTCCGGGGCCGCCCGGCGCGGACGCACGGCGTGGGGAGGCGGGCTAGCCGTGGAGTGGCGCCTTCCGCGCGCTGCGCCGGTGCCCGCCCTGCCCCGGACGCGCACGCCCGCCAGCCGCATCGTGGCGCGCTTCCGGCGCAACCGCCTGGCGGTGGCGGCGCTGGGCGTGCTGGTGGTGATCCACCTGGCCGTGGCCGCGGCACCCTGGCTCGCGCCCGGCGACCCGGAGGCGATCGCACTCGGCGAGCGGCTGCGGCCGCCGGGCCGCCCTTACTGGCTGGGCACCGACGAGTACGGCCGCGACGTGCTCACGCGGCTGCTGTACGGGGGCCGGGTCTCGCTGGCCGTGGGGCTGGCGTCGATGCTGGCGTCGATGGTCATCGGCGTGGCGGTGGGCGCCGCGGCCGGCTACCTCGGCGGGGTCGCCGACGTGGTCCTGATGCGGATCACCGACGGGATGCTGGCGGTGCCGCTGTTCTTCGTGGCGCTGCTGGCCCTGGCGATGCTGGGGACGACCCTGCTGAACCTGGTGGCGGTGATCGCCCTCACGTCGTGGATGACCGTGGCCCGGGTGGTGCGCGCCGAGGTGCTGCGCACGCGCACGCTGGAGTTCGTGGTGGCCGCCCGCGCGCTGGGGTGCAGCGGGTGGCGCATCCTCACCCGCCACGTGGTGCCCCAGTCCATCCCCTCGATCACGGTGGCCGCCACCCTGGGCGTGGCGTACGCGGTGCTGCTGGAGACGTCGCTCTCGTTCCTGGGCCTGGGCGTGCAGCCGCCGGCGCCGTCGTGGGGCAACATGCTGTCCGGGGCACGGGCCTACCTGCGCACGGTCCCCGGGCTGGCGGTCTTCCCGGGCGTGATGATCTTCATCACGGTGCTGTGCTACAACTGGTTCGGCGATGGCCTGCGCGACGCCATCGACCCGACCCTCGCCGAACGGTGAGCCCCGCGGGCCGGCGCGACGCGACCGGCACGCCATGGCCTGGACGCTGGCGACGAGACTGCCGAGACGAGGTGCGCGATGCGTGAACCGATCACCATCGCCCTGACGGGCGACCTGATGCTGGAACGCCCCATCACCCCGGCGGGCGGCGGCCGCTCGCCGGGCAGCGCCGCGGTGTGGGAGGTCTTCCACCAAGCCGACCTGGTGTTCGTGAACCTGGAGGTGCCGCTGACGACGCGCGGCGCGCCGGCCGACAAGCACGTGGCGTTCCGCGCCGACCCCCAGCTGGCGGGCGAGCTCCGGGCGGCGGGCATCGACGTGGTGACGCTGGCCAACAACCACATGCTCGACTACGGCCCCGAGGGGTTGTTCGACACGCTGGAGGCGCTGCAGCGCGTGGGCCTGCCGGCGGTCGGGGCCGGGCGCACCCTGGCCGAGGCGCTGGCCCCGGCCGTGCTGACCGCCCGGGGCGTGCGGGTCGCGTTCCTGGGCCTGGCCTCGACCCTCCCGGTGGGGAGCGCCGCCGCCCCCGACCGGCCGGGCATCGCGCCGGTGCACGTCACGACGCTGTACGTGGTCGACAGCGCCGGGCTGGACGAGACGCCCGGCAAGGCGCCCTACGTCGAGACGCGGTGCTGGCCCGGTGACGTGGAGGCGGCGGCCGAGGCGACCGCACAGGCCAAGCGCCAGGCCGACGTCGTGGTGGTCGGTGTGCACTGGGGCGTGCCCCACGGGTTCGTCGCGGCCTTCCAGAGCCCGGTGGCCGCCTACCAGCGACCGCTGGCCGAAGCGCTCATCGACGCCGGCGCCGACGTCGTGGTCGGCCACCATCCCCATGTGCTGCACGGCATCGACGCCATCGGGGGGCGGCCCGTCTTCTACAGCCTGGGCAACTTCCTCTTCCACTCGGTGACGCCGGGCCGGTTCCCCGTGTTGCGGCGGCCCGACCCGCCCTATTCATGGAAGAGCCTGCGCTCGCCGGTCAACCTCGACTCGGTGATCGCCCTGGTCACCTGCGACGCCGGCGGCGTGCGCGACGTCGAGCTCGTCCCCGTGGTGATGAACGCCGAGGGCGATCCCGAGCTGGCCACCGGCACCGATGCGGCGCGCATCCTGGCCAGCCTGGCGGACCAGTCGGCACCCTACGGCGTGACGATCACCGTCGTTGGCGACCGCGGGCGGGTGGCCCTGCAGCCGGCCGGGGTGGCGCGGTGAGCCCCATGGACGTGACCATCGTCGGTGCGGGCGCCATCGGCGGCACGCTCGGCGCCTACCTGGCGCGGGCCGGGCATGCCGTCACCTTCGTGGATGCGGCCGCCGACCACGTGGCGGCCATCAACGCCCGCGGGCTCACCATCGAGGGCCAGCGGGAGACGTTCACCGTGCGGGCGCCGGCGCTGCTGCCGGCGCAGCTCCGCGGGCCGCTGGGCATGGTGTTCCTGGCGGTGAAGACGATGCACACCGAGGTGGCCACGGCGCAGATCGCCCCCCACCTGGCGCCCGACGGTGCCATCGTCTCGATGCAGAACGGCTTCAACGAGGAGCGCATCGCCGCCATCGTGGGCCCCGCGCGCACCATCGGGGCTTTCGTCAACTTCGGCGCCGACTACCAGGAGCCCGGGCGCATCCTCTACGGGGGCGGGGGCGCTCTGGTGATCGGGGAGCTGGACGGGCGGATCACCGACCGGGTGCGGGCGCTCGTGGACGCGCTGCGGACGGCGTTCCTCCCCCACACGCAGGCCACCGACAACATCTGGGGCTACCTCTGGGGCAAACACGCCTACGCCGCCATGCTCAAGGCCACCGCGCTGGTCGACGCGCCTATCGCGGACGTGCTGGCCGATCCCGGCGCGCGGCCGATGCTGGCCAACCTCGCGGCCGAGGTCCTGGCGGTCGCGGCGGCCGAGGGCGTGCGGCCCGAGGGCTTCGACGGCTTCGAGCCCGACGCGTTCGTGTTCCCGCCGCGCCGCGATCCCGCGCGCCTGGCCGCCAGCCTCGACCGGCTGGTGGCGTTCAACCGCGCGTCGCTCAAGGCCAAGAGCGGCGTCTGGCGCGACCTGGCGGTGCGCAGGCGCAAGACCGAGGTGGCGTGGGTCGTCGGCGAGCTACGCGCGCGGGCCGGCCGCCACGGGCTGCACATCCCGCTGGTCGAGGCCGTGGGCCAGATGATCGGCGAGATCGAAGCCGGCACGCGCCAGATGTCGTGGGACAACATCCGCCAGCTCGAGGCCCTCAACGCACGCGTGTACGGTCCGGACGCCACCGCGGGCGGCCCGGCCCGGGCAGCGGACCCGTCGGAGCGCACCGCCGGTCGTCCGGGGGGCGGTCCGCCGACCGCGCCCGCGGCAGGCGCAGGCACCGCGACCGCTGAGGCGGCTGCTGCCGGGGAGGCGACCGACGGTGTATGAGCCCGGGGCGTTTGCCGAGCGGGTGGTGCTGGTCTCGGGCGCGGCCCACGGCATCGGCCGCGGCATCTGCGAGGCGTTCGCGCGCCACGGCGCCCAGGTGTGGGCCACCGACGTCCTGGCGGCGGAGCTGGAGGAGACCGTGCGCCGCTGCCGGGCCGCAAGCGGGCGCGCCGAGGGACGGGTGCTGGACGTGACCGACGCGGCGGCCGTCGAGGCGCTCGTGGCCGACATCGGTCGCATCGCCGGCGGTGTGGAGATCCTGGTGCACGCTGCAGGCGGCGTGCAGGGCCAGGTGATGCAGCCCGTCGAGCGCGTCACACCCCAGCAGTGGCATGCCATCGTGGACGCCAACCTCACCGGGGCCTTCCACCTGGTGCGCGCCGTGGTGCCCCAGATGAAGGCCCGTGGGTTCGGTCGCATCGTCACGATCTCGTCGGGCGCCGGGCGCTCGTACAGCCAGACCGGCATCCAGGCCTACGCCAGCGCCAAAGCCGGGCTGATCGGCTTCACCCGGCAGATCGCGCGCGAGCTGGGCGCGTTTGGCATCACCGCCAACTCGGTGGCGCCCGGGTTCGTGCTCTCCAACCCGGCCTCGATCCGCCAGTGGGAGGACCTGGGGCCCGAGGGCCAGCGCCGGTTCTTCGACGCGCTGGCCGTCAAGCGCCTCGGCGAGCCCGAGGACATCGCCTTCGCCGTGCTGTTCTTCGCGTCGCCGCGCGCAAGCTACGTCACGGGACAGACCCTGAGCGTCGATGGCGGCCGCTGGATGCTGGGATAGCGCAAGCCGGCGCCGGGCAGCGCCGGCTGCGCGGGCGGCGTGTAGCGCTGCGGGAGCGTGTCGGCAGGCGCCCGGCGGCCCGCGAGGACCGCATGGCGCACGGGTACGCGCACAACGTGATCCAGGAGGACGACGATGCCACGGACGAGCACTGCGAACCAGATCCCCTTCGACCAGGTCCGCGCCGACCGCCTGATGGCCGACACCGAGGCGATCGCGCGGTGGGTGCGGCTGTCGGGCACCCCGGAAGAACTGGAGGCGGCGCGGTACGTGCAGGCCCAGCTGCGGCGGGCCGGATGCCGCACCCGGCTGCTCATGCACGACGCGTACATCAGTCTGCCGGGGCCGGCGGCCCTGACCGTCACCGCCGGCGGCGGGGCCACCGACGTGCCGTGCATCACGCACTCCTTCGCCGCGCCCACGGGCCCGGCGGGATTGGAGGCCGAGGCGGTCTACGCGGGCGGCGACCCGACGCGCTTCGCAGCGGCCGGGGTGGCGGGGAAGGTCGCCGTGGTCGACGGCCTCGCCAGCCCCGGCGTGATCGCGGCCGCGGAGCGGGCCGGCGCCGCCGGCGTGGTGTGCCTCAACCACGACCCGCACGTGCACGAGATGATCGTCTCGACGGTCTGGGGCAGTCCGCCGCCAGACGCGCTGGACCGGCTGCCGAAGATCCCGGTGGTCTCCGTGGCCGGCCGCGACGCCGGCCCGGTGCGCGAGACGATCCGCCGTGGCGGCGCGCGGGCCCGGCTGGTCACCGAGGTGCAGACCGGCTGGCGGACCACCCCGCTGGTGCTCGGTGACCTGCCCGGGGCGGTCGAGGACACGTTCGTGCTCTTCTCCGGGCACCTCGACTCGTGGCACCGCGGCGCCATGGACAACGGCTCGGCCAACGCCACGATGCTGGAGATCGCGCGGATCTTAGGCCGCGTCCGCCGCTATCGGGGCGTGCGCCTGGCGTTCTGGTCGGGCCACTCGCATGGCCGCTACTCGGGCTCGACCTGGTACGCCGATCACTTCTGGCACGAGCTCGACGCGCGGTGCGTGGCGCACGTGAACGTCGACTCGACCGGCGGGCTGGGCGCGGTGGTCAACCGCCACGCCTACGTCATGCCCGAGGCGCGGGCAGTGGTCGAGGCGGCGGTCCGCGCGGTGGCCGGCGGGCGGTTCGAGGGCGCGCGGGTCACCCGCATGGGCGACCAGTCGTTCCTGGGCATCGGCATCCCGTCGCTGCTGATGGATATCTCCGAGCAGCCCGGCGACTCGCCCCACGCCAGCCGCGACTTCAGCGTCTTCTCGGGCGGTGACACGGGCGGGCTCGGCTGGTGGTGGCACACGACCGAGGACACCCCCGACAAGATCGACCCCGCCCTGCTGGTGCGCGACTGCAAGATCTACCTGGGGGTGGTCTACACGCTGGCGACGGCGCCGGTGCTGCCGTTCGACTACGGCGCGACGGCCCGCGTGTGGCTGCAGGCGCTGCAGGCCGTCTCCGACGGCGCCCGGCGCTGGGTGGACCTGCGGCCCGCCCTGGCCGAAGCCCGCCGGCTGGCGCGGGCTGCGGTCGCGCTGCGGCGCCGCGCCGCAGCAGCAGCCCGTGCAGGCGACCGTCGCGCGGTGCGCGCGGTCAACGAGGCGCTGATGGCCATGGGGCGTGCGCTCATCCCGGTGGACTACACCCAGAGCGGGCGCTTCGACCACGACCCGGCCCTGACCCCCAAGGACCCGCCGCGGCTGGCCGCGCTGCGGGCGCTCGGGCAGGCGTCGGGCGACCAGGCCAAGCACCTGGCCGTGCGCGCCATCCGCGACCTGAACGCCATCCGCTACGCGCTGGGGCAGGCGGCCACGATCGCCGAACGGGCAGCCGCGGCGGCCGCGCCTGGCGCCCGGCGTGTCGCCCGGCGGCGCTGACCGCGACGCGGCACCAGGCGCACCGTAGCGTCCACGGCCGCCCCCAGGCGCACGCGCCGCCCGCGCAGTCAACCGGAGCGGCGTCCCGCAGCCAGGACCGCGTGCCCGCGACGTGGCGGCGACGACCGCGGCGGATTCACTCGGTGGGCGATCACCCCTCGGGGACCCCCACCGCCAGCAACGGGTCGCCAGGGTTCGTGGCGGGCGTCGTCACCACGAACAGCACCACGCCCGACGCCGGGCTGGTCACCTCGGTCAGCGGCCGACCGAACCAGTCGCGGATCTCGCCGACGAGCGCGCCGGCCTCCACGCGGTCACCGACGCGCACCCGGGGGTAGAACAGCCCCGCGTGCGCCGAGCGGATCCAGGGGAACGCGACGATCCGCACGGGCGGCCGCACCGGCGCGGGCCGGCCCCGCAGCACCCCCAGGTGCTTGAGCACGTTGGCCACGCCCCGGGTGTGCACGCGCACCATCGCGGGGTCCAGCACGCCCTGGCCGCCGGCTTCGGGCAGGATGGCCGGGATGCCCGCAGCGGTCGCCGCGGCGTAGGCTGCGCCGTCGACGACGCCGTCCACGATGTGGCGGATGCCGAACGCCTCGGCCATGGCGCGCGCACGTGCCGCGACCTCGGACGCAGCGCCGCCGTGGTAGAGCGTGAAGGGCAGCAGGGCCTCGTTCAGGTCGCCGCCGTGCAGGTCGATGTAGGCGTCAGCGCGGGCGATGGCGGCGGTGAAGACCGCGTGGGCGATGCGCTCGGAGGCGGTGCCCTCGGGCGCGCCCGGGAAGACGCGGTTGAGGTTCTTGCCGTCCAGGGGACAGACGTAGATCGCGCGCGCGGCGAACGCCGGCGGGTTCGTGACGGGCACCACCACCACGGTCCCCCGCAGCCGGTGCGGGTCGAGGGCCTGCACGGTGCGGATCGCGGCCTCGATGCCCACGTACTCGGCGCCGTGGATGCCCGCGGTGATGCACACCGTCGGCCCCGGCCGGCGGCCGTGCAGCACCGCCACGGGCAGCGCCACGTCCAGCCCGGGGACCGGGATCGTGCCAAACGCGCGCTGGCCGCGCGGCGCGACGGCGGTACCCACCGTGTAGGTGTCCATGGATGCCTCCGTGCCGTGATGTCGTCTCGCCGCCAGCCCCGGGCCGCCCTACACCCGCAGCCGCGGGTCCAGCGCGTCGCGCAGGCCGTCGCCCAGCAGGTTGAAGCCCAGCACTGCCAGCGCGATGGCCAGGCCCGGGAACGTGGCGATGTGCGGGGCCAGCAGCAGGAAGTCGCGGCCGGTGCTGACCATCAGCCCCCACGACGGGGTCGGCGGCTGGACGCCCAGCCCCAGGAACGACAGCGCGGCCTCCAGCAGGATCGCGCTGGCCATGTACAGCGCCGAGTAGACGATCACGATCGAGATGCAGTTGGGCAGGATGTGGCGCACGACGATGCGCAGCGTCCCGGCGCCCAGCGCCCGCGCGGCCGCCACGTACTCCTGCTCCTTGATGGACAGCACCGACCCGCGGATCACCCGGGCGAAGCCGGGCGTGGCCCAGATGCCGACAGCCAGGATCGTGTTCTCCAGGCCCGGCCCCAGGGCGCTGACGATGGCGATGGCCAGCAGCAGGTACGGGAACGCCAGCAGGACGTCCAGCGCCCGCATCAGCGCCTCGTCGACGCCGCCGCCGAGGTAGCCCGCCAGCGTGCCGAGCAGCGTGCCCAGCGCCAATGCGATCAGCACCGACACCACGCCCACCAGCAGCGCCACGCGGCTGCCGTAGATCAGGCGGCTGGCGATGTCGCGGCCGAACTCGTCGGCGCCCAGCAGGTACTTCGGGCCGGGCGGCGTGCGCTTGTCCTCCAGGACCTGACGCGCCGGATCGGCCGGCGCGAGCCAGGGCGCGAAGACCGCCGCGATCACCAGCAGGCTGACGATCACCAGCCCGGCGAGCGCAAGCCGGTTGCGCCGGAAGCGCCGCCACGCCGCGCCCCCGGCCGAGACGTAGCCCGCCGGTCGGGCCGCCGCTCCCGCCGCCACTGCTTCGGCGACGGCCGCGTCGTCGGCGCGCGGGCGCAGGCTCACGCCACCCACCCCGGGTGCCGGACGCGCGCACGCGCCGGACGGGCGTGCGCCGGCGTGCAGGCCGCCCCCGCGTCGACCTGCGGGCCGGCAGTGCGCCGGCGCGCGGCGTCTGTGGCCACGGCCACCCGGCGGTCGCACCCGCACCCGCTCATCGGTACGTGATCCTGGGGTCCAGCGCCGCGTACGAGAGGTCGACCAGCAGGTTGATCACCACGAACGTGACCGCCAGCACCAGGACGCCGCCCTGCAGCAGCACGTAGTCGCGGGCGAAGATGGCGCGCACGAGCATGCGGCCGATGCCCGGCCAGGCAAACACCGTCTCGGTCAGCACCGCGCCGCCCAGCAGCTGTCCGGTCTGCAGCCCCATGACCGTCACGACGGGGATCAGCGCGTTGCGCAACGCGTGGTGGACCAGCACCCGCCGCTGGCCAGCCCCCTTGGCCCGCGCCGTGCGAATGTAGTCCTCGCGCAACACCTCCAGCATCGTCGAGCGGGTCATGCGCGCCAGCATGGCGATCGTCGGGGTCGCCAGGGTGACGGCGGGCAGCACCAGGTGCAGCCACGTGCCGCGCCCGCCCGCCGGCAGCCAGCCCAGCCACAGGCTGAAGACCACGATGAGCACGATCCCGGTCCAGAAGATCGGCATCGAGAGCCCAAACAGCGAGACCACGCGCACCAGGTTGTCGAACAGCGAGTAGGGCCAGCGCGCCGACAGCACGCCGAGCGGAATGCCCACGGCCGTGGCCAGCGCCAGGGCGGCGAGGCCCAGCTGCGCGGTCGCCGGCCAGACGTCGGCGATCTCCTCGTTCACCCGCCGCCCTTCCCGAATCGACCGGCCCAGGTCGCCCTGCGCCAGGCGCCCCAGGTAGCGGACGTAGCGCACGGGCAGGGGCTGGTCGAGGTCCAGCGACTTCCGCAGCCGCTCCACCATCTCCTGGGTCGCGCCTTCCCCCAGCATCAGCGCGGCCGGATCGCCCGGGATCAGGTCGATGGTGGCCATGATGAGCAGCACCACGCCCAGCACGACCGGCACCGCGGCCAGGAGTCGACGGACGAGGAAGCGGGTCATGGCGGGCGCAGGACGTGCAGCGGCTCAGGTCACGGCCCGGTGCGGTCGGCCGGCCCACAGCGTGGCCGCGCTGTGCCGTGGCTCCACCCACATCGTGACCACGCCGTGCGGTGGGCCGATCCACATCGCGGTGACTCCGGTGACCGGCACGGGACGGTCGGAGCGAACCGGGCGCCCGCAGCGCGGGGTACTCGGGGTGCCCGAGGAATATGGCCGGTAGGCCCCAGGGGGGCGGGGCCGGCCGGCCCCGCCCCGTACGGGCTACCTTCCCCGACCCGCCCCCACGCTGTGCGCGGCCCCGCCCCGCGCCGTGCGCGCCTCACCCGGCAGGCCGCACCCGGGCATCGCCTCAGCGCTGGATCCAGATGTACGCGAACCCCTGGTTGTACTCGATCGGGTGCGGCACGAACCCCTGCACCGCCGCCTTCATCACCGCGATCTCCTTGGTGGTGTAGAACGGCACGAACATGATGTCGCGCGCGATCAGGTCCTGCGCCCGCCCGTACAGGGCCTGGCGCTCGGCGGGGTCGAGGCTACGGCGCGCGGCGTCCACCAGCCGGTCGAACTCGGGGTTGACGTAGCGCCACGTGTTCCACCCGCGGGGCGGTGCCTGGTCCGAGCGGAACATGGGCAGCAGGCTGTAGTCGGCGTCGGCCGTGGTCGTCACCCAGCCCAGGGTGAACAGGTGGTAGTCCAGCGTCGCGGCGCGCACGGTGGTGAAGACCGTCGCCCACTCCAGGAACGAGATCTCCAGCCGCACGCCGATCTGCCGGAGCTGCGCCTGGTAGGCCTCGGAGATCTCGGCGTCCTTGAAGTAGCGACCGCGCGCCGAGATGAGCGTCAGGACCAGCGGGATGCCCTCGCGCTGCATGATCCCGTCGGGCCCGGGCCGGAAGCCCGCCTCCTGCAGCAGCGCGCGGGCCCGCTCGGGGTTGTAGGGGTAGAGCGTGTCGAGCCCCATGGGCTTGTAGCCGAAGACGCCGGGGGCGAGGATGCCGTCGGCGGGGCTCGCCGCGCCCTCGAGGATGTTCTCGAGAATGGCCTTGCGGTTGGCGGCCATGACCAGGGCCCGGCGCACCCGCACGTCGGACAGCGGCGGGCGGGTCAGGTTCATGCCGATGAACACCACACGCAGCCCGGTCGCCTCGGCCACCGTGAAGTTCGGGTCGCGGCGGAACGCCGGCAGCTGGGCGGGCGCCGGCACCAGGACCATGTCCACCTCACCGGTGCGCAGCGCGATCATCCGGGCCGACTCCTCCGGGATCACGCGGAACACGATGCGGTCGAGGTAGGGCTTGGGGCCCCAGTAGTCGTCGTTGCGCACCACCGAGATCCGGTCGTTGGTCCGCCACTCCTCGAACTTGAACGGCCCGGTCCCCACGGGCCGGCGGCTGAACTCGGCGCCCAGCCGCTGCACGGCCGTGGGGCTGACGATGCCGGCGTAGACCATGGCCACGCTGTAGAGCAGGGGGGCGTAGGGCTCGGTGGTCACGATGTCGACGGTGTGGTCGTCCACGACCTCGGCCCCCTTGATCGGCCCGGCCAGGCTCGCCCAGCGCGCGGGCGTGCGCGGGTCGAAGGCGCGGTCGAAGGTGAACTTCACGGCTGCCGCGTTGAACGGCGTGCCGTCGTGGAACCGCACGCCGCGCCGCAGCGTGAAGCGGATGCGCGTGGGCGACATGACCCGGTAGCCCGTGGCCAGCACCGGCCGGATCTTCATGTCCGGGCCCATGGTGACCAGCGGCTCCAGGATCATCTGGTAGATCCACGCGCCCGGTGCCGTGGTCTCGAAGTGCGGGTCGAGCGACACGGCGTCGACGGGGCGCGCGATGGTGAGCGTCCCGCCGCGGGTCGGGCTGGCCGGGCCCGACAGGACCGGAGGGGCACCCACCATCACGGCCAGGGCCAGGACCAGCAGTCCCACGCGGACTCGTCGCATGCGTACGTCACCTCCTGGGTCGATGCAGTCGGTACCAACGACGCGCCGCACGCTGTCGGCACATATCGAGTGCTGCTGAACTTGATCGCGTACGATAGCGCCCCTGCGGCGCGCAACGGACTCTTGTTCGCGCGCGCAGGGCGTTTCCCTGCGGGATGGCGATGGCACCGGGGTCACTCGCCGAGCTCGGTCCGCCCCGGCCCGCGGCTGCCCTGCCGCTGCCAGCGTGCACCACCCGCGCAAAGTCGTCGACGGCCTGCGGGCCGGCCCGCAGGCCACCAAACCACCTGCGCCCGCACCCGGTCGCCGCGACCCGCCGCGATCGGGCGCCGTCATCGGCCTCCGGGCGACGACCGCGCCGGCGCGCCCAGCGCGGCCAGCACCTCCTCGGTGTGCCCGTCGACCTTGACCTTCGGGAAGATGTGCGCGATCCGGCCCTCTTCGTCGATGATGAACGTCGTGCGCTCGATGCCAAACCCCAGGCGCCCCGCCAGCGTCTTCTCCTTCCACACGCCGTAGGCGGTCACGATCTTGCGCTCGGGGTCGCTCAGCAGCGGAAACGGCAGGCCGTACTTCTGCTTGAACCGCCGGTGCGAGGCGACGCTGTCGGTGCTCACGCCCAGCACCACGGCCCCCCGCGCCTGGAGCGCCGCGTAGTGGTCGCGGAAACTGCAGGCCTCGCGGGTGCACCCGGGCGTGTCGTCCTTGGGGTAGAAGTAGAGCACGACCTTCTTCCCCCGGAAGTCGGCCAGCGAGACGGTCTCGCCGCTGTCGGTCTGGGCGGTGAACGCCGGTGCGCGATCTCCCACCTTGAGCATGGTCCTCCCTCCCGTCGAGCGCGCGGCCTTCCGACCGTACCTAGGCCGCACGCCGGAGCACGTCCTCCAGGGCCGGTCGCAGCTCGGGCCACCGGAACACGAAGCCGACCGCCTCCAGCGTCGCGGGCCGGACGCGCTGGCTCGCCAGGATCGTCTCGTCGGCCATCGCGCCCAGCACGAGGCGCAGCGCGACCGCCGGGACGGGCAGCACCGCAGGCCGGCGCAGCGCCGCGCCCAGCGCGCGGGCGAACTCGCGCTGCGTCACCGGCGCCGGACTCACAACGTTCATGGGGCCGTCGAGCGCGGGCACACGCAGCGCCGTCAGCACCGCGCCCACCACGTCGTCCAGGTGCACCCAGCTCCACCACTGCCGCCCACTGCCCAGCGGGCCACCGAGCCCCAGGCGGAAGGGCAGCAGCAGGGGCGCCAGCACGCCCCCGCGCGGCGCCACGACCAGCCCGAAGCGGGTGCAAACCACCCGCACGCCGTACGCCCGGGCGCGGCGCGCCTCGGCCTCCCACGCCTGCACGAGGTCGGCCAGGAAGCCCCGGCCCGGATCCGAGGACTCGGTGAGGACCTCGTCGCCGCGGTCGCCGTAGTAGCCGATGGCCGACGCCGACACGAACACCGACGGGCGCGCGTCCAGGCGCCCGATGGTCTCCACCAGCAGGCGGGTGGCGCCCACGCGGCTGGCCACCATCTCATCGCGGGCGCGGCGGGTCCAGGGCCAGCGCGCAATGGCCCGTCCCGCCAGGTTGACCACGGCGTCTGCCCCCGCCAGCGCCGCGGGGTCGAGGCCCCCGCCGGCCGGGTCCCAGGAGACCTCGTCCGGCGCCGCCGGCGCGCGCCGCACCAGGCGCTGCACCTGGTGGCCCTCCGCCCGCAGCGCCGCCGCGACCGCGCGGCCGATCAACCCCGAGGCACCGGCCATCATCACGCGCATGGGTGCCGCTCCATCGCCAGGTCGTTACGAGAACACGTAGGTACGGGAGTACGTCGGTACGGGCGCCTCGGTGCAGACGCCTGGGCACGAACGCATCGGCACGAACACCCCCCACCCGGCGGCCCCGGCGCGCGTCTGCCGGTCAGTGTCCTCTCGCGCTACTGCGTGTGTTCAGCGCTCCCCTCCGGCAGTGCCAGGTCGTGTGCCGGCCGGTCACCGTGCCGTCCACGCGGGCATCGGGTAGATCGGCGTCGCCACCCGCGCCTCGGGCGGCCACACCGCCACGACGCGCTGGTTCTGGATCTGGATGGGCACCGAGGTGCCCCGGACGTTCTTGCCCTGCTCGTTCCAGCCGATGGGACCCCAGAACGTCCGCGGCGCCAGGGACAGCAACGCCTGCCGGACGGCCTCGCCGTCGATCCTGCCCGCGGCCTGCAACGCCAGCTGCAACACGAGGCCCGCCATCGTCCCCGAGGCGGTGTGGTAGCCGGGCGTGTACCCTTTCCACCGCTCGATCGCCGTCGCGTAGTCCGCCGCGCAGCCAAACGGCGGGTCACCGCAGTACTTCAGGGTGGGCAGCCACCACTCCGACCCGTAGATGTAGTTGGCGTCGGCGCCCAGCGACCGGACGAAGTCGGGGATGGCTGGACCGGCCGTGAAGCCCATGATCCGCGGCGCAAACTGCAGCTCCTTGGCCTGCTTGGTGATCAGCAACGCGTCCTGGAACAGCGTCGTCGCCAGGAAGACCTCGGGGTTGAGCGCCTTGACCTGCGTGAGAATCGACGACACGTCGGTGGCGTTGGCCGGGTACCGCTCCTTGAAGACCACCTGGAACCCCCGCTGCTCGGCGTAGCGCGCCGCGCCCTCCCCTGCCGCGATGCCGAACGGATCGTCGCGGATCATGATGGCCATGCGGGTCGGGCGCGGTGTCGCCGCCGCGGCCATGTCGATCAGCCCCCGCAGGTAGGTGCTGGCGGGCGGCAGGATGGAGAAGATGTAGCGGTAGCCGCGTTCGTAGATCGTGTCGGCGTTGGCCTGGGGCGCGATGGTCACCACCCGGTAGCGCTCGGAGATGGTGCTGGTGGCCTGGAAGATGGCGCTCGAGAACGGCCCCAGCACGAACGCCACCTTGTCGTCGGTGATGAGCTTCTCGGTCAGGCGCGCCGCCGTCTCCGCCTTGGACTCGTCGTCGTAGTACTTGATCTCGACCCGGTAGCGCTGGCCACCGATAGTGATGCCGCCGCGCTCGTTCACGGTGCGCACCCAGAAGTCGTAGCCGTCCTTCACGAAGTTCCCTTCCCGCGACACCGGCCCGGTGAGCGCGATGGCCGCCCCGAGCCGGAGGACCGGCTCCTGGGCCTGTGCCCGGCCGGCACCCGTGGCTCCCAGGGTGACGAGCGCGGCCACAAGGAGCAGCACGCCGCCGGTCGCCACGCGCGCGTGCCATCGCGAAGCCCACCCTGTTGCCCTCGACATCCGCATAGGTGTCCCTCCTATCCGTGGGGTCCCACGTTGTGTACTCTGCCAGGACCTGGTCCATCCTGCCGGCCACGCCTCTCCGCCTTTCCGCCCCCCCTTCCTGCCGCTAGATGCCAACGAACGACTCGCGCACCCGGGCGTCGGCGAGGAGGTCGGCGCTGGGGCCGGTCAGCGTGATCGCGCCCGCCTCCAGCACGTAGCCCCGCGCCGCGATGCCCAGCGCCGTGGCCACGTCCTGCTCGACCAGCACCACGGCGATGCCCTGACGGTGGATCGCGTCGATGGCCTCGATGAGCCGGTCGACGACGATGGGCGCCAGCCCCAGCGACAGCTCGTCGATCAGCAGCAGCCGGGGACGCGCCATCAGCGCCCGCCCGATGGCGCACATCTGCTGCTCGCCCCCGCTCAACGTGCCCGCCAGCTGGTCGCGCCGCTCGCCCAGCACCGGGAAGAGCGCCTCCACCCGCTCCAGGTCGTCCGCGAGCACCGACGGCGGGCTGCGCCGCAGGAACGCTCCCATGAGCAGGTTCTCACGCACCGTCATGCCGGGAAACAGCTGCCGGCCCTCGGGCACCATGACCAGCCCCGCCGCCACCCGCTGGTGGGCTGGCCGTGTCGTGATCTCCTGGCCGTCGAACCAGATGCTGCCCATCCGCGCGGGCAGCAGCCCCGCCAGCAGGCGCAGCAGCGTGGTCTTCCCGGCACCGTTGGCCCCAATGAGGGCCACCGCCTCGCCCGCGGCCACGTGCATGGTGATGTTCCACAGCACCTGCACGCTCCCGTAGCCGCCACCCAGCCCCCGCACGTCCAGCAGCGTCGGGCCGGTCACGATCCGTCACCCTCTCCGCCCCACCGCCGGTGGACTCCCGCCCCCGGCCACACCAGCGGCGCACAGCCGGTCATCGCGCATCGCCCTCCCCACCGTGGTCGCGCGGCGTCG
Source organism: Armatimonadota bacterium (assembly GCA_031459855.1). Taxonomy (NCBI): domain Bacteria; kingdom Bacillati; phylum Candidatus Sysuimicrobiota; class Candidatus Sysuimicrobiia; order Candidatus Sysuimicrobiales; family Candidatus Humicultoraceae; genus Candidatus Fervidifonticultor; species Candidatus Fervidifonticultor primus. The sequence goes on from JAVKHP010000001.1 coordinate 226,674, forward strand.
CTCCGGGCTCCGTGCCGGCGGGGGGCGCGTCGGTAGGCGATGCGCCCGCGCGCGCTACGTCCTCGCGCGGCGCCCCCGCGGCCCGGCGGGCGTATCGCTCGCCCAGGTAGGCACCGATGACGGCAGGGTCGGCGGCCACCTCGGCTGGCCGCCCCGTGGCAATGGGCTTCCCGTGGTGCAACACCAGCACCCGGTGGCAGAGGGTCATCACCACCCGCATCATGTGCTCGACGAGGATGACGGTCACCCCCTGGCCGTTGATCCGGCGGACCAGGTCCATCACCTCGAACACCTCGCGGGGCAGCAGCCCCGACATGACCTCGTCCAGCAGCAGCAGCTGCGGCGCCGCGGCCAGCGCGCGGGCCAGCTCCAGCCGCTTGCGTTCGCCGGTGGTGAGCGTGCCGATCTCGTCGTCGGCGCGCTGCTGCATGCCCACCCACGCCAGCACCTCGTCGGCCCGGACCAGCGCCTGCGCCATCGACAGGTGGCGGGCGGGGTTGCCAAACCGCGCGCCGATCGCCACGTTCTCCCGCACCGTCATCCCGACGAAGGGCCGCATGATCTGGAACGTGCGCGCGATGCCCAGCCGCGCCACGCGGTGGGGCGGCAGGCCGACGAGCGGCCGTCCGCGGAAGGAGAGCGTGCCCGCGGTGGGGGTATCCAGCCCGCTGATGAGGTTCATCAGGGTCGTCTTGCCCGCCCCGTTCGGGCCGATGACCCCGAAGATCTCGCCCTCGGCCACGGTGAAGTCGACGCGGTCGACGGCCACGACGCCGCCGAACCGCCGTGTGAGCCCCTGGGCCTGGAGGATCATCGCTCTCGTCCTCCGTGCGTCGGCAGCGACGCCACGCCACCCGATCCCCACCCCCAGGCGCGGGGGATCGGGCCGATCGCCCTTGCGGCAGGGAGCAGCGGCGTAGCCCCCGTCATCCGCAGGCTCCTTCGGTGCCGCGAGCGACGTGGCCGGCCGCAGGCGTGCGGCGGTCGTGGGCGCTCTTCATCCGCCGCCTCCTTCGGCACCGCGCGCGACGGCCCACGCCGGCGCGCGCCGCCAGCGCAACCCGCGCAGCGTCGGCACCACCCCGCCGGGGAGGAACAGCACGATGAGCACCATGGCCACGCCGAAGACCGCCAGGTGGCCGTGCAGGAACCGGCTCCAGACCAGCACGCTCAGGATGTGGAGGGCGAACGCGCCGACCAGCGGGCCGGCCACCGTGCCCGGGCCGCCCAGCAACATCATCATGAAGTACTCCGTCCCCATCACGACGTCGAACACGATCCGGGGCTCGATGAAGCTCTGCCAGATTGCGTAGACGCCGCCGACGAGCGCGGTGCAGGCCGCGCTCAGAGCCCACGCCGCCACCTTGTACAGCATGGTGTTGACGCCCATGGCGGCGGCGGCTTCCTCGTCGGCCTTGAGCGCCCGTAGGCCGTAGCCCAGGCTGCCGCGCGCGACGAGGGCGGCCACGCCGGTGTAGGCGAGCATGAGACCGAACATCACGAAGTACATGACGAGGGAGAAGACGCGGGGCTCGATGCGCACCAGCGGGATGTTCATGCCCGCGCCGCCGCCCAGGGCGGCGACGTTGGTGACGAGCTCGCGGGTCCCCTCCATCAGGCCGATGGTCGCGATCGCGAAGTAGTGCCCCTTCAGCCGGAGAATCGGCACGCCCACCGTCGCCGCCACCACCGCTGCCACCGCCGCCCCGGCGGCCACCGCCAGGGGCAGCGGCACGCCGTGCTGCATGGCAAACCCCGTGGTGTAGGCGCCCAGCCCGAAGTAGAGCACGTTGCCGAAGTCGGCGCGGCCCCCGAACCCGGCGATGAGGTTCAGGCTTTGGGCCAGCGCCGCGAACATGAACGTGCTGGTGAGGATCCGCAGCCAGTAGCCGCTCAGCCCCCACGGCACGGCCAGCGCCGCGGCCAGGGCGACGCCGAGGACGAGCCACACGACCACCCGTCCGGCGACACGCCTGTCGTGCCGCCCGATGACCATCTCGCCGGCGGGATTCCCGCGGCGCAGGCCCGTGGCAGTGCCCGCGGTGCCGTTCCCAGGGCCGCCCGTCGGTGTCCGCGCGGTCATCCGCACCCGGTGCTCCCTCACTTCACCTCGGCGAAGAATTTCTTGCCGAGGATGCCCTCGGGGCGCAGCACGAGCACGAGCAGCAGCAGCGCGAACCCCAGCGCCTGCTGGTACGAGGGCCCCAGCACCGCCGCCCCCAGCGACTCGGCCAGCCCGAGTAGCAGGCCGCCCACGAGCGCCCCCTGGACGGTTCCCAACCCGCCCAGCGTGGCGATGACGAACGACTTGCCGATGAAGGTGTTGCCCATGAACGGCGAGATCGTGATCACCATGGCGAGCATCGAGCCCGCCGCGCCCGCGAGGGCTGCGCCGATGCCGAACGTCACCGCGTAGATCTGGTGGATGTCGACCCCGCACAGCTGCGCCGCCTGGCGGTTGAGCACGGTGGCGCGAATGGCGCGCCCCATGCGGGTCGCGGTCAGGAACAGGTGCAGGGCGGCGATGAGTGCCAGGGCAATGGCAAGGATCGCCAGCCGCTGGTAGGGGATGACCAGACCGCCGAGGCTCAGGCCGCGTCCCGCGTAGGGCGGCGTCACCGACCGGTAGTCGGCCGAGAACGCCAGCAGCGCCGTGTCGATGAGGAACAACGAGAGGCCGAACGTCAGCACCAGCGTCATGAACACGCCGTGGGCGATGACCCGGTTGATGAGCACCCGCTGTATCACGTAGCCCACGACGAACAGGGTGAGCATCGCGATCGGGATGGTGAGGAACGGGTCGAGGCCAAAACGCGAGAACAGGAAGAAGGTGACGTAGGCGCCCAGCATGACCGAGGCGCCGTGGGCGATGTTGATGATGTTGAGCACGCCCCACACCAGGGAGAACCCCGCGCCGACGGCGGCGTAGATGCCGCCCAGCAGGACGCCGTTCACCAGGACTTGGGGAGTCACGGTCCGCCGTCCCTCCTCCGGAGGACCCACACTCAGGACCCACACGCCCGCCCGACGCCCGGTCCGCGAACCGCGCGCACACGCTGCCGCAACGATGCTGTCCCCGGGGCGTGCGACGTGTCGCCTTCTCTTCGGCGCGACCCGCTGGCAGCCCTGCGCAAGGATGACGCGCCAGGCCGCCTGCTCCGACATTGGCGCCTTCGGCAGCCCTGCGCGGCGGTGACAACCATCCGTCCCGTCACCCCACGACGATCATGTCGTCGCCAGCGGCCCTGCCGCGCCTCCACGGGAGGGCGAGGCCGCATGAGGCCAT
>JAVKHP010000001.1:2065905-2310905 GCA_031459855.1 Armatimonadota bacterium
GCCGCGGCGGCGGCGGTCGCCAGCGCCGAGGCCGCGCTGCGGCACGCGCTGGCCCTGCGGGCCAACACCGTGCTGCGCTCGCCCATCGACGGCGTGGTGCTGGCGCGGACGGTAGAGCCAGGCGAGGTGGTCGGCGCGGGCATCCCCCTGCTCACCGTGGCCGACCTGCGCCGCGTGTGGCTGCGCGTCTTCGTGCCGGAAGCGCAACTCGGCCGGTTGCGGCCCGGTGCCCCGGCGCAGGTCTTCGTGGACGCGTTCCCCGGACGGCCGTTCCCGGGCACCGTCACCGAGATCGCCAGCCAGGCGGAGTTCACGCCCCGCAACGTGCAGACCCGTGAGGAGCGGGTGAAGCTGGTCTTCAGCGTGCGCATCACGCTGGAGAACCCCGCCGGGCTGCTCAAGCCCGGCATGCCCGCCGATGCCCGGATCACACTGGCCGGGCCGCCATAGTGGGGCACCTGACCGCAGCTCGTGTTCCGGCGTCTGGCGGCGGCCCGGTGCCACCGGCCGTCGAGGCGCAAGGGCTGACGCGGGTCTTCGGTACCGTGACGGCCGTGGCGGGGCTCGACCTGCAGGTGTCCGCGGGCGAGGTGTTCGGGCTGGTGGGTCCCGACGGCGCGGGCAAGACGACCTTCTTCCGGATGCTGGCCGGCGTGCTCGACCCCACCGCAGGGCGCATCCGGATTGCGGGGTGTGACCTCGCCACAGCGCCCGAGGTCGCGCGGTCCCAGCTGGGGTACATGCCCCAGGCGTTCGCGCTCTACCGCGACCTCAGCGTCGTCGAGAACCTCCGCTTCTTCGCCGAGGCCTACCAGGTGCCCCCACGCGCCATGGCCGCCCGCTTCCAGCGACTCCTGGCCTTCGCACGGCTGGAACCGTTCGCGGACACGCTGGTCGAACACCTCTCCGGCGGCATGAAGCAGAAGCTGGCGCTGGCCTGCGCGCTCCTCCACGAGCCCCAGGTGCTCGTGCTGGACGAGCCGACGACCGGCGTCGACCCCGTGTCGCGCCGCGAGTTCTGGGACCTGCTCTACGACCTGAACCGGCGCGGCGCCACCGTACTGGTCGCGACGCCCTACATGGACGAGGCCGAGCGGTGCACGCGCATCGGCCTCCTCTACGGCGGACGGCTGCTCGCCGTCGATACCCCCGACGCCCTGAAGGCGCAGGTCGCTGGCGAGCTCCTCGAGGTGCGGGCCGAACCGCGGCGGCGGGCGCTGGCCGTGGCCCGCGCGCTGCCGGAGGTCCGCACCGGCAGCATCTTCGGCGACGCGCTGCACCTGACGGTTCCCGACGCCGCCAGGGCGGCACCGCGCGTCCGGGCGGCGCTCGAGGCCCAGGGCATCGCCGTGGCAGCGGTGGCGCCAGCAGCCCCGTCGTTGGAGGACGCCTTCATCGCGCTCCTGGCCGCTGCGCCCGCCGGGCCGGACGGCCACTCGTGAGACCGTGCGTTCCCGGCCTATGAGCGAGCCGGCCGTCGTCGCCCGGGGGTTGACCAAACAATTCGGGGCCTTCGTCGCCGTGGACCACATCGACCTGGAGATCCGACGGGGCGAGGTGTTCGGCTTCCTGGGTCCCAACGGCGCGGGCAAGTCCACCACGATCCGCATGCTGTGCGGGCTCCTCGATCGCTCCGCGGGGGAGGTGCAGGTGCTGGGGTACGATCCGGCCCGCGAGCCCGAGCGACTGCGGCCCCGCATCGGCTACATGAGCCAGCGGGCGAGCCTCTACGGCGACCTGACCGTCGTCGAGCAGCTGGAGTTCTACGCGCGCGTCTACGGGCTGGACTCCGCGACGCGACGCCGCAAGGTGCGCGACTGGATCGCCATGGCGGGACTGGCCGGCCGCGAGCGCGACCTGGTGGCCACCCTCTCGGGCGGCTGGCGGCAGCGGCTGGCCATGGGCTGCGCCATCCTCCACCGGCCCGAGCTGCTGCTGTTGGACGAGCCCACCGCGGGCGTGGACCCGCTGTCCCGCCGGCAGTTCTGGGACCTGATCTACCGGTTCGCGGAGGACGGGACGACGGTCATGGTCACCACGCACTACATGGACGAGGCCGAGCACTGCGACCGGCTGGCCTTCATCCACGGCGGCCGCATCGTGGCCCAGGGCGCGCCGGCCGAGCTGAAGCGACGGCACCTACCCGGCGCGCTGCTGCGGGTCGAGGCCGACCCCTGGGCGCGCGCCCTCGACGTCGTGCGCACCTCCCCGCTCGTCACGGATGCCGCGCTCTACGGCACCGCGATCCACGCGCTGGTGGCCGACCCCCACCGGGCCGCGCCGGCCCTGGCCGACGCCCTGGCCGCGGCCGGGGTGCGCGTGCGCGCGGTCGCACCACGCGCGCCCGCCCTGGAGGATGTCTTCGTGGCCCTGGTAGCGGGCCGGCACACCGAGGCAGCGGCCGGGCCGCAGGCCGCGGGGCAGGACCACAGGACGGCCCCGCCCCGTCCCGCCGGGCAGCGATCGGAGGGCGCGCGGTGACCCGGCGGTTGGGGGCCATCGTCATGAAGGAGTTCATCCAGCTCGTGCGCGACCGGCGCACGCTGGCCATGGCGCTGCTGCTGCCCGTGATCCAGCTGCTGCTGTTCGGGTACGCCATCACCACCGACGTCCAGCACCTGCCCGCGGCGGTCGTGGACCACTCGCGGACCCCCGAGAGCCGGGCGCTGCTGCAGCGGTTCGCGAACACCCGGTACTACGCGCTGCGCTACCACCTCGACCGGCTCGCCGACGCCGAGGTGCTGGTGCAGCGGGGGCGGGCCCGGGTGATCATCGTCGTGCCGCCCGACTTCGCGGTGCGCCTGCGGCGCGGGCTGGGCGCCTCCGTGCAGGTCATCGTAGACGCGTCCGATCCGCTGGTGGCCAGCAGCGCGCTGGGCGCCGCCGAAGCCCTGGGTCGGGTGGCGTCGCTGGAGATCGTCGGCCGCCAGCTGGGCGGGCGCGGGCTCCAGGCGCCCATCGAGGTGCGGACCCGCGCCTGGTACAACCCCGACCTGCGCAGCACGTACTTCATGGTACCCGGCCTGCTGGCGGTGGTGCTGCAGAACATCACCCTGAGCCTCACGGCCATCGCCATCGTGCGCGAGCGGGAGCTCGGCACCATCGAGCAGCTGGTGGTGACGCCCATCCGCCGCGGCGAGCTGATGCTGGGGAAGATCCTGCCCTACGTGGTCGTCGGGTACGCCGACATCACGCTGGCGCTGCTGATCGCCGCCTTCTGGTTCCAGGTGCCGATCCGTGGCAGCCTGGCCCTGCTCTACCTGGTGACGTTCTTCTTCTACTTCTCGAGCCTGGGCCTCGGGATCTTCGTCTCCACGGTCTCGCGCACCCAGCGCCAGGCGATGCAGGCGTCGTTCTTCGTCCTGCTGCCCACGCTCATCATCTCGGGGTTCATGTTCCCGCGGGAGGGCATGCCCCCGTTCCTGCAGTGGCTCTCCTTCGGGTTGCCCATCACGTACTTCCTGGTGATCGTGCGCGGGGTGATCCTCAAGGGCGCGGGGCTGGCGGACCTGTGGGACCAGATCCTCCCCATGGCCGCCCTGGGCGTGCTCTTCTTCATGGTGAGCGTGGCTCGCTTCCAGAAGAAACTCGACTGAGCCGCTCCGGACCCTTGCGCCCGCGGCGCGGCCCCGGGCCCCAGGCCCGGGGCCAGGGGCCCAACCGGGATCGCCATGCGACGCCCTGGGTCGATGATGAAGGTCCCCGCGCCGTCATCATGGGGGACGCGAAGGCCCGGCCGGATCGCCGTGCGACGCCCCGGTCAGATGCGGATGTCCACGATGGCCGAGACGCCCACGCCGGGCACGCGCCGGAACGCCTCCCACGGTTTCAGGTTGTCGACGGGCACGTAGGCCTTGATGCGAAACGCCGTCTGGAAGTCGGCTTCGAGCAGGGCCACGGCCTGGACGCGATTGACCGCCGCGGCCGGCCCCGAGACCTGTGCCGCCCCGATGTAGGCGCCGCCCGGGTTGCCCACGCCGATGGCGAGGCTCAGGATGGGCACCACCTTCGTCTGCTGGCGCACGGCGACGCCGCGGTTCTGCAGCAGGTCGTTGATGAAGTTGTTGATCTGCGGCGCGAACTGCCGTACGGCGTACCCGATGCCCAGGGTCTTGATGATGCCAAAGAGGTCCTGGGCGTAGGCGCCGGCGGTGACGCCGGTCGCAACCAGGACGACGGCCACACAGACTGCGACGAACCGGGTGCTGCGCATCTCTCCCTCCCGTATCATCAGGACCTACCGGAGCGGCGTACCCTTCCGGGCTCCTCTACGCACCCTGCCGCCTTTCGGTTCCCTTGTATGGTGCCCGGGCGCGCCCGCCGGTGCCGGGCGTGGCGGCCCGCCGCCACCGCCGGTGCTGTCGGTGCCGGCAGACCCGCCGGCGGTACCCCGCATCTGTGCGACACGGCGGGCCAGCGCCTGCGCGTAGGCCGGCGCCGGTGCCCCGTCCTCGTGGGTGAAGTAGGCGTAGACGTCCCTGCCCTGGGCGAGCAGGTCGACCACCCGCGCTGCCCAGGCGGCCATCGCGTCGTCACCATAGCCGGACCGGTGGAGGCGCAGGTACGCGAACGGTCCGACGAAGCGCAGCACCGGCGGGTCGTCGTCGGCCTCCATGACGACCAGCGCGGCCTGCGCGTCGTCGAGCGCCGTGTAGACCTCGTCCGTGTGCCACGACGCGTGGCGGAACTCCACGGCCAGCGCCATGGGCGGGAAGAGCGCCAGGAACGCGCGCAACAGCGGCAGGTCGCGCCGCAGCGACGGCGGGAGCTGCACCAGCAGCGGGCCCAGCCGATCGTCGAGCCATCGGGCGCGCTCCAGCTGCACGCTCACCAGCTCGTCCACGTCGCGCAGCCGCTTGAGGTGCGTGATGGTGCGGTGGACCTTGACGGCGAAGCGGAAGCCGGGGGGCGTGGCGAGGCGCCAGGCGTCCACCTGCGCGCGGCGCGGGAACCGGTAGAAGGTGGTGTTGAGTTCGACCGTGGGGAAGGCGCGGCTGTAGAACGCCAGCATCTGGTCGGCGGGGAGGTCGGCCGGGTAGAACGTCCCGCGCCACTCGGGGTAGCTGAACCCCGACGTGCCGGCGTAGAGAGCGCGGCTCATGAAAACGCCCGTACCCGCACCTCACGGTCTCCGGCATGCGGGGTGTCCGGGCCTCCGCGGCGCACGCCCCTGGGTGCGCGCCATGCGGGGCACGGTCTGTACGGGCGACGCGTCATGTCTGCGGCCGCACCCACTGGCCCCAGCCTGGCTCGCCGACCACCTGGCCGTCGCGCATCACCACGCGCCCGCGCACGAGCGTAGCCACCGGCCGGCCGCGCAGGCGGAGTCCGTCGTAGAGCAGGGCCACGTCGCGGGCCTTCGTGTAGAGGGTGCGGTGGTCGTGCACCCACTCCGCCTGCAGGTCGACCAGCACGACGTCGGCGTCGGCGCCTGGGACCAGGGCGCCCTTGCGCGGCCACAGGCGGAACAGCCGGGCGGGGTTCTCGCTGGTGAGGCGCACCAGGCGCGGCAGGTCCAGCTGGCCGCGCGCGACGGCGGTCAGCAGCAGCGGCGCGAACTCCTCCAGCCCCGGCAGGCCGGCCGCGGCGCCCCAGATGTCGTCGACGTAGGGCGCCTTCTCCTCGGGCAGGTAGGGCGCGTGATCGGTGCCCAGCACGTCGATCACCCCGCTGCGGACGGCCTCCCACAGGCGCTGCTGCGTCTCCAGCGGCCGCAGCGGCGGGTTGCACTTCGCAAACGGGCCCCACTGGGCCAGGGCGTCGTCGGTGAACATGAGGTAGTGCGCGCACGTCTCGGCGGTCACCGGCAGGCCTGCCTCCTTGGCCCGCGCCACCCACGCCGCGGCGGTGGCCGTGCTGAGGTGCACGACCTGCAGGCGCGCGCCGGTGGCCTGCGCCAGGGCGATGCACTGGGCGACGGACGCCACCTCCGCCGCCTCGGGCCGGGCCAGGGCGTGCGCACGGCCGTCGTGGCGCCCCGCGGCACGCACGGCCGCCTCGGCCACATCGAGGATCTGCTGGTCCTCGGCGTGCACGGCGTGCAGCAGCCCCGTGCGCGCGGTCCGCTCCATGACCCGCAGCATCTGCCCGGCGTCGGGGCAGCAGATGCCGGTGAACTCGTGCTCGCGGCCGGCCGGCGCGCGGGTGCGGAAGGTCTTGAAGGCCACGGCGCCCGCGGCGGCCATGGCCTCGAGCTCGTCGAGGTTGTCGCCGCTGGCAGCGCCGTAGAGGGCGAAGTCCACGATCGAGCGGGGTTGCACGTGCGCCGCCCGCGCCTGCAGGAGCGCCGCGCTGTGCACGGGCGGGATCGCCAGGGGCATCTCCAGGATGGTCGTGATGCCCCCCGCCGCCGCGGCACGGGTGCCCGACAGCCAGTCCTCGCGCTCGGTCCGCCCCGGGTCGCGCAGGTGCACGTGCGTGTCGATGATGCCCGGCAGCACGTGCAGGCCCGTGGCGTCCAGGACCTCGCGGGCTTCGGGCATGGCGTCGTCGCGATCGACGGCGACGATGCGCCCGTCGGCGATGGCGACCGCGCCGCGGCGCGCACCCGCCGCGGTGACCAGCGTGCCCCCGCGAATGACCAGGTCGGCGATCATGGCAGGGATCGCCTTCGTCGCGCGGTCGTCCGCGTCCTACCGCCGACCTCCCGGGGGCGGTGCCCGGTGTCCGAGGCGTCGAGGACGGGCGCAGGTGCACCGCCATGCGCGCGTTGACACCGCTGCGGCGGGTTGGCTATCATAGGTGGTGCGACGCGGGGTGGAGCAGTCTGGTAGCTCGTCGGGCTCATAACCCGAAGGTCGGAGGTTCAAATCCTCCCCCCGCTACCAAGCGCGACGCCCGAAGCTCTTCCCCCCTGCGCTTCGGGCGTCGATCTCTTCGGTGGCCGGCTAGTCCGTCAGGCCAGGGAGCGCCAGTGCGACCCGTGTGGGAGGAGGAGTCCTCTCCTCCAGCGCGAAGGCTCACCCACTTTTGCTACCTGCGGTGCAGGCGGGTGCGCCAATGGCAGAGCGGGCTCTCCGGATCGAACTGCTCGGCGGCTTTCGCCTGACCAGCGACGGGCGGCCGGTCACAGACGTGCGGACCGTCCGGCAGCAGTCTCTGTTGGCCTACCTGCTTCTCACCCGGCATCAACCCCAGTCACGGCAGCGGATCGCGTTCGTCGTCTGGCCCGACTCGACCGAGGCGCAGGCGCTCACAAACCTGCGCCGCGAACTGCACCATTTGCGCCGTGCCCTGCCAAATGCCGAGCGCTTCCTCGACGTGGAAGGAAAAGTGCTGCGGTGGCGAACCGATGCGCCGTTTACGTTCGACGTGGCAGAGTTCGAAGACACCCTGGCGTGCGCCTACGCCACCCAACCACCGGCGCGAGGGAAACTGGAGGAAGCCGTCGCGCTGTGTCATGGCGATCTGCTCCCTGAGTGCTACGACGAATGGATCCTGCCCGAGCGCGAACGATTGCGGCAGCGCTATCACAAAGCGTTGGAGGATCTCGCCGAGGCCCTCGAGTACCGCAGGGAGTTCGCGGCCGCGATCCGTCACGCGCGCGGCCTCCTGCAACTGGACCCGCTGCGTGAAGCGACCTATCGCCGCTTGATGCGGCTCTATGCCCTGAGCGGTGAACGCGCCGCGGCACTCCACGTGTACCACACGTGCGTAACAGTCCTGCGGCACGAACTGGGCGCGGAGCCCGATCCCGCCACGCAGGACATGTACAGGCGCCTGCTCGAGGTGGAGGCAGGAGAGGTCAGGCCCCCCGGGCTGGCAGCCAGTTTTCCACTCGTCGGTCGGGAGCAGGAGTGGCAGCGGCTACTCTCGATCTGGCACGGCGCCGCGAACGGCCATGCGCAGTTGGCGATCATCTCCGGTGAGGCTGGGATCGGCAAGACGCGGCTGGGGGAGGAGTTGCTGGCCTGGTGCGCCGGACAGGGCATTGCCGCCGCACGGACGCGCGCGTACGCGACCGAAGGCCGCCTTGCGTACGCGCCCATCACCGACTGGCTGCGCTCCGAGGCGCTGCGGCCTGCGCTGCCACGGCTGGAGCCCATCTGGCTCGCCGAAATTGCGCGGCTTCTCCCTGAACTTCTGACCGAGCGCCCGGACCTGCCACATCCAGAGCCGCTCACCGAAGGCTGGCAGCGCCGGCGATTCTTCGAGGCGCTGGCCCGGACCGTCCTGGCGGCCGGACCGCTCCTGCTGCTGATCGATGACCTGCAGTGGTGCGACCGCGACACGCTGGAGTGGCTGCACTACCTGCTGCGATTCGACCCTCGGGCCCGCCTCCTGATGGTGGGCACCCTGCGCACCGAGGAGCAGGTGGACAACCCGGCTCTCGCGCCACTGCTCCTCGAGCTGCGTAACCTGGAACAACTCGAAGAGATCGAACTGGGCCCCCTGGGCGAAGACGGGACCGTCGCGCTCGCCCAACACGTCGCCGAGCGCACCCTGGACGCGCAGGCCCGCGCGGACCTGTTCCGGCAGACCGAGGGCCATCCGCTCTTCGTCATCGAGATCGCCCGGGCCGGCCTGCCGCTCGGCGACGATGCCCTCCGCAGACCCGGTGCGACGGCGTTGCCTCCGAAAGTCCAGGCCGTCATTGCGGCGCGGCTCACCCAGCTGACGCTGTCAACCCGTGAACTCGCGCATCTCGCGGCCGCGATCGGGCGCGATTTCGGATTCGAACTGCTCCGTGAAGCCAGCGACCTCGATGAGGCAGAGCTGGTCCGCGCGCTCGACGAACTGTGGCAACGCCGTATCGTCCGGGAGCATTCAGGCGACGCCTACGACTTCAGCCACGACCGCATCCGCGAGGTCGCCTACGCGGAAGTGAGCCCCCCCAGGCGCCGCTTGCTGCACCGGCGGATCGCGCAGGCGCTGGAGATCCTGCACGCGTCCGACCTGGATCGCGTCAGCGCGCATCTCGCCGCGCATTGGGAACACGCGGGGCAGCCGACGAGGGCGATCGAGTTCTACGAGCGCGCGGCCAGGATGGCGAACAACGTGTGCGCCAGCGAGGAGGCGATCCGCGACTACGGGAAGGCGCTTGCGCTCCTCCAGCAACTCCCCCAGAGCCTGGAGCGCGATCGGCGAGAACTCGACCTGCACCTCGCCCTCACCTCGCCGCTCAATGCTGCCCGCGGGTACGCCGCGCCCGAACTGGAGTCGGTCCTGGAGCGCGTCCGCGTGCTCGGCGAGCGCTTCGGAGACGCTCAGGCCGTCGTGCGATGCTTGTGGGGCCTGTGGGCAGTCAATTTCGTGCGGGGAAACATCCGTAGATCTCTCGAGATCGCCGGAACGTTGCACGAGCTGACCGAGAGGAAGGCGACCCGGCTTTCCGAAGGCCGCCACGCCTTCGGGGGAAGCCTGACGAGCATAGGCGCCCTGGAACGCGGGCTGCACATGTTCGAGCAGGCCGTCGCGCACCACGACTTCGAGCACCATCATCCGTCGCTCTACGGATCGGACCTCGGCGTATTCACCCTCGCCTGGCAGGCGCACACCCTGTGGCTATCGGGCTATCCCGATCGGGCCCGCGAGCGCAGCCTGCGGGCCATCGCTCTGGCCGAGCGGTTCGGGCATCCCTACAGCCAGGCGCTCGCCTATGCGCACGCCGTCGTGCAGTTCCAGCTGCGGCGCGATCTGGAAGCGATCTGGCGATACGCGGACGCACTCCTGGAGATCTGCGGGAAGTACGGCTTCGCCTACTACGGCGAGTGGGGGCGGATCATCCGCGGCTGGGCCGTGGCGGAAACCAGTCCGGGCGAAGGGGCCGTCGCGGAAATCCGGCGGGGCATGGACAACCTGCGGGCTATCGGCGCGGAGACGCGGCGGCCCTACTATCTCTCGCTGCTGGCCTGGGCCCATGCGCGGGCCGCACAGATGGATCAGGCAGGAGCAGTGCTCGACGCCGCGCTGGCTACGGCCGCGGGAAACCACGACCTCTGGTGGAGCGCGGAACTCCACCGGCTCAAGGGCGAGTTCGGCCAGCCCGATGCCGCGGAGGCCTGGTTCGGCAGGGCGCTGGAGATCGCCCGGTCGCAGTCCAGCCGTTCCCTTGAACTGCGGGCCGCTGCGAGCCTGGCCCGTCTCTGGGCGGCGCGGGGCCAGGCCCGCGCCGCGCGGGACCTGCTGGCGCCCATCTACGCGCGCTTTACGGAAGGCCTGGATACCCCCGATCTGCTGGACGCCCGGGCCATCCTGGACGGCCTGGACCGGCCGACGCCGAACGCCGGCGCGAACGGTTTGCGAACGCCCCTCCCGATACGCTTCCCTCACAACACTCGAGGGGGGGAACGTTCATCATGAGGAACCGGAGCTGGAGAGGCGTTGCGTTGGTCGTGGCCAGCGTGGTAATCGGCGTAGTCGGCTGGTCAACCGTTGTCGCGCAGAGTCGCCATGTCATGCTTACGCCGGATGAGATGACGTGGGCGGCCGGCCCGCCGTCGCTCCCACGCGGCGCACAGATCAGCGTCCTGGAGGGGGATCCTGCAAAGGCCGAGCCGATCACAATGCGGCTAAAGTTTCCCGCGGGCTATGAGATCGCTCCACACACGCATCCCGCCATCGAACATGTCACGGTGCTTTCCGGCACGTTCCACATCGCCGCGGGTGAAAAGATGGACAAGACGCTCGGGAAGCGACTTCCCGCCGGCAGTTTTGTCGTGATCCCGACGGGCAGCCCGCATTTCGCGTGGACCTCTGAGGACACTGTCTTGCAGCTCCACAGCGTCGGCCCGTGGGGTATCACGTACCTCAATCCGGCGGACGACCCGAGGCGGCGCTAGAGCCAGAACGTAACGTATGGAAGAGATGCCATGAGCTACACACCCGGCCCCGGCGGACGGGCCACCCGGCCAGATCCATCCGCCGTCAGCGCCTTCAAGGCTGGGCTGCGCGGCCAGCTCGTCCAGCCGGCCGACGACGGCTATGACCAGGCGCGCAAGGTCTACAACGCCATGATCGACAGGTTCCCCGCGCTGATTGTCCGCTGCGCCAACGTGGCCGATGTCGTCCGGGCCGTGCACTTCGCCCGCGACCAGGGGCTACCGGTCGCAATCCGTGGCGGCGGGCACAACGGCGCCGGCCTGGGGACCTGCGACGACGGGCTGGTCATCGATCTCTCGCGCATGAAGGGCATCCGCGTTGATCCCCGGGCCCGCACAGTTCTGGTCGAAGGCGGCTGCACCTGGGGCGACGTCGACCACGCGACGCATGCGTTCGGTCTGGCGGTGCCCTGCGGGATCATTTCCACCACCGGGGTTGGAGGGCTCACGCTTGGCGGCGGGCTCGGCCATCTGACGCGTAAGTACGGCCTCACCATCGACAACCTGCTCGCGACCGACATGGTGCTGGCCGATGGGAACCTGGTGACCGCCAGCGCCGATGAGCATGCGGATCTGTTCTGGGCGATACGCGGCGGCGGCGGCAACTACGGCGTGGTGACCGCCTTTCTCTTCCGGGCGCACCCGGTCAGCACTGCTGTTGTCGGTCCGACGCTGTGGGAGTTGGACAAGGCCGTCGACGTGCTCCGCTGGTATCGCGAGTTCATTCCCCAGGCCCCGAACGACCTCAACGGCTTCTTTGCGTTCGTCACCGTACCACCGGTACCGCCGTTCCCGGAGCACCTGCATCTCAAGAAGATGTGCGGCGTGGTGTGGTGCTACACGGGGCCCGAGTCGCAGGCCGACGAGGTGTTCAGGCCCGTTCGCGAGTTCGGGCCGCCGGCCCTGTACGGTATCCACCCCGCGCCGTTTCCGGCCCTACAGACCGCGTTCGACGGGCTCTACCCGCCCGGACTGCAGTGGTACTGGCGCGCCGACTTCTTCACGGAGCTCCCCGATCGGGCCGTCGAGGTGCACGCCGAGCATGGCTCGCAGCTGCCCACGCTGCAATCCACCATGCATCTCTACCCTGTTGACGGCGCCGCGCACCGGGTCGGGAAGCATGACACGGCCTTCAGTTACCGGGATGCCCGGTTTGCAGGGGTCATCGTTGGCGTCGATCCCGATCCCGCCAATGCCGGGCGGATCAAGGACTGGACCGTTCGCTATTGGGAAGCACTGCACCCGTACTCGGCGGGCGGCGCGTACGTGAACTTCATGATGGATGAGGGACAGGAGCGCATCAGGGCGACCTATCGCGATAACTACGAACGGCTCGGGAGGATCAAAGCGAAGTACGACCCGAAGAATCTCTTTCGCGTGAACCAGAACATCAAGCCTCAGGGACAGTAGGTCTCCGACGAGTCTCGAGTCCTGACGCTCTGGAACGGACAGTAGACGGGCGCCTCCGAGCCACCGTGGAGGCGCCCGTGTGCTCCAGCCAGGCGGGGATGGCGATGTGATGCCGCCGGCGGAACGCCTCCATCCTGCTAGCTCCGAAGATGGGTCAGGGGGTGGGAAGTTTTCGACCCAAGGAGGATGCTCCCGCACCGCCATGCACGTTGCCACCGCTGCGACGGGTTGGCTATCAGAGGTGCGCGATGCGGGGTGGAGCGGTCTGGTAGCTCCTCGGGCTCATAACCCGAAGGTCGGAGGTTCAAATCCTCCCTCCGCTACCACGTGAAGACCCGGGAACCCGTCTGGAAAGCGCATTCCAGGCGGGTTTCCGCCTATCTGACCCGGCGAACAGGACAGTTCCCGGTGGGCGGCACTCTCCGGTTTTTGGTGTAACGTCGGTGTCAGCAGGAACCACGCGATGGCAGTGGAAAGCCACCGGCCGGGAGCACGCCAATGGAGGCGATCGAAACGCTCGATGTGAGGCCGAGCAGGGCGTGCAGGGGCGGGTCGCCTGCCGGCCTGCGGTGACCGGCGTGATGCACGTCCACGGTTGAGATGCCACTAACAAACGCAGAGGTCGTGGCCAGGACCCTGGCGGACGAGGGTGTGCAATACGCCTTCGGCCTTCCCGGCGGTGAGGTGGTGGTGCTCGTCGACGCCCTGCGCCGCGCCGGGATCAGGTTCCTCCTCGTTGGCCACGAGGCCAGCGCAGCATTCATGGCGGACGTCACGGGCCAGATCACGGGGCGGCCGGGCGTATGCGTCTCGACGCTTGGACCGGGCGCGGCCAACCTCACCACCGGGATCGCCAGCGCGTACCTCGAGCGCTCGCCGCTGCTGGCCCTCACCGCGCAGATCCCCCAGGACCTCTATTCCAGCTTCACGCACCAGCGGCTGCCCCTCGACCGGGTGTTCGCAGGCATTACGAAGCAGAGCCTCGTCCTCGACGGCGTCGACACGCGGGCGAAAGTTGAAGCCGCTCTGCGCCTGGCCACCAGTGGGCGGCCCGGCCCCGTCCACTTGGCGCTGCCGGGTGACGTGGCCGCCGCTGCCCCCCGTGTCTCCGACACGTCCTCGTCCACCGCTGGCCTGGCTTCCGCGGCACCGCGCGTGCCGGCGTCGGGCGATCGCGCAGCCGACGAGGCAAGGCAGGCGCTCCAGGAGGCGCGCCGTCCTCTCCTGCTGGTAGGCCTGGGCGCCCGACCCGAAGATGCCCCGGCCGTTCGCCACCTGCTCGATGTGACCCACTGGCCCTGGATGACGACCCCGAAGGCCAAGGGAATCGTCTCCGAGCTGCACCCGCGCTTCCTGGGCGTGGCTGGCGGTATGGCACTCGACCGTGTCGTGCTGGAGACCCTTGAGCTGAGCGACCTGATCGTCGGGATCGGATTCGATCCGGTCGAGTGCGACAAGCCGTGGTTCGTGGATCGCCGCATCGTGAACGTCTCGCGCTGGCCCACCGCGGAAGGCGCCTACCGGCCTATCGAGATCGTGGGAGCGATCGGTGCCGAAGTCAGCGCGCTGGCTGCCCACCTGGCTCCGCAGCCGTGGCCGCAGCCTCTGGTGGACGAACGACGCAGGGCGATCCTGCGCTCCCCAGCCCCCGCGGGTCCCTCTCCTGCCGAAGCGCTCTCGCCGCTGGCGGCCCTGCACGCCCTTCGCAGCGTCCTGCCCGAGGAGACCGTGGTCGCGGTCGACGTCGGTTCTCACAAACTGCTGGCCGGTCAGTGCTGGCCGACCACTGTGCCCCACACGTTCTTCGTCTCCAACGGGCTCTCGTCGATGGGATACGGGCTGCCCGCCGCCATTGCCGCCTCCCTGCACTTCCCCGGCCGGCCCATCGCCGCCCTGATAGGCGACGGCGGGATGCTCATGATGGCGCACAACCTTCCTCTGATCGCCTCGCTCCGGCTCCCGATCGTGACCGTCGTCTTCGTCGATGGCAGCCTCAGCCTGATCCGGCTTGCCCAGGCCCGCCGGGGTCTGCTGCCGTACGGGGTGGACTTCCCCCCACCGGACTTCACCCGGTTTGCGTCGGCGTGCGGGATCGAGGCCGCGCGGGCGGAGAGCCTGGATGCGCTCAAGATGCATGCGGCACGCGCGGTCTCGATGCGGGTCCCGTGTCTGCTCGAGATCCCGGTGAACCTCCATGACTACGAGGACCTGATCTGAACGAAGCCGCCGGGGCACGCCAGGGCCTCGAGCTGAAGAACGTCACCAAACGCTAGAATTTTACCGAAAGAGGTTTCAGCGCTCCGGAGGTGAGATCGTGCGCAGCGTGCTGGCCATCGTCGTGCTCGTCTCGCTCGTCGTGCCCGCCGCGGCGGGTGCGGCAGCGTGGCCGGAGGGGCGTCCCGTCACCATCGTCGTCCCCTTTGCCGCGGGAGGCGGTACCGACATCATCGCCCGCCAGTTGCAGCGGGCGATGCAGCGCTTTCTGGAAGTCCCCGTCGTCATCCGGAACATCCCTGGCGCGGGCAGCGGCATCGGGACCAACGAGGTGCTGCGCGCCCGGCCGGACGGCCACACGCTGCTGCTCTCGGGGACGCACACGGTGACGGCGTCCCTGCAGGGGCTGACCGCTGGATCTGTCGCCCAGCTGGATCACATCGCCAGCCTCAACTGGGACGCTTTCGTCATTGGCGTCCTGGACGGCACGCCGTACACCACCCTCAAGGACCTCGTGGAGGCAGGGAAGCAGAGTCCGGGCAAGGTCACCATCGGCCATGCAGGTGTGGGAGCGCTCACCCACCTGACGGCCGAAGCCCTCAACCGCGCCGCCGGGACTCCCTGGACCGTGGTCCCCTTCGAAGGTGGAGCGCGCCTCATCGCGGGCGTACTGGGGAACGTCGTCACCGCTGGGGTCTTCTCGCAGTCCGAGGTCGTGGGGCAGGCTGGCCGGCTGCGCCCCCTGGCGGTCACCAGCCAGCGCCGCTCGCCGCTCTTCCCGCAGACGCCGACGCTGGAGGAGCTGGGGTTCAAAGGGATCCCCCAGGGGAGCTTCAGGGCCATTAGCGGCCCCAAGGGCATCCCCATAGAGACGCGCCGGGCCATCGCCGCCGCCGTGGCCCGGGCGATGAACGATCCCGAGTGGATCGCCTTCAGCCGGCAGAACGGGCTGGTGAAGACCTATCTGGCCAACGAGGACCTGGAGCGCTACTTCGGGGTCTTGACCATTGAGCTGTCCCGGCTGCTGCGCCAGGTCGGACTGATCAGGTGAGCCGCGCTGCACGTCTGGCCGTCGCTACCGCCATCGCCGGCCTGGGAGTGCTGGCTCTGCTCCTGGCAGGGCGCATCCCCGTCCTGCACGTTCGTGGCGATCCCGGCCCGCGCGCCGTGCCCGTAGCCGCTGCGGTGGTGGTCGTTGCCGGCGCCGCCGGGGCCGCGGCGGCGGACCTGCGCCTCCCTCAACGCGAACGGATCGCTCGCGCATCGCTCGTGGTAGCCCTGGCGACCGTGGTCTGCGTGCTCCTCCTGCCACGCCTGGGGTTTGTGGTGGCTACCGTCCTGTTCCTGTTCGTGGTCTCGCTGTACCTCGACCGGCCGCGGCGCCATCCGCCGGCTGCACACCTGGCAGTGGCGACGGGCGCAGCGGTGGGGTTGTGGGTGATCTTTGGCCGTCTGCTCGGGGTGGTGCTGCCTGCCGGCCCCCTGGGCTTCTAAAGGGCTACCCCTCCTGAGGCGGACACGCTGCTGAGATGGATGCCGTCCTGAAAGGGCTGGCCTTCGTCCTCCAGCCCACCACGCTGCTGTGGATCGTGGTGGGCGACATCGTGGGCATCTTCATTGGCGCCCTGCCGGGCCTGACCGCGACCATGGGGCTGGCCCTCCTCCTCCCCATCACCATCCAGCTGGACAGCCTGACGGGCATTGCCCTGATGCTGGGGCTCTACTTCGGTGCGGTGACGGGCGCGTCTATCCCGGCGATCCTCTTTGGCATTCCCGGAAACCCCAACGCCATCGCCACCGTGCTGGACGGCCTGCCCCTGGCGCGGAAGGGGCAGGCCGGGGTGGCTCTGGGCGGGGCGGTGATCGCGTCCCTGATCGGCGGGCTGATCAGCACGGTCGCCCTCCTGGTCGCCTCCCCGGCGCTGGCCCGCTTCTCCCTGCTCTTCGGGCCGGCCGAGTACTTTGCCCTGGCCGTCGCCAGCCTGACCATCATCGCCAGCGTCTCGGGGACCTCGCTGCTGAAGGGGCTGGTGATGGGGGCGGTGGGAGTCCTGCTCTCCACGGTGGGCATCGATACCATGACCGGCGCCAAGCGTTTCATGTTCGGCAACCCTTACCTTGCCAACGGGATCGGCCTGGTGCCGGTGCTCATCGGGATGTTCGGGATCACCCAGGCGCTGGAGGACGCGGCCCGCCCCGGCGGGGTGGGCGAGATGGTCACCCAGCGGCTGGGCCGCCTCTTTCCTCCGCTGGCACAGCTACGCCGCATGTGGCGCATCATCCTGGAGTCGAGCTGGATCGGCACGCTGGTGGGCATCCTCCCGGGGGCGGGGGCGAGCGTGGCCGTCATGCTCGCCTACGAGCGCGCCAAGCAGCTCTCGGAGCGGCCGGACGAGTTCGGCAGCGGCAGGCTGGAAGGAGTCATCGCGCCCGAGGTCGCCAACAACGCCTGCATCGGTGGAGGGCTCATCCCCACGCTGACCCTGGCCCTGCCCGCTGAGTCCGCCGCCGTCCCCATCCTGGCCGCGCTGGTCATCCACGGAATCACGCCAGGGCCGCTGCTCTTCTCGTTCCAGCCGCACTTCATCTACGCCGTGGTCTTCACCATGATCGTGGCCAACGTCACCACCTGCATCTTTCAGCTGGGTGGCATCCGCCTGTTCGTCAAGGCGCTAAGCGTGCCTCCGGCCACGCTGACTCCGCTGATCATCGTCCTCTCGGTGCTGGGCGCGTATGCGCTGAACGGATGGCTCTTCGACGTAGGAGTGGCAGTGGCCGCCGGCGTGGGCGGGTTCTTCCTGAAGCGCGCCGGGTACCCCCTGATCCCGCTGATCCTGGGCCTGGTGCTGGGCGGGATGCTGGAATCCGAGTTCCGCCGGATGATGATCATCACCGGAGGCGACCTCACGGTCTTCGTCAGCCGGCCGCTGGCTGCGCTGCTGCTGGCCGTTGGCGCGATTTCGCTGGTCCGCCAGCTCGCGGCGCAGCGTCGTAGGGCTGCGGGGCATGGGCAGTGAGCCGGGCAGTGACGCGGTCTGTCGTCGTCTTCGACTACGATGGGACGCTGGTGGACACCTTCGCCGCCAAACAGGCAGCGTACACGCGGGCGGTGCTGGAAACGCTGGCCCTGGACGAGTCTGCCCGGGCGCTGGTCGAGGCGTCCTACGCCCGCACCAGCGGCGCGCACCGTTTCACCCAGCTGGCGGAGACGGCCCGGGAGCTCGGGGTGCCTGTGACGGACGCGCAGCGAGAGGAGTTCTCCCGCCGCTTCTCCGCCTACAATGCCGCGCTGGCCGACGCCATGCCGGAGTTCCCCTCCGCCCGCCGCGTCCTTCAGGGGCTGGCCGCGCGGTACGACCTGGTGCTCACCAGCGGCATGCCCCAGGACGTGCTGGTGGCGGACGTCAGGCGGCGCGGTCTGCTCGCATACTTCACGCGGGTGGAGGGTGGGGACAAAGCCGCCACGTTGGACCGCCTGCGCGCGGAGGGCCGGCGCGTGGTGCTGATGGTCGGTGACACCGCCCATGATGCATCGGTGGCCGGCTCGCGGGGAGTGCCGTTCTACCGCGTGGGTAGCGACGCCGACCTGGCCCGCCTCCTGGAGATCCTTGCATGAGCCGCCTGGCCAGTAGTGCCAGGCGCGGCCGGGACGCCGCGCAGGGTTATCGGCGCGCCGTCACGTTGTCTCAATCCGGCGTACGCGCTGCCTGTTCCCCAGGGCATGCAGCAGCTCGGTGACGCTGCGCCCGTCGGGCAGCCGCAGGGTGGGATCGAGGTCGGCCAGGGGCAGTAGCACGAAACGTCGGCGCGCGAGCTCGGGGTGCGGCAGCGACAGGCGCGGCGAGGCCACGACCTCACGGTCGTACAGCAGGATGTCGATGTCGATGGTGCGCGGGCCCCAGCGGGCCTCCCGCGTGCGCCCCAAGGCCGCCTCGACCTGCTGGACCGCGTCCAGGAGGGCGTGGGGGTCGAGGGTGGTCTCGACGAGCAGGACCTGGTTGAGGAACCAGGGCTGGTCGACCGGGCCGACGGGCTCGGTCTCGTAGACCGCGGAGCGCGCCAGCACCCGAATCCCCGGCGTCGCACGCAGGCGCGCCTCGGCCTCGCGCAGCAGCGCCAGACGGTCGCCCAGGTTGGAGCCGAGGCCGAGGTAGGCCCGCGCCATGCTCACCTCGTCGGCGCGCGCCGCACACCGTGCACGTCCATGCCCGCGGTCACGCCTCGCGCACGATGGCATCGGTCATCCGTGCCACCCGGACCATGGCCCGTACGTCGTGCACCCGGACGATGTCGGCCCCAGCGGCGATGGCGAGCGCGACGGTCGCTGCCGTCCCTTCGAGGCGGTCCTCGACGGGCAGACCACCCAGCACCTTGCCGATCGTACCTTTGCGCGACGTCCCCACGAGGATGGGACAGCCCAGGGCCCGCAGCTCGCCGAGGCGGCGCAGCAGCTGCAGGTTCTCCGCGAGGGTCTTTGCGAAGCCGAATCCGGGGTCCACGATGATACGGTCCCGGGCGATGCCGGCGGCGGCCGCCGCCGCGATCCGCTCGCGGAGGAACGCCACCACCTCGGCGACGACGTCCCGGGCCGGGGCGCCATCCGCCGGCGGGGGGGCCCAGTGCATGAGCACCACCGGCACCTGGGCCTCGGCGAGGACGCCGGCCATCGCGGGGTCGGCCCGCAGCGCGCTCACGTCGTTGACCATGGCTGCGCCGGCTCGGAGCGCTCGCCGGGCGACCTCCGCCTTGCGGGTGTCGATGGAGACCGGCGCGCCCAGGTCGGCGGCCAGCCGTTCGACCACCGGCAGGACCCGCCGCAGCTCTTCTTCGAGAGGGACGGGGCTGGCGCCGGGCCGCGTGGACTCGCCGCCGACGTCGATGAGGTCGGCACCCTCGGCCAGCATGGCCTGCGCCCGGGCCACGGCCGCGTTGACGTCCGTCACGCCGTCCCCCGCGAACGAGTCGGGCGTCACGTTAAGGATGCCCATGACGTAGGTCCGCCGCCCACGCTCGAGGAGGAGCGTTCCGATGCGCATTGCCGCCACCGGTCGCGATCGTCCGGAAGGTGTTTCGAGCATAGCGATCAGCGCCCCGGACGTCAAATTGGCACACGGCCCACGCGGCGGCGCTGGCGCAGCGCGAGGCGCGCGAGGGCAGGGCCCCCGAGGGCAGGGCGTGCGAGGGCCAGGCGCGCGCGAGGCTGAGGTGTCTGGCGCACCCGTCCGGGCCGTAGGCTGCATGACGCCATCCTGCGCGACCCCCGGGGACCACACCCGTTGCCGCAAAGGAATATCTGATCTAGACGTCTAATCACTTCTCGACACACACACACACACACGCTCTCGAGGAGGCGTCGGTCCTCGCGCGCCGGCCGCTGGAGTCTACCCGCGGCGGGCGCAGGACCCACCCATGAAGTTCGGCGTCGGCCTGCCCACCTGCACCGAGGGCATGATGTACCCCGTGCCGTTCGCGGCCCCGGCGGACGTCGTGCGCATCGCCGTCGAGGCCGAGGCGCTGGGCTACTACGCGGTGATGGGCAACGACCACATGACCACGCAGCGGTACGTGCGCGCCGAGTTCGACGTGCCGCCCAACTTCTACGAGCCGCTGGTCACCTACGCGGTGCTGGCGCCGCAGACGTCGCGCATCCGCCTGATGACGGGCGTGATCGTGCTGCCGATGCGCACACCCGTGGTGCTGGCCAAGCAGGTGGCGACCCTCGACCAGTTCTCCGGCGGCCGGGTGCTGCTGGGCGTCGGCGTGGGGGCCTACCGGGAGGAGTTCGAGGCGCTGGCCCCGGGAGCCCAGGCGCAGCGGGGCGAGATGCTGGAAGAGGGGATTGCGGCCCTGCGGCTGCTGTTCACCGAACGGCGTGCCACGTTCCGCGGCCGCTACTACGCGTTCGCCGACGTGGAGATGTACCCGAAGCCCCTGCAGCGGCCGCTGCCGATCTACGTCGGGGGCAACTCGCCGCGCCACCACCGCCGGGTGGTGCAGTACGCCGACGGCTGGCTCCCCGCGGCGCTGACCCCCGCCGAAGTGGCGGCCGGCCTGGCCCGGATCAGGGCGTACGCGGCCGCAGCCGGCCGCGAGCTCACCCGTCTCGACGTGGCCCTGCAGGTGGGCGTGAGCATCGCGCCCACGCGCGAGGCGGCGGTCGAGCGCTTCCTGCGCTCGCAGCTGTACAAGCACCTGGTCTCGCTGCGGGGCTCGACGATGCGGGGCCTGGCCGTGGAGTCGTTCGCCGAGCGCAACCTCCTGGGCACGCCCGAGGACATCCGCCGGCAGGTCGAGGCCTACCGGGACGCTGGGGTGACGCACCTGGCCGGGCTGCTGTTCGTGGCCAACACCGTCGCCGAGTTCCTGGAGAGCATGCGGCTGTTCGCCCGCGAGGTCATCGCAGCGTTCCCGGAGGCAGCGCCGTGACCGGCCCGCTGCTGCACGCCGCCCGGGCCGAGGCGCTGATGGCCGCGCAGGATCTGGACGCGCTGGTGGCCACCACCTACCAGAACGTCTACTACGCCAGCGGGTTCTGGAGCTTCACCCAGCCACTCCTGCGCACGGCCCAGGTGTACGCGGTGTTGCCCCGCGGCGCGCCAGACCGGGTCGCCGTGGCCTTCCCCGTGGGCGAGGCGGACATGGTGGCCGAGTGCCCGCCCCATGCGGCGCAGCTGATCCCCTTTGGGGTGTTCTACGTGGAGCGCGGCGACGGGCCGCTTGGGGGCGCTGGCGACGCGCGCCTGCTGCAGCTGGGCGTCGAGGCGGTGCCGGAGCCCACGGCCGCCGACGCGCTGGTGGCGGCGCTGGCCGCCGCCGGGGTGACCGCGGGGCGCGTGGGCATCGACGAGATCGGGATCGCTCCCGACGTGCTGGAGCGCGTGCGCGCGCGGCTGGATCGGCTGACGTTCCTCCCGGCCGCACGCACCTGGCGCGCCGTCCGCGCGGTCAAGACGCCGGAGGAGGTCGTGCGCCTGCACCGTGCCGCCCGCATCGTGGAGGGCGCGATCGACGCGGCGCTGCAGGCCGCCCACGCCGGGATGACCGAGCGCGCCATGGCCCGGGTGTTCGACGAGGCGGTCCTGGCTGCTGGCGCGCAGCCGCTGTTCGCGGTGATCGCGTTCGGCGCGCACGCCGCGTACCCCAACGCGCGCCCGGGCGACCGACGGCTGGAGGCTGGCGATCTGATCCGGTTCGACGTGGGCTGTCTCTTCCAGGGGTACTGCGCCGACATCGCCCGCACGGCTGTGTTCGGTGCCCCGTCGCTGCGCCAGGCCGCCGTCTACCGGGCCTTGCTGGCCGGGTTGGACGCTGCGCTGGACGCGGTGCGCCCGGGGGCGAGCGCGCAGGACGTGTTCGAGGCGGCCATGGCGGCGGCCCAGCGCGCCGGGCTGCGGCACTACCGGCGGCACCACGTCGGCCACGGCGTCGGGCTGGAGATCTACGACGAGCCGCTGCTCGGGCCGGGGCAGGCCATCCCGTTGGAGGCCGGCATGGTGCTGGAAGTCGAGACACCGTACTACGAGCTGGGGTTCGGCGGACTGCAGGTGGAGGAGACGGTCCTGGTCACCGACGGCGGTTGCCGGCTGCTGACCGAGAGCGACCGCAGCCTGCGGCAGGTGGGGTGACCATGGGACGGGTCGTCGGCCTGCGCTGCCTGCGTTGCGACGCCGCCTTCCCGCCGCAGGAGATGCCCCGCGGCTGCCCGCTCTGCGCCGACGACCGCGGCGCCAGCAACGTGACGCCCGTGTACGCGGTGGACCTGCGGGGTGACGCGCTGCGCGCGGCGTTCGCCGCGGGCCCCCGGTCGATGTGGCGCTATGCGCCGCTGTTGCCCGCCGACGGCCCGCCGGTCACCCTCGAGGAAGGGTGGACGCCGCTCGTGCGACTGGAGCGGCTGGGCGACGCGTGGGATCTGCCCGGGTTGTGGGTGAAGGACGAGACGCGCAACCCGACGGGGTCGTTCAAGGACCGCATGGCCGCCGTGGCGATCACGCGGGCGCGTGCCGCCGCTGTCGACGTGGTCACCCTGGCGTCGTCGGGGAACGCCGGCGCGTCCGCCGCAGCCTACGCCGCCCGGGCCGGCCTGCGGTGCGTCGTCTTCACCACCCCGCAGGCCCCGGAGGCGGTACGGCAGCAGATGCAGGCGCTGGGCGCGCTGCTGGTGGCGACGCCCACCGCTGCCGAGCGATGGACGCTGCTGCGGGCGTGCGTGGAGGAGCTCGGCTGGTATCCGTTGACGAACTTCCTCACACCGCCCGTGGGGAGCAACCCCTTCGGCGTGGAGGGCTACAAGACCATCGCGTTCGAGATCTGCGAGGCGTGCGACTGGGAGCCGCCCGCGTGGGTGATCGTGCCCACCTGTTACGGGGACGGGTTGTGGGGGATCGTCAAGGGGTTCCTGGAGCTGCGCGAGCGGGGGCTGATCGCGCGCACGCCGCGGGTCGCGGCCGCCGAGGTGTTCGGGCCGTTGCACGCGGCGCTGGCCGCTGGCGCCGATGCCGTGGGGGCTGTCCCCGCGGGTCCCTCGGTGGCCTGGTCGATCGCAGCGGGCGTCAGCACTTACCAGGCGCTGCACGCGCTGCGCGCCGCCGGGGGCTGCGCCGCCGTCGTCGACGACGCCGCCATCCTGGAGGCTCAGGCGCAGCTGGCTGCCGCAGAAGGGCTGTTCGTCGAGCCGTCGTCCGCCGCCGCGCTGGCGGCGGCTCGCGCGCTGCGGCGCCAGGGCGCGCTGGCCCGCACGGATCGGGTGGTGGCGGTCCTGACGGCGACCGGCCTGAAGGATCCGGGGCCTGCCGCGCGCCCGCGTCCGTCGGTGCCCGTGGTGGCGCCCCGCGTGGACGCGCTGGTGCAGGCGCTGGCGGAGCACTATGGGGTCGTTGTGGAGCCGCCACGCGCACGGCCCGCCACGGAGTAGCCCGACGCGGATGCACCACGTGTGCTGGTGGGCGAGGCCGGTTCGCCGTCCGGCCGTGTGAGGGTGGTCCGGGGACGCGGATGCGTTGCGTACGTGGGCGGGCGAGGAGGAGGGGGCACATCGTCCGGCGCTCGCGTGTCCAGTGAGGAGAGCGCAGTGTCCCGCGTGTCCAGTCAGGAGAGCGCAGTACCCATGGCGTGGAGGTGGTGATGCGATGCGACGTCTGCACCGGCTCGTGGTGTTGACGGTAGGCGCGGTCCTGCTCGCGGGCGGGCTGGCGCCCGGTCCGCAGGTGGCAGCCCAGGCACCACGCCGCCTCGTGATCGGGATCGGCTCGATTCCCAACACGCCCGACCCCCACCTGGACAGCACGGCCAATGCGCTGCCGGCCTACGCCACCATGTTCGAGAAGCTGGTAGCGAGCGACGGGAAGGGCGGGTTCCGCGGCGTGCTGGCCCGGTCGTGGCGGCTGGTGGATCCCACCACGTGGGAGTTCACGCTCCAGTCGGGCGTGCGCTTCCACAACGGCATGACGCTGACGCCCGAGGACGTCAAGTTCACCATCGAGCGGATCCTCGACCCTGCGACGCGCTCGCCCTGGCTGGGGCGCATCTCCGCCATCGAGCGCGTCGACGTCACCGGGCCCCAGACCCTCCGCATCGTCACCCGGGGCCCCTTCGCGCCGCTGCTGCAGGGCCTGACGGTGGTGGACATCCTGCCCGCGGCGTACTTCCAGGAGCGCGGGGCCGCCGGGTTCGCCGCGGCGCCGGTGGGGACCGGGCCCTTCGTCTTCGGCGAGTGGCACCGGCAGGATCGCATGGTCGTGCGCGCCAACGCGGGCTACTGGCGCGGCCGCCCGCGCCTGGACGAGATCGTCTTTCGCGCCATCCCCGAGGACTCGACCCGCGTGGCGGGGCTGGAGACCGGCGAGCTGGACGTGGGCGTGCTGGTGCCCCCCGAGCAGGTCGACCGGCTGAAGGCGCGCGGCCTGCAGGTGGGGACGGTGGACCTGGCGCAGGGCATGGTGGTGAACCTGCGCTCCAACGTGCCCGGGCCCCTGCAGCACCGCAAGGTGCGTCAGGCCCTCAACTATGCCGTGGACAAGGAGGCGATCCTGCGGTCGATCCTGCGCGGCCACGGCCGGATCCTCAACGGACAGGTGGTGGGGCCCGATGCGTTCGGCCACAACCCGAACCTGGCGCCCTACGCCTACGACGTGGCGCGAGCGAAGCGGCTGCTGGCCGAGGCGGGCTACGGCGGTGGGTTCGAGGTGACGTTCCACGGCACCATCGGGCGCTACACCAAGGACAAGGAGATCGAGGAGCTGATCATCGGGCAGCTGGCCGAGGTGGGCGTGCGCGCCCGCCTGGAGATCGTCGAGGGCGGTGTGTACATCCAGCGACACATCGCGCGCCAGCTGGGACCGCTGTGGATCTGGGCCTGGCAGTACTTCCCCGCCATGGACGCCGACCTGCCGCTCAACTTCTTCACGTGCGCAGGGGTCGGGAACTTCTTCTGCAGCCGTGACTTCGACGACCTGTTCGCGCAGACACGGCGCGAGATGGACCCAGGCCGGCGCCGGGCGCTGTTGCAGCGGCTCGCGCTGCTCGTGCGGGAGGAAGCGCCGGTCATCTTCCTGGTGCAGACGCCGGGCATCTACGCGGCGCAGCCGCGGGTCACGGGCTTCACCTGGCGGTCCGACTACCTGATGGACCTGCACCGCGTGGACCTGCAGCGGCGGTAGGCCGCCCAGGGCATGGTGTCGTACGTCGCCCGCCGCCTGCTCGACGCCGTGCTGGGCGTGCTGGGCGTCACCACCATCGCCTTCCTGGCCATCCGGCTCTCGGGCGATCCGGTGGCGCTCCTGGTCACCGAGTACGCGACCCCCGAGGACATCGCGCGGGTCCGGCGCGTCCTGGGGCTCGACCAGCCGCTGTGGGTGCAGTACGGGCGGTTCCTCGGCGACGTCCTGCGGGGCGACTTCGGGGAGTCGCTGCGCTTCATCAAGCCGGCCGCGCCCCTGGTCTACGGAGCGCTCCCGGCGACGCTGACGCTGGCGGTCGCGGCACTGTTCATCGCGCTGGCGCTGGCCCTGCCGCTTGGCCTGCTGGCCGGCATGCGGCGCGGCTCGGTGCTCGACGGGGCCGCGATCGTGCTGGCCACCCTGGGCCAGTCGGTCCCCTACTTCTGGCTGGGCATCCTGCTGATCATGGCCTTCGCGGTGCGCCTGCAGTGGCTGCCGGCGTTCGGCAGCGAGAGCTGGCGCCACCTGATCCTCCCCGCCCTGACCTTGGCCATGACGCCCATGGCCCGTATCGCGCGCATCGTGCGGGCGGGCATGGTCGAGGTCCTGACGCAGGACTACATCAGGACCGCGCGCGCCAAAGGTCTGCCCGGCGGCGCCATCGTGCTCCGCCACGCCTTGCCCAACCTGGCCATCCCGCTGGTGACGATCCTGGCGCTGGACTTCGGCACGCTGCTGGGCGGTGCCGTGGTCACCGAGACGATCTTCGCGTGGCCGGGGGTGGGTCGGCTGGTGGTACAGGCGATCCAGAGCCGCGACTACCCGGTGGTGCAGGCCGCGGTGTTCTACCTGGCTACGAGCGTCGTGCTCCTCAACCTGGCGCTGGACGTGCTGTACGCGCGGCTCGACCCGCGCATTCGCTATGCCTAGGGCCGTCGCCGAGGTCCGCGTGCGGCCGGCGCGCCTCGTGCTGGCGCCGGTCGGGGCCCCGGGCCGCCGGCGCGGGTGGCGCCGCCACCACCACGTGGCAGCACTCGCGGCAGCGTTCCTCGCGGTGGTCGCCATGGTCGCGCTGCTGGCGCCCTGGGTCGCACCCCACCCGCCGACGCGCCAGCGGATCGCGCAGCGGCTGCTCCCACCGTCCTGGGCCGGCGGGCGCCCCGAGCACGTGCTCGGCACCGACCAGCTCGGCCGGGACATCGCCAGCCGGATCGTCTACGGCGCCCGGGTGTCGCTCGCCGTGGCGGTGGTGGCCGTGGGGCTGGCGGCGGGCACCGGCGTGACGCTGGGCGTGACCGCCGGCTACTACGGGGGGCGCCTGGAGCGGGTGCTGACGCGCCTGGCCGACGTCCAGCTGGCGTTCCCGCTCACGCTGCTGGTGATCACGCTCATCGCCATCCTCGGCCCGGGGCTTGGCAACGTGGTGCTCGCCATGGCCCTCGGCGGCTGGGCGACGTACTTTCGGATGGCGCGGGCGCAGGTGCTGGCGTTGCGCGAGGCCGAGTACGTGATGGCTGCCCGGTGTCTGGGCGTGCCCGATCGCCGCATCGCCTTCCGGCACATCCTTCCCAACGCGCTCTCGCCGCTGGTGGTGCTGGCCTCGTTCTCGGTCGCCCAGGTCATCATCCTCGAATCGGCCCTCAGCTTCCTCGGCCTGGGGGTGCAGCCCCCGACGCCGACGTGGGGGGGCATGCTCGCCGACAGCCGCGACTACCTGGCCGTGGCGTGGTGGCTGGCGGCCTTTCCCGGCCTCGCCCTGACGCTGACGGTGCTGGCGATCAACGTGCTGGGGGACTGGCTGCGGGACCTGCTCGATCCGCGGCTCGTGATGTGAGCGGTGTAGGTGGTGCGAGCTGGATGGGAATGCCCATAGGAAGGAGACGAGCCGGGCCGTCATGATGCGCCTGTCGCTGTCGAAGCAACTCTACCGACGGCTGCGTCACGAGATCCTGGCCGGCCGGTTCGCTGACGCCGACCGTCTGCCCTCGGAAGCCGCCCTGGCCCGGAGCTTTGCGGTGAGTCGCATGACGCTGCGCGAGGCGCTGCGCGCGCTCGAGGAGGATGGCCTGCTCGTCCGGCGGCACGGGGTCGGTTCGTTCATCACCCGGGAGGTCACGGCCGGCCTCGAGCGGTTGGAAAGCTTCACCGAGACGATCCGCCGCGCCGGACGCCAGGCCCGCGACCGCGTCCTGGCCATCCGCCCGGTACCGCTCACCGCCCCCGATGCCCGGGCCCTGGGCCGTACGCCAGGCAGCCCCGGCGTGCTGGTGGAGAGCCTGCGCTACGCCGATGGCGTGCCCGTCATCTACTGTGCAGACCTGCTGCCCCTCGACGTCGTCGGCACCGCCGAGGCGGTGCAACAGCGCCGGGAGCGGGAGTCGCTCCAGGAGTTCCTGGAGCGCGACGTCGGCGTGGTGCTGCGGCGCGCGGTGCTGGCGCTGCGCGCGGTCGGCGCGCCCGCCCGGGTGGCGCGGCACCTGGGCGTGGCGCGCGGGCGTCCGGTCCTGCTCCTGCACGGCACGGCGGTGGACGTGACGGGCCGCCCGGTCTACCTGTCCACCAACTACGTGCGCACCGACCGGTACGTCTTCACCGTGGTGCGGCGGTGACGAGACGTCGCCCGCCGTGACGTCCGGGAGGGTCCAGGGCTGCCGTGCAGGGGTGCCGGATCCAGCCGGGCAACGCCCGAGCCTCGCGGGCTCCACGGGCGCAGCAGGATCGTCCGCGGCGAACGTCGATGTCCCTGCGGACGGGGCGGATGCGACCACGGGGGCAGCAGGACCGCCCGCGGGCGTCCGCGAACGCGGGGCACGGGTGTGGTGGAGACGTGGACGCGTCCCATCCACCGACCGTGTCGCACACCCGCACGACGAGGAGGCGCCGCATGTACGTATCCGATGAGCAGGCGCTGGCGACCGCGCTGGTCACCCTCGCGCACTGGGCTGGCCAGCCGCTCGACGACGACCTCGCCAGCCAGGTGGTGCCGATCGTTGCCGGCGCGCTGCGCGACTGGATTCCCCTGGCGCGCGCCGTCGCCCCCGAGGCCGAGCCGCTGTGGTACGGGCGGTGGCCGGAGGAGGCCGGCGATGACTGACGGCGACCTGGACGGCTTCACGCTGGCCACCCTGGCCAGGGCGCTGCGCCGGCGGGTGGTATCGCCGGTCGAGGTGGCGCAGGCAGCTCTTGCGCGCATCGAGCGGCTCGATCCCGTCCTCAACGCCTTCATCACCCGCACGCCCGAGCGCGCCCTCGCCGATGCGCGCCGGGCAGAGCAGGAGATCGCGCAGGGCGGCTGGCGTGGCCCGCTCCACGGCGTGCCGATCGCCCTGAAGGACATCTTCGCGACCGCCGGCATCCGGACGACGTGCGGCTCTCCGGTGCTGCGCGACTGGGTGCCCGCGCACGACGCGACCGTGGTGCAGCGCCTCAGGGCCGCGGGCGCCGTGCTGCTCGGCAAGCTCAACATGAGCGAGTTCGCCTACGGCGAAGTCCACCCCGCCTTCGGGGCACCGCGCAACCCCTGGCACCTGGAGCGGTTCACGGGCGGGTCGAGCAGCGGGTCGGCCGCGGCGGTCGCCGCCGGGCTGTGCTTCGGATCGCTGGGCACCGACACCGGCGGCTCGATCCGGGGGCCTGCCGCGCACTGCGCGATCGTCGGCCTCAAACCCACCTACGGGCTGGTGAGCCGGGCGGGCGTGGTACCGCTGTCGTGGTCGCTGGACCACGTGGGGCCCATGGCGCGCACGGCCGAGGACGCAGCGCTCCTCCTGGACGCCATCGCAGGGGTCGACCCGGCCGACCCCACGTCCACCGCCCCGCCGGCGCCAGTGCGACGACAGACCCTGCGCGGGCTGGCGCGGACCCTGCGCAGGCTGCGCGTCGGCGTGCTCACCCAGTTCCTCGACGGCGGCACCGCCCCTGAGGTCGCGGCCCGCGTCCGCGAGGCCATCAGGGTGCTGGAGCCCCTGGTGGGGGCGGTGGAGGAGGTCGTCCTGCCGCATGCTGACGAGATCGTCCCCACGTGGTGGACGATCTGCCTGGCGGAAGCCGCCGCCTACCACCAGCCGACGCTGGCGCGGCAGCCCCAGGACTACAGCGACCGGGTCCGCGCGCGGCTGCTGGCGGGCCTGGCGATCCCCGCCGCGCAGTACCTGCAGGCGCAGCGCCTGCGGCGGGCCGTCGTGGTCGCGTGCGCCGGGCTGTTCCGGCGCGTCGACCTGCTGGTGGCGCCGGCGGCGCCCGCCGAGGCGCCGTCCCTCTCCGCCGTGTACAGCGGCGGCCCGTGGGATGCGATGCGGGAGCGGATCCGCCTGACCGCGCCGTTCAACCTGACCGGACTGCCGGCGGTATCGGTCCCGTGCGGGTTCACGGCGTCGGGGTTGCCGGTGGGGCTCCAGCTCGTGGGGCCACGGTTCGCTGACCGCACGGTGCTGGCCGCAGCCCACGCCTACGAGCGTGCCGCGGGCTGGCGGACGCGCCGGCCGCCGGTGGTGGCGGCGAGCGTCGCTGCCGCGGGGCGACCGCGGCCGGGCGACGCCGCGGACGTCACCGCGCCGTCCGCGGCCGGCGGCGTGCCGACGCGCCCCTAGAGGCCATGCGCACCCAGCCCCTGGACGTCTGCGTCGTGGGCAGCCTCAACATGGACCTGGTCGTCAAGGCCCCGCGGCTGCCCGAGGTGGGCGAGACCGTAACCGGCGGCACCTTCGCCACGTTTCCAGGCGGCAAGGGCGCCAACCAGGCGGTGGCCGCCGCGCGGTTGGGCGCGCAGGTGGCCATGGTGGGGCGCGTGGGGGCCGACGCCTTCGGCGCGCAGCTGGTGGACGGGCTGCGCCGCGAGGGGATCGACGTCACCCACGTGCGCATCGATGCCGACGCCGCCACCGGGGTGGCGTTCATCACCGTCGACGGCGCGGGGAAAAATACGATCGTCGTCGCGTCGGGCGCGAACATGCGACTGACCCCCGCCGACGTCGACGCTGCCGCTGCCGTGCTGATCCGCGCCCGCGTGCTGCTGGTGCAGCTCGAGGTGCCGGTCGACACCGTGCTGCACGCGGCCCGGCTGGCCCGCGCCCATGGTGCGCTCGTCTGCCTCGACCCGGCGCCGGCGGCGCCGCTGCCCGACGAGCTCTGGGGGCTGATCGACGTCGTCAACCCCAACGAGACCGAGGCGCGGGCACTCACCGGCATCCCGGTGACCACCGTGGACGACGCCCGCCGCGCCGCCGAGGCACTGCTGGCCCGGGGCGCACGCGCAGCGGTCGTCAAGTTGGGCGAGCGCGGGGCGTACTACCTGGCGAACGGTGGCGGCGGGCACATGCCCGCACGCCCGGTGGCGGCCGTGGACACCACCGCCGCCGGCGACGCGTTCGCCGCCGCGCTGGGGGTCGGGCTGGGCGAGGGCCGACCGCTCCCCGAGGCGGTGGCGTTCGCCACGTGGACGGCGGCGCTGAAGGTGACGCGCCTGGGCGCGCAGTCGCTGCCCACGCGCGCCGAGGTCGACGCCGCCATGGCACGCGACCGCGCACCCGCAGGCCCCCCGTGACCGCTGCTTTCGCCGTGGTCGTGGGTGCCGGGGCCACCGGCCTGAGTGTCGCCTACCACCTCGCCCGGCGCCGTGCGGGCCGCGTCGTCGTGCTCGAGCGCGATGCGATCGCCAGTGGCGCCACGGGGAAGAGCGTCGGGGGGATCCGCCAGCAGTTCTCCGACGAGCTCAACATTCGGCTGGCGCAGCGCAGCGTGGCGGTCTTCGAGCGGTTCCGCGACGAGTTCGGGGTCGACTGCGACTTCCGCCAGTACGGCTACCTGATGCTGGCCACGACGCCCGAGGAGCAGGCGCTGTTCGAACGGAACGTGCGCCTGCAGCGGTCGCTGGGTGTACCCGTCGCCCTGGTGGAGCCCGACGAGGCCGCGCGGATCGTGCCCGGCCTGCGCACCGACGACGTCCACGTCGCCACCTTCTGCCCCCGCGACGGCTACGCCGACCCCTACAGCGTGGCCATGGGTTACGCCGCCGCAGCACGGCGCCTTGGCGTGCAGATCCTGGAAGGCACCGCGGTGGTCGGGTTCGAGGTCCACGCCGGCCGGGTGCGTGGCGTCGTCACGCCGGCCGGGACGATCGCCGCCGAGGTCGTGGTCAACGCCGCGGGGGCCTGGGCCGCGCAGGTGGCAGCCCTGGCCGGGGTGATCCTGCCCATCCAGGCCTACCGCCGGCAGGTGTTCGTCACCGGCCCCACCGATGCGGTGCCCCTGCGCTGCCCCCTGGTCATCGACTTCCGCACGCACTTCTACTTTCGGCGGGAAGGCGCCGGCGTGCTCGTGGGGATGAGCGACCCCGAGGAGCCGCCGGGCTTCCAGACGCACGTGGACTGGAGTTTCGCCGAGCGCGTGCTGGCCCACGCGGTGTACCGCATGCCACCCTTGGCCGACGCGCAGCTCCTGCGCGGGTGGGCGGGGCTGTACGACACGACGCCGGATGGCAACCCGATCCTGGGTCCCGTTCCGGAGGTCGAGAACTTCGTCGTGGCCGCAGGGTTCTCGGGCCATGGGTTCATGCAGTCGCCGGCGGTAGGGGAGGCGATCGCCGACCTGATCGTGGCCGGGCGGCCCAGCGCGCCGGACCTCGACGTCGCGCCCTTCGGCCCCGCACGGTTCGCCGCGGGAACGCTGCGCCGGGAAGCCAACGTGATCTGAAAGCTTCAGCGCGCCGCCCGGCCGCGCCGTCCCCCCATGTGCCTGGATGGGCCGCCCAGACGAAAGAGGCCCGACGCACCGCCCGGTCCCGGGGGCTCGGATGCCGGCTTCGCGCGGGGCAGGCGCGGCCCACGACGTGTCAGGACCGACCGTGGCCGCTGCCGGTGAGCCCGCGGCGCCGTGTCGAGAGGCACACGGCACCGACGTCTTCGGCGCCAGGTTCCACACCTCACCCTGCGCCGTATTGGAGGGCGCATGGTCCCGACATCGCGGCTAGAGCACTCGTTCCCCCAGGCGCCCGATGCCAACCAGCAGCCCGATCGAGACCAGGCTCAGCACGACCGCCAGGGTCGTGGCGACGTCCCAGCGCCCCGCCTGCACCGCATCGTAGATCGCGATCGGCATCGTCTGGGTCTTGCCGGGGATGTTGCCTGCCACCATCAGGGTCGTGCCGAAGTCGCCCAGCGCGCGGGCGAACGCCAGAGCCAAGCCGGCGGTGATGCCGCGACGCCCCAGCGGCAGGAGGATGAAGAGCAGCTGGTGGAGCCGGCTACCGCCGTCGATGCGGGCGGCTTCCAGCACGGCGGGATCGACGTCCTCGAACGCCGCCCGGGCCGGGCGCACCACGAGCGGCAGCGACGGGATGGTGGCCGCCACGACCGCACCCTGCCAGGTGAAGACCAGCGGCGACCCCGTGACCGCTTCGATCCACCCGCCCAGCGTGCTGCCACGCCCCAGGACCACCAGCAGGTAGTACCCCAGGACCGTGGGCGGCAGCGTCAGGGGCAGCGACGCGATGGCCTCGAGCAGCCGTCGGCCGGGAAAGCGGCCCATGGCCAGCGCGTACGCCAGGGCGACGCCAAGGCTCCCGGCTGCCAGGGTGGCCACGGTGGCCACGCGCAGCGACAGCAGCAGCGGGAACCAGTCGATGTTAGGGTCCCTCCCCGGGCAGGACGAAGCCGTACCGCCGCATCACGGGCCGCCCGACGGGGCCGGTGACGAAGGCGAGGAAGGCCCGGGCCTCCGCCTGCCGAGCGCTGCGCGCGGTGACCGCGGCGGCCTGGCGGATCGGTGCGTGAAGGGCCTGGGGGATCAGCCAGTACCGGCCCTGGGGCGCGACCGGTGGCGCCAGGGCGAGCGAGAGGGCGACCAAGCCGACGTCGGCGTTGCCGGTCTGCACCAGCTGGAGCGCATGCCCCACGTTCTCGCCGTAGACGAGCTTCGCCCGCACGTGTAGCCAGCGCCTGTCTGCTATCAGGGCCTCGCGGGCCGCGGCGCCATAGGGCGCATGGTCGGGATGGGCGATGGCGACGAAGCGGACCCGTGGATCGTCCAGCAAGCGGAGCCCCCGCGCGGGGTCGAGGGGCGCATCGCGCCGTACCCACAGCACCAGGCGGCCTACCGCGTACAGGCGCACCGACGCCGCCACCACGGCACCACGACGAGCCAGGCGCTCGACGAACTCCTCGTTGGCCGAGAAGAAGACGTCAAAGGGCGCGCCGTAGGCGATCTGCGCCGCCAGCTGCCCCGACGAGCCGAAGGAGAACCGCAGCCGGACGCCCTCCTGACGTTCGAAGGCCGGCGCCAGCTCCTCGAACGCGTACCGCAGGTCGGCTGCCGCCGCCACGTCGAGCAGGCGCGCCGGGGGCGCACCGCCGTACGCTGCAGACGGCTGCACGACCACCAGCCACGCCGCGAGCCAGAGCCAGCGGATGCACACATCGTCTATTCTACTCACCCGTCCGTCCAGCGCGATGAGGCGCTCGCACGCACCCCATAGCCTGCACGTGCGCGCGTCGTCTATGCTACGGGGGGTTGCCATGAACGCGCGGACCCGGACCTACGTCGTTGCCGACATCGCCGCGTTGCTGGCGTTCGTGGGCGTGGGCCTCGTCACCCACGGGGTGCCGGTGTCCGCCGGAGCGGTCCTGCGCACGGCGCTGCCGCTGGGGGTCGCCTGGTTCGCGCTGGCACCGGCCTGCGGGACCTACCGGCGCCCGGGCTGGCGCACCCTGCTGGTAACCTGGGCCGTGGCCGTGCCCGCGGGGGTGCTCTTGCGGCAGTGGTGGCTGGCACGCCCGCTCGGTGTGGCCACGCTGGTCTTCCTGCTGACGGCGTGGCTGCTCACCCTCGTGTTCCTCGCGGCGGGACGGCTGGTCGCGGGGCGCGCCGCGGCCCACCGCCAGGGTGGTACCGAGAGGTTGCCGTGGTCTCGGCGGTAGCCGCAACAGCAGCAGGGAGCCGCGGTCCCGCAGGGAGGCGCAACCCCCGCAGCGCGCCGTGGCCGGCGGCCGCGCCCGGCGGCGGAACATCGGCAGGGGCAAACAAACCACCCGGGCGGCCCACCGGGGCCCCACGGGACCTCGAGGTCGAACAGCGGCGGGTACTGCTGCGACCCGAAGACGTCGGTCTCGCCTGGCGACCCGCTCGGCCGCGGCCGTCGCAGGGTGAACTTGATGGCGCAGGCCGCGTCCGCCGTCACGAAGTGCGTGACCCTAGTGGCTATCTGTGAGGCCGGAAGGAGGGAAGAGTGCATGCTGCACCTCACCACGTTCTCCATCGCCGCACGATGCGAGCGCACGGGCATGCTGGGTGTTGCGGTCTCCACGGCCGTCCCGGGGGTCGGCAGCCTCTGCCCGTTCGTCCAGGCCGGGGTCGGTGCCATCGCGACGCAGTCCTGGGTGAATCCCTACCTGGGCATCGATGGGCTCAAGTTGCTGGCGCAGGGGGTGAGCGCGCAAGAAGCACTCGCCCAGCTGATGGAGGGCGACCCGGGCCGCAACGTTCGGCAGGTGGGCATCGTGGATCGCGAAGGCCGCAGCGCGGCGTGGTCCGGTCCCGAGTGCGTGCCGTGGTTCGGGCACGTGACGGGTCCGAACTTCGCGGTGCAGGGAAACATGCTGGTGGGTGAGGAGACCGTACGGGCCATGGCGGCCGCCTTCCAGCAGGCCGCGGCCCTGGAGCTGCCCGAGCGCCTTCTGGTGGCGCTGGAAGCAGGCCAGGCTGCCGGCGGGGACAAGCGCGGGCGGCAGTCGGCCGCGCTCGTGGTCATGGACACCGAGGAGTACCCGTATTGCGCCCTCCGGGTGGACGAACACCGGTATCCCGTGGCCGAACTCCGGCGCGTGTTCGAAGTGGCCCGGCACCAGCTCCTGCCGTTCGTCCGCGGGCTGCCATCGCGGCGCAACCCGCTGGGCGGCATCGGGCAGGACGTGGCCGCGATGCTCCTCACGCCCCCGCCGTACCGTCCCGGCGGCGGGGGCAGCGCTCCCTGAGGCACCGTGATGACCGACGTGCCGTTGGACCAGCTCGATCGCTTCATCCAGCAGCGTCTGGCCGAGACGCACCTGCCCGGCCTCAGCCTGGCCCTGGTGGCCGGCGGCCGGCTGGTCTACGCGCGGGGCTACGGGTTTCGCGACCTCGAACGGGGCCGGCCGATGACCCCGGACACGCTGGTGGGGGTCGGCAGCCTCACCAAGTCGTTCACCTGCCTGGCCCTGCTCCAGCTGCAGGAGCGCGGAGCGCTGTCGGTCGACGACCCGGTGGAGCGCTACCTCCCGCTGCCCCTGCGGCCGCATGGCGAGCCGGTACGGATCTGGCACCTGATGACCCACACGAGCGGCCTGCCGGCGCTGGCCTACGCCGAGGCGCTCATCCGCCACGGTGTCGGCGCGGCCGACGCGTGGGTGCCGGTGGCCACCGCGCAGGACATGGTGACCTTCCTGCAGGGGGCGGAGGCGTGGGTGCACTGCCGGCCCGGGGAGCGGTGGTTCTACTTGAACGAGGGCTACGTGCTGCTGGGGGCGATCATCGAGCAGGTCAGCGGCCTTCCCTACCCGGCCTACGTGCGTCAGCACATCCTCGAGCCTCTGGGGATGCGCCGGTCGCTGTTCGAGGCCGACCGGTTCGCGGCGGATGACGACACGGCGGTGCCCTACGCCGTGGATCGCACGGGGCGGGCCTATCCGTCGCGGTACCTGTTCGGACAGATCTCCAGCGACGGGGGGTTGATCAGCAGCGCAGCGGAGATGGCCCGCTACGTGCTCATGTACCTGCTCGAGGGCACGCTGGACGGCGTCCGGGTGGCTACGGCCGCCTCGGTGGCCGCGATGCACGAGCCGCGGGTCGCGCTCCCGGTCCGCCAGCGGGCCGCCCGCGGTCACGGCGCTGCCGCTGCGCCCGACGGCCAGCCGGCGGGCTTCTACGGTTACGGGCTCCACATCTTCCCCGGCCTGCTGGGTGGACGTGTGGTCGGCCACGGCGGCAGCGTACGCATCGCCACGGCACACATGGCCTGGGTGCCCGAGGCCGGCGCAGGCGCGGTGGTGCTCGCCAACGGCACGGGCTATCCCCTCAACCAGATCGCCCTGTACGCCCTGGCGGTCCTCCTGGGTCAGGACCCCCGGCGTCTGCCGTTTTTTGAGGTCGAGGCGGTCCTGCGGTCGCTGGAAGGAGTGTACGAGACGTATCGTGGCACGATGCGGGCGACGGTGCGCCGGGACGGCGACTACCTGCGGTTGGAGATGGGAGACCGCCTCAACGATCTGACGGTGGTGTTGGTCCCACGCGACCTGGACCCGGCCCGCCCGCGCTTCACCGCCTTCGCAGGCGGCTACGAACTGGACGCGACCTGCCGCATTGACGGCGACGACGCCGAGATCGTCTACGAGCGGTACACGTTCCGGCGGGTGGGGCGCCTGTGAGCCCGGCCCAGCCTGCGCGCGAGCCCCGCGCCTAGGTGACGGGCCGATCGCGCGGCGTCCGTTCTCGGCGACTCCAAGCCTGCGCATCCTGCTTGTGCGCAAGGGAATTCCGTCGTGGCCGTGAAACGTGCTTTGGAAGGCCACACCGGTCGCGCGAGTCGGCAGGTCATGCGTGAGGGCCTGCAGCGCGTCGGTGCGCCAGGAGCATCCCCGGGGGTGTGGGCGCAGGTCGGGAGGATGTCGGTGCGGGCATGACGCTGCTGGAGCGGTCGGTCTACGGGAACCCGGTGGGCACGTGGCTGCTGGCGGTCGCAGTCGGGGCCGGGCTCTTGGCGGTCCTGTGGGCGCTGCGTCGCTACGGCCTGGCCGCGCTGGGCCGGCGGGCGGCGGCGACCCCCAGCGACCTGGACGACCTCCTGGTGGCCTTGCTGGCCCGCACCCGGGGTTTCTTCCTGCTGGCGCTGGGCGTCCACGCGGCGGCCACGGTGCTCACGCTGCCGCCGCGCGTGGGCCGCGCGCTCGGGGTGGCCGTGGGGCTGCTGGTGCTGCTCCAGATCGGGCTGTGGGGCAGCGCCGTCATCGGATTCTACATCGGCCGTGCCGTGCGGCGCACGGTGGAGCAGGACGCCGCGGTCGCCACCACGCTCAGTGCCTTCGGCTTCCTCGCCCGCCTGGTGCTGTGGACGCTCGTGGCGTTCGTGGCGCTGGACAACCTGGGCGTCAACATCACGGCGCTGGTGGCCGGGCTGGGCGTGGGCGGGATCGCGGTGGCGCTGGCCCTCCAGAACGTGCTGGGCGACCTGTTCGCATCGTTCTCGATCGTGCTGGACAAGCCGTTCGTGATCGGCGACTTCATCGTCATCGACGGGTTCGCCGGCACGGTGGAGCGCATCGGGCTGAAGACGACGCGCGTGCGCAGCCTCTCGGGCGAGGAGATCGTCTTCAGCAACGCCGACCTGCTCAAGAGCCGCGTGCGCAACTACAAGCGCATGCAGGAGCGCCGGGTGGTGTTCTCGTTTGGCGTCGTCTACGAGACCCCGCCCGAGACCCTGGCCCGCATTCCGGCCATGGTCCGGGCGATCGTCGAGGCGCAGCCGCTGGCCCGCTTCGACCGGGCGCACTTCGCCGCCTACGGCGAGTTCGCGCTGACCTTCGAGGTCGCCTACTACGTGCGCACACCCGACTACGCGGCGTACATGGACACCCAGCAGGCGATCAACCTCGAGCTGTACCGGCGCTTCCAGGCCGAGGGCATCGAGTTCGCGTACCCGACACGGGTCGTCTACGTGCGGGTGGCGCCTGAGGCTGCGCTGAGCCGGCGCCACATGCCTGTGGTGCAGGATCCGGCACCCGGCGAGGCACCCGACAGCGAGACCGCCACGCCGCGTTGACGCTGGCATCGGCCTGACGCCTGGCGAGCAGGTGGAGCGCGCCACGGGCTAGCCCCGGCGAGGGCCGGGAAGCCGCCAGGGCCGCGCCGTCGGGGTCACGCGTCAGAGGGTGGGCCGTAGCGTCGCGGGACCGGAGGCAGGGCCGCCGACCGGCCGCAGGCGCCGCCCGCCGGCGCGGAGTACCTCTTCCTCATGGGACCTGGACCATCGCTGGAAGAACGCCGCGCGCAGGTGGCCGTCGCCCTGGGCCGCCGGCCTGCGGATCTGGTCGTCCGCAACGCCCGCTTGGTCAACGTCTACACCGCCGAGGTCCTCCACGATAACGAGGTCGCCACGAGCGGCCGGTGGATCGCCTACGTCGGGCCCGATGCGAGGTTTGCGATCGGAGCGGACACCCAGGTCGTCGACGCCGGAGGGCGGTGGCTGGTGCCGGGGTTGATCGACGGCCACACGCACGTGGCCACCCGCTATGCGCCCGCCGAGTTCGTGCGCTACGCGGCGCCAGGCGGCACGACGACGGTCGTCACCGAGCTCGTCGAGCTGGCCTCGATCCTGGGCACCGACGGCATCCAGCTCATGCTCGACGCGCTGGCCGACCAGCCGATCGCCTTCTTCGGCACGGTGCCACCGCTGGCGGCGCTGGCGCCGTTCATGGAGGAGGTGGCACCGCCCGTTGCGGTGTACCGGGCACTGCTGGCGCGCGACGACGTCGTCGGCCTGGGCGAGGTCTACTGGAACACCCTGCTGCTACGCCCAGACGGCGAGGACCGGCTGCTTGGGCTCATGGTCGACGCGCAACGGGCGGGCAAGGTGGTGGAGGGGCACGCCGCCGGCGCCCGCGGTCAACGGCTGGCCGCCTACGCGGCAGCGGGCGTGACCTCGTGCCACGAGCCGATTACCGCAGCGGAGGGGCTGGAGCGCCTGCGGCTGGGCTTCCACTGGATGGCCCGGGACGGCGAGACCCGGCAGGACCTCGAGGCGTTCGCGCCGCTGTGGCGGGACGGGACGATCGACCTGCGCCGGCTGATCCTGGTGACCGACTCGGTCGGCCCACGCCGGTTGCTGCGCGCCGGGTACCTCGACGAGACCCTGCGCCGCGCCATGGCCCTGGGCCTGGACCCGATCGCGGCGATCCGCGCAGCGACCCTCAACGTCGCCGAGCACTTTCGGCTCGACCACCTGATTGGCGGCATCGCTCCCGGGCGGTGGGCCGACCTGGTGCTGGTGGACGACCTCCGCGCGTTTCGCCCCTGGCGGGTCTACAGCCGTGGACGGTTGATCGCCGAGGAGGGACGGCTGGTGGTGGCGCCCCGATCACCGACCTTTCCGGCGACGGCCATGACGTCGGTGCGCTGGCCGGCCGCGCTTGGGCCCGACGTCTTCGTCGTGCCGGCACCCGTGGGATCGATGTCCAGCGAGAGGGTCCGCGTGCGCGTCATCGAGATGGTCACGCACCTGGTCACGCGGGAGGGCGACGCGCTCCTGCCGGTGCGTGACGGTGCGGTGCAGGCGGACCCCGCAGGCGACGTCGTGAAGGCCGCAGCGCTCGACCGGTCGGGGCGCTCGGCCGACCGGTTCGTGGGCTTCGTGCGCGGCTTTGGGCTGCGCCGCGGGGCGGTGGCCACCACGATGGCGTGGGACTCGCAGTGCATGGTGGTCGTGGGCGCCGACGAGCGCGACATGGCCGTCGCCGCCCGCCGGCTGCTCGACCTGCAGGGCGGTGCCGCGGTCGCCGTCGACGGGCGCGTCGTGGCCGAGTTCGCCGCGCCCATCGGCGGGATCATGAGCGCCGCGCCCCTGCCCGAGATCGCCGCGGCGCTGGAGCGGATCGACGGCGTCCTGCGCGACCTAGGCAGCCGGCTCGACGATCCGCTGCTGGCGGCCGACGTGCTGACCACCGCGGCGATCCCGCACGTGCGGCTGACGCCCCGCGGCTACGTGCGGCTGCGGGACGGGCAGCTCCTGGGGCTGGTGTAGGAAGTGGCGGGGCCCGCTACTGCACGACCACCCGCCGGCCCGCCAGGATCAGGATCAGGATGAAGATCGCCAGCGCGACGACGAAGGCGTCGGCCTGGCCATCTTCGCTACCCGCGCGCCGTACAAGCCCGCGGATCGCGTCGAGCATCCAGATGGGCATCGGGCTCACCTCCGGACCACCGCGGGCCGGACCTCCGTGGGCGGGACCTCCATCGGCCGTCCACCGGTCGGCCCACGAGCACACGTGTGCTCTCGGGCACACGTGGACTCTCGGTCAGTCTGTTGTGCGTGGCACAGGGCGGCTACAGCGGTTCCCGTTCACTGCACGACCACCCGCCGGCCCGCCAGGATCAGCCAGAGGACGAAGAGCACCAGCAGCCAGGTGAGGACTTCCTGCCCGCGCTCGTCGCGATGGAAGCGCACCAGCCCTGCACGCACGACCTGCTGCAGCCAGAGGATCAACGGCCTCACCTCCTTCGACCTTCGACGCTTCGACACTACTCTACCCGGTTCGGGCGTTCGCGCAAACATGCACCGCGCTGGCGGACACCGCACCACCAGACGCACGGTCATGGGAGCGCAGGCGACCGTAGCCCCGCCAGGCTGCAAGGGGGCGTCGGCCTCCAGCCACGGGCCGGGAACAGACGACACGACGCCGCGGTGTCCTGGCCGCCTGCGTGCCCGGCCCGCTCCTCATACGGGCAGGCGGCCGCGGGGGTTCCCGGGAGCAAGGCGCAGGAGGACGTGATCGTGTGGGATCCGTCGCCGAATTGCAGCTCGTGGGCGATGAGCCTGCCGTCCAGCGGGAGCCCGCACAGCGCGCATGGCCGTGTAGGATCGGCCATCGCTCGGGTTGCGGAGACCGGTGGGTCCGCGTCCGCGCCCGGTCAGGTGTGGGTTTCCCTGCGGTACCGTGCCCCGTTGCAGGGATCGGCAGGCTGTGCGCAGGAGATATGGCGCACTGACAGTGTGCCCGGCTGCGACGGCGAGGCGGGCGCCGTGCGTCGGTTGGGGATCCTTGCGTCGGTAAGGGATCCTTGCGACAGCAGTGGAACGCACCGGAGGTGGGAGCGCTGCTCGAGAGCCCCGAGCTGGTTAGGCATCTCGCCGCCCTGGAGGCGCACGTCGCCGACGTCGTCGAGGACGCCATCAAGATCTGCGAGGTCCCGGCCCCGCCGTTTGGGGAGGAGGCGCGCGCCGCGTA
The DNA here is from genome assembly GCA_031459855.1 of Armatimonadota bacterium. NCBI lineage: Bacteria > Bacillati > Candidatus Sysuimicrobiota > Candidatus Sysuimicrobiia > Candidatus Sysuimicrobiales > Candidatus Humicultoraceae > Candidatus Fervidifonticultor > Candidatus Fervidifonticultor primus. The sequence goes on from JAVKHP010000001.1 coordinate 2,106,973, forward strand.
CGTGGCCGCGCGGATGGGGGCCCTGGGGCTCCCGGCGCCGCACCGCGACGCGGTGGGCAACGTGATCTGCGAGCTGCCGGGGGTGCCCGATGCGCCCGTCGTGGTGCTGTCGGCGCACCTCGATACGGTGTTTGGCCCCGAGGTGCAGATCCGGGTGCGCCGGGAAGGCCCGCGGCTCGCGGCGCCGGGGATCGGCGACAACAGCCTCGCGGTGGCCGCGCTCCTGTGGCTGGGTCGTGTCCTTGCGGACGTGCCCGGGCGGGGCACGCTGGTCCTGGCCGCCAACGTCGGGGAAGAGGGGCTGGGCAATCTCCGCGGCATGCGGGCGCTGTGGGACCGGTACGGCGCGCAGGCCGCGGCCTGGATCGTGCTCGAGGGCGCCATGTTCAACCAGCCATCGTGCACGGGCATCTGCGTGCGGCGGCTGGAGGTGACTTACCGGGCGGCGGGCGGCCACTCGTGGAGCGACTTCGGGCATCCCAGCGCGGTCCACGCGCTCGGCCGGCTGATCGATCAGATCGCGCAGGTGCGCGTGCCGTCGTCGCCGCGGACGACCTACAACGTCGGCGTCGTGCGCGGGGGACGCACGGTCAACACCATCGCCCCTGAGGCGTCGCTGCTGTTGGACATGCGCTCGGAGGCCCCCGAGGCGCTGGACGATCTGGACCGTGTCGTGCGCGGGCTCGTCGCCAGCATCGCTGCGGCCGCAGGGGTCACCCACGAGGTGACCGTGGTCAGCGACCGGCCGGGCGGGCGGCTGCCATCAGACCATCCGCTCGTGCGGCTGGTGGAGGAGGCCGCGGCGGCGGTGGGGGTGCCTCCCGAGTGGAAGTCGGCCAGCACCGACGCCAACGTGCCGCTCAGCCACGGCGCGCCCGCGGTCTGCCTCGGGCTCGCGCGCGGCGAGCACTTGCACTCCGAGCACGAGACCCTGGACGTGACGCCGCTGCCCCGCGGGCTGCGGCAGGCCTTCCTCGTGGCCGCCGCGCTGCTGCGCGGCGCGCTGACGACCGCTGCGGGGGGCTAGGCGGGGCGCCCCGGCGCGGCGTCGCGCCCACGGCGCCCCACGCGCCGGCGCGCGCGACGTCGACGGCGATCACCGGCCGTCCGCGCAGGTCCATGCGGCGGTACTGCGGGTACTTGCGGCGCAGCCGCTCGAGCGCCCGCCGGTACTCGGCGCCCGCCTCCAGCAGCCGCGCGGTGCCCTGGACCCAGACGAATCCCAGGCGGCGCCAGTCCTCCCGGTAGATGTCGGCGGTGACGGCGACGCGGGGGTTGGCCAGCAGGTTGCGCACGCGGCGGAGACGGCGCGGGCCGACGCGCTTCGGTTTGCGGTCGATGGCGATGTAGAGCACGTCGCCCGCCAGCGCGAAGCAGACGGGCACGACGTGCGGCTGCCCCTGCGCGTCGGCGGTGGCCAGGTGCGCGACGCGCCGGGCCGCCAGGAACCGTCGCATCGCGGCCGTCAGCACCATGCGACACGCAGCGCGCGGCAGGGGCCCGGACCCAAGAGCAACGCCGTGGTCGCGCGCGCACGCCGCCAGCAGCAGACCGCCGACGGGGCTTCCGCGCGATGACGAGCATTCGCGCGACGGCGGGCACCGGCGGTCCGAAGACGGAGGGGGACCAGCCCCGCCCGCCGAACCGATCGGCGCCTCATCCCGGGTAGGGGTTCACCGGGATTTTGGCGTGCCGGTGCGGGAGCTCGACTGGGATGCGTGCCATGCGCGGTGCACATGGGACCTGCCTGCCAGGCTGAGGATGACATCCGAGCGCCCGCCCGCCTCCGGCGCCGTCCGATCGCGCGCGGGCTGTGGGCCGGACGAGCCGGTCGTGGCCGCGCAAGGGGACCGCATCGTTCGATCCCGCGCGGCCTGTGGGTGCGGGCTCGCGCTGTCCTTCCACCTGAAGGCGTCAAGGCTGAAAGCATCAGGGAGGCCGCAGGACCGGCCTCCCTGAGCCAGGCGGCACGTTCTGGACCGGTTTGCGACCTGCTAGCTCAACGGCCTGACGTTTGCGGCCTGCGGGCCCTTCTGGCCCTGCACGACCTCGTACTCGACCTTCTGGCCCTCGTTGAGGGTTCGGTAGCCTTCCTGCTGGATGGCAGAGTAGTGGACGAAGACGTCCTTGCCGCCCTCGTCCGGCGTGATGAACCCGTACCCCTTCTCCGCGCTGAACCACTTCACAGTTCCCATCGGCATGCCCAGCCCACCTCTTTCATGTCACGCCCGTCCGTCGATGCCGCCTGACGGCCGTTCCAGATTGCCTACTGTCATTGGCCGCCCGGGGGCCGATTCCTTCTGGCCGGCTGGGGCCCCCAGGGGCGCCTGCAAGCCCCTCCCGCCGCCGGCTCTGGCGGCCACCCCGGCCACGCCGTGCGGCGCGGCTCGTCCGGTGATGGGTGTCCCAGGCATGGAGAGTAGGGCGGTGGCGTGTCCACCCAGAGCCCGGACACACGGGACGGGGAGAGGATGAGCGGCAGGGCATCGGGTAGGTGGACCCTGGCGGCCGCGGCATGCGTGCTGGTCCTCGCGGCCGCCTCTGCCCGTGCCGCCCAGCCTCCGGCAGTCTCCGGTCAGCGCATCGCGGGCCCGCTGGTGGCGCGTCTGCCCAACGGGCTCCAGGTCGTCGTCGAGGAGCAGCCGCATACCGATCTGGCAGCCCTCTACACCTGGGTGCGGGTCGGGTCCAAGGACGAGGACGACGAGAGCAACGGCGCAGCTCACTTCCTGGAGCACATGCTGTTCAAGGGCACGGCGCGGCGGGCTCCCGGTGCGGCGTGGCGGGAGGTCGACGCCATGGGTGGGGTGATGAACGCCGCGACGTCGGTCGACTGGACCGCCTACTACATCGTGGCGCGTGCCGTGGACCTGCCGCGGATGGTCGACCTGCAGGCCGACGCGCTGTTCCACTCGACGCTGGACGCCGACGAGGTGGAGCGCGAGCGACGCGTCGTCATCGAGGAGATCAACCGCCGCGACAACTTCCCGGCGACCCGCGCCTTCGAGGCGCTGCGCGCGACGGCGTACGCGGTGCACCCGTACCGCCGCTCGGTGCTGGGCACCCGGGCCGGCATCGAGCGCATGAGCCGCGACGTGCTGGTGCGGTTCTACCGCACGCACTACGTGCCCGAGCGGATGACGGTGGTGGTGGTCGGCGGCGTGCGGGCGCAGGAGGCCCTGGCGCTGATCCGGCAGGCCTACGGCAGCGGGGGGCGCGCGGCGCCGCCGCGCGCCCCCCGCCCGGCCGAACCCCCGCTGGAGGGGATCCGCCGCGCCACGCTCGCCCAGGAGGTGCGCGCAGCCTACCTGGTCATGGGGTTTCCCGCGCTGGCGGCGGCCGATCCCGACTTCCCCGCCGCCAGCGTGCTCGCGGCGGCGCTCGGGATGGGGCTGGGCAGTCGCCTGCGCCAGGCCCTCGTGGACCGGGCCCGCCTGGCGCAGAGCGTCGGCGCCTTCCTGCCCGCGTGGGAGGACCCGGCGCTCTTCGTGGTGTCGGCGGTCACCGCCCCCGATCAGGCGGAGCGCGCCGAGGCGGCCATCCTCGCCGAACTCGACGCCGTGCGCGAGCGCGGGCTGGGCGATGCCGAGCTGCACCGGGCCCGCAGCGCGGTGGAGGGGGCACAGCTGTACGAGGCCCACACGGTGCGCGGCCGCGCCTTCGAACTGGGCTTCGCCGCCACGGTCACCGGCCTCGAGGTCGGACTGGCCTACGTCGAGCGCGTGCGCCGGGTCACGGCGGACGACGTGCAGCGCGTGGCCCGACGCATCCTCGATACGCGTCGCTACGCCGTCGCCGTACTCCGCCCGGCATCTCCGTGAGCCAGCTGGTCGCCGTGTCCCGGCGCCCTGCGGCCTGGCGCGCGCCGCGCTTCCCGCGGCATCAGCGCAGGGGCGGGGCAGTCGCCGTCTTCCTTGGGCTCCTGACAGCGCTCGCGGTTGGTGTGGCGGCCGCGCCGGGCACGCCGCTCACCGGTGGGGCAAGACCGCGGGACGTCGTGGCCGCGCCAGCTCCGCCGTCTCCTGGCGGGACCGGACCGCGGAACGGTGCGGCCCCGCCGACGCGCGCGGTCCTCGAGAACGGCCTGGTGGTGATCGTCAGGGAGCGGCCGGCCCGCGGGCTGGTGGTCGTGGAAGCACTGGTGCGCGCGGGTCCCCGCACCGAACCGCCCGATGACGCGGGAGTCGCCGCGCTGGTGCGCAGCCTGCTGCCGCGCGGTACGCACCGGCGCACCGCCCAGGAGATCGCCGCAACCATCGAAGCGGCCGGGGGCTTCCTGGGCGGGAGCACGTTCCCGGACGTAACCTCGCTGTACGCGGTGGTCCCGGCGGTGCGCGCCCAGGTGGCCTTCGATCTCGTCGCAGACCTGTTGGCCAACGCCCGGTTCGATCCCGAGGAGGTGGAGAGTCAGCGCCGCCTGGCCCTGGCGCGCATGCAGCAGGTTGCGGATCAGCCCCTGCAGCGCGCGGTGGAGCTGTCCAACGCGGCGCTCTACCCCTACCATCCCTATGGCCGGCCACTGGCGGGCACGCCGGCGACCGTGAGTGCGCTTGCGCGCGACCAGCTCCTGGCGTTCTACCGCACCCACTACACCGCGGCCAACGCCGTGGTGACGGTCGCCGGCGAGCTGCCGGCAGCCGACGCGCTCGCCCACGCGCGGCGCGCCTTCGGGACGCTGCCGCCAGGGACGTTGCCACCCCGCCTGCGGTGGCTGCGCGCCGTCGAGCGCGCGCTCGCACCGCCGCCAGTCCCCCAGCAGGTGCGCGAGGTCCAGGCCACCGCGGCCGCGTGGATCGTCGCCGCCTACCTGACGGTGCCGGTAGGCCACCCGGACTTCGCTGCGCTGCGCGTGCTCAACGCGATCCTGGGCGAGGGCGCGGCCTCCCGGCTGTGGGTCGAGGTGCGTGAGCGGCGGGGTCTGGCCTACCAGGTGGGATCGGTGCTCGCAGCGCGGGCCGGTCCGGGGTTCCTGCGCCTGATCGCCGGAACGGACCCGCCGAACCTCTCGACCGTGCTCGCCATCCTCGAGGCCGAAGTGGCGCGGCTGCGCGACGCGGCGCCGGCACCGGGCGAGGTCGACCTGGCCAAACGCAGCATCGCCGGTCGGACCGCGCTGGCGCGCCAGGACCTGGAAGCCGAGGCGTACGCCCTGGGGTGGCAGGAACTCCTGGGCCTGGGCGTGGACTACGAGGCACGCTTCCTGGCCCAGGTCGCCCGTATCACGCCCGACGACGTGCACCGGGTGGCACGCCGGTACCTGGCCGGCGGGGTGGTCGCGATCGTCGCCCCGGCGTCGGCGCGCTGAGGCCCGTACTCACACGCGCCTGCCCACAGCGCGTTCGGTGCGCCGGGACGCCTGGGGCCGGAGTCCTGCGGCCACCAGGCGGCGGTGCAGCTCCCGAAGGTCGCGCACCACGAGGTCGGGGCGCGGTCCCCGCGGGCGCCGGCCGGTGGCCCCGACGCCCGTGCGGACGAGGATGGTGTAGAGGCCCGCGGCACGGCCGGCCGCCACGTCGGTCGCGACCTGGTCGCCCACGATGGCGCTCTCGGCCGGCGCGACGCCCAGGCGGGCCAGCGCTTCGCGCAGCAACCGCGGGTGGGGCTTGCCGATGACCGTGGGCCGCCGGCCGGTGGCCGCCTGCAGGGCCGCGGCCAGCGACCCGGCACCGGGGATCACGCCGGCGTCGGTGGGCAGCAGCAGGTCGGGGTTGGTGAGCACGAAGCGCGCGCCGTCCAGCAGGGCCTGCGTCGCCGCCGCCAGCTTCCGGTACGAGACGCGCCGGTCGAGGCCGACCACCACCGCCGCCGGGCGTTCGCCCGCCGGCGCGAATCCCGCATCGACCAGGGCGCGGCGCAGGGCCGCTTCGCCCACCACCAGCACGCGCGCGCCGGGCCGGAGCACCCGGCGCAGGTACGCCGCGGTGCTGGTCGCCGACGTGACGATCCGCGCCGCCGGCACCCGCATGCCCATCTGCGCCAGCAGACGGGCATACTGCCGCGGCGTGCGCGTGCTGTTGTTGGTGACCAGGGCGTACGGCACGCGCGCTCCGTCGAGGTACGACAGCAGCGCGGCGGCCCCGGGTAGCGGCGTCCGCCCCCGGTACAGCACGCCGTCCATGTCGAACAACAGCGCCCGCAGGCGCGACAGCCGCATCGCGCGCCCGCTACATCCCGATGGAGATCGACTTGACCTCCATGTACTCCTCGATGCCCTGATGCCCGCCTTCCCGGCCCAGCCCGCTCTCCTTGAAGCCCCCGAACGGGATCTCGTGGGTGTAGCCGCTGGCGTCGTTGACGCCGACCATGCCGTACTCCAGCGCCTCGGCCACGCGGATGGCACGGCGCAGATCGCTGGTGTAGAAGTAGGCGGCCAGCCCGTAGGTGGTGGCGTTGGCCCGGGCGACCGCCTCGGCCTCGTCACGGAACGTCATCACCGGCGCCACCGGGCCAAAGATCTCCTCCCGCGCCACGGCCATCTCCTCGCGCACGTCGAGCAGCACCGTGGGCGCGTAGAACAGCCCCCGGCCCAGTACGCCCTCGGTGAGCCGCCGCCCGCCGGCCACGATGCGCGCGCCGTCGGCCACCGCCGCCTGCACCAGGCCGTCGACCTTCTCGAGGATCTCGGTGTTGATGAGCGGTCCGATCTGGGCCCCGGGGTCGAACCCGGGCGCCACCTTCAGCCCTTTGACCTTCTCGATGAACAGGGGCAGGAAGCGGTCTGCGACCCTCTCCTGCACGTAGACGCGGTTGGCGCAGATACACGACTGGCCCGCCACCCGCAGGAACTTGATGGCCACCGCGCCCTCGGCCGCGGCGGCCAGGTCGGCGTCGTCGAAGACGATGAACGGGGCGTTCCCGCCCAGCTCGAACGAGACGCGCTTGAGCTGGGCGCTGGCCGCGGCCATCAGGCGCTTGCCCACCTCGGTCGAACCGGTGAAGGCGATCTTGCGGACGGCCGGGTGGTCGAGGAAGACCTGACCGATCAGGCCCGCCCGCGCGCCGGTCACGACGTTGAAGACCCCGGCCGGCAGCCCCGCGTCCGCGCACAGGCGCGCCAGCGCCAGGGCGGTGAGCGGCGTGGCGCTGGCGGGCTTGAGCACCACGGTGCAGCCCGCGGCCAGGGCTGGCGCGATCTTGCGGGTGACCATCGTGGCCGGGAAGTTCCACGGGGTGATGGCCGCCACGACGCCCACCGGCTGGCGCAGCACCCACAGCCGCTTGCCGGGCACCGGCGGCGGCACGATCGCGCCGTAGACCCGTCGCGCCTCCTCGGCGAACCACGAGAAGTACCCGGCGGCGAACGCCACCTCGCGCCGCGCTTCCTCGAAGGGCTTCCCGTTCTCCTGGGTCACCAGGCGCGCCAGGGCATCCCGGTGCTCGGTCATCAGGTCGAAGACGCGGCGCAGGATGCGCCCGCGCTCCACGGCCGGCGTGGCCGCCCAGGCGGGTTGTGCAGCGGCCGCAGCGTCCACCGCGCGCCAGACGTCCTCGCGGCCGGCGTCGGGCACCTCGGCGAGGGTCTCGCCGGTGGCGGGGTCGACCACCGTCGTGGTCGCGCCGTCCTGGGCACCGACCCAGGCGCCTCCCACGAACATCCGTGATCGCTCTGCGACCAGACTCATGCGGGTCACCTGCCTTCGGCGTGGGGTCCTGCCCGTCGTTCGCGGCCCCCGACGCGCACCCCTGCTGCGACGGTGCGGGGGACGCTCTGCGGGACGACGCCGGCGGGCGGTGCGCAGTGCGCCCGATGCCGCCTGGGGCTGGACCCTGCCGGCTACCGGGGCGCGCCCCGCAGGTAGCCCAGCACCGCCTGCAGGCAGCGCTCACGGGTCGAGGCGTGCCGGGCCTCCCAGTCGGGTTCCTGCAGCCACTGGAGGAAGAGGCCGTCGACGATGGCGCGCACCACCGAGGCGGCCGCCGCCACGTCGGGCACCTGGAAGACGCCTTCGCGCAGGCCCTCCTCGATGATGTGGGCGTACGCGGCGTCCACGATCCCGCGGAACGTGGCGCTGAGCTCGTCGAACCGATCGTGGCGCGCTGCGGCGCCCAGCAGGTCGAGGAAGACCAGGTAGAAGTCACGGTTGGCCCGCGGGTCGACGAAGATGGCGTCGACCATGGCCGCCACCTTCGCTTCGGCGGTCGGGGCCCGGTGGACCGCGGTGTGGATCCGACGCGCCACACGCGCCAGGACCCACCGCATCGTGGCCAGGACGAGGTTCTCCTTGGTGCCGAAGTAGTACAACAGGATCCCCTTGCTGACGCCCGCCCGGTCCGCGACCCGCTGCAGCGAGAGCCGCCGCAGACCCTGCTCCACCAGCACCCGGTACGTGTGGCGGAGCAGGTGGGCGTGCCGCGCGGACCTGGGCTCGTCGAGCCCGGTGGCGTCCGCCGGGGGCGCGGTGCGCAGCGTGCTCACGACGGTCCTCCTGCAAGACGCTCGGCCAGGGTGGTCGCCGCCTGGTGCACCCCGTGGCCGAGCTGGTGCTCCACCCCATCGTAGCACGCGCCGGTCGCAGTGTCGTCGGCGGGCTGCAGCACGACCTCGCCCATGGGGAACAGGACCTCGTTCTCCTTGGCGATGTGCGCCCGCAGCAGGTCCAGGTACTGGCGACAGGGCTCCAGCACGGCGCGGGCCGGGACGGCGCCCTGTGCGTAGCGGTCCAGCTGCGCGGCGATCTCCCGCACCAGCCGGCGGCCCGCCTCATGCTCCTCCAGCATGACGCCGATCGGTCCGCCCTGGCGGGGAATGCCGCGGCGCTCCAGGCACGGGAAGAGACACGCTTCTTCCTTGCCGTGGTGGCACCGGTCGACGAACGTCTGGCTGAACGTCACCAGGTCGCGCAGGAACGCCACCGGCACGTCGCCGCCGGCGTCGGCGGCCGCCAGCGCGCGCTCGAGCCCATCGAGCACGCCCAGGATGACGCGGTGCTCCTCGATCAGGTCGTGCGTGGACCGCATCGCCGTCGCGTCCCTCCGTTCCTTCCGGGGGTGCCGGCCTGCCGCCCCGAACGGATGCCCGCGCGCCCACGCTCCAGCGCCTGCGCGGGCCCGGGACGCACCGGCCGGGATCCTACACCATGGTCAGCCCGCCGCCCACGCTGAGGGTCTGGCCCGTGATGAACGAGGCGCGCTCCGACGCCAGGAAGAGGACGGCGTCGGCGATCTCCTCGGGCCGGGCCAGCCGCTGCAACGGCGTGGCGCGCACGATGGCCTGGACGAGCTTCTCGTGGCCGTCGTCGATCAGCTGGCGCAGGAGCGGGGTGTCGGTGAGCCCGGGGGCCACGACGTTGACGCGGATGCCGTATCGGGCCACCTCGCGCGCCAGCGCCTTGCTGAAGGCGATGACCGCGCCCTTGGCGCCCGAGTAGACCGCCTCGCCCGACGAGCCGGCACGCCCCGCCTCGGACGCGATGTTCACGACGACGCCCGTGCCGCGGGCGATCATGTGCGGGAGCACCACGTGGCAGGTCGCCAGCACGCCGCGGTAGTTGAGGGCGATGACACGGTCCCAGAACTCCTCGGTCGTCTCCACGAAGGGCATGATGCGGTCCCAGCCCGCGGCGTTTACCAGCAGGTCGATCTGCCCCCACGCCGCCAGCACCTGCTCGATCCCGGCGGCCACGCTGGCCCGGGACGTCACGTCCATGGCCACGGCCAGCTCCTCGCCACCCGCCGCCCGGATCTCGTCGGCGACGGTGGCGGCCCCGGGGGCGTTGATGTCGGCCACGGCCACCCGGGTGCCTTCCCGGGCAAGCGCCAGGCAGACGGCGCGCCCGATGCCGCTGGCGCCGCCCGTCACCACCGCCACGCGTTCGCTGCTCATCGGCTGGCCCCCTGACCGGCTGGCGCGCCCACGTCCAGCCGGAACAGCTCCATGGCGTTGTCACGTACCAGCCGGCGGTACGCCTCGGGCCGCAGGCCCAGGGCCCGCAGCTGCGCCAGGCTCTCCTTCCAGGGCAGGCCGTTGGTGCCCCACAGGCAGCGGTCCTGCCCCAGCCGGCTGTTCATGAACTGCACCAGCTCGGGCTTGAGGTACTTGGGCATCCAGGCGTCGACGCCCAGCCACACGGTGTCCCATTTGTAGCACACCGAGATCAACTCCTCCACCCAGGGCCAGCCGGTGTGCGCGCCGATCACCTTCAGGGTGGGGAAGTCGCACAGGATGCGGTCGAGGTAGATGGGGCGCCCGTGCTCGGAGGGCATCCCCTCCAGCACGTGCCCGACCTGCATCGAGACCGGCACGTCGAGCTCCACGCACTTGGCGTACAGCGGGTACATCCGGCGGTCGTGCAGCGGGATGTCGAAGCCGTAGACGTGGACGTAGACGCCGCGGAAGCCGAAGTCGCGCACGGCCCGCTCGATCTCCTGCAGGCTCTCGGGAATGCGGAAGGGGTTGTAGCCGGCCAGGCCCACGAACCGGTCGGGGTAGCGCGTGGTGTACTGCGCCACCTCTTCCAGCGCGGTGTCCATGTACATCCAGTGGTTGCGGTACGACCACATCTTGCACTGGGTGATGCACACCCGCTCCACGCCCGCGTCGTCCATGGCCGCCACCATCGCCTCCAGGCTGGGGAAGCTGGGCAGGCTGCCGCCCAGCGCCCGCTCCATGCGGCAGACCAGCTCCCCGCGCTTGGCGGCGTTCCAGCGCTCGATGAACTCGGGGGTGGCCACGTAGTACATGATGTCGATGGCGCCGATCTGTTCCTCCATGGGTGCCCTCCCGCGGGTCAGACGGACGCGCGCTCGCGCACCCGGCGCAGCCGCTCCGCGGCCAGCCGCGCCGCGCCCAGCGCGCCGGCGTAGACGCCCAGCTCGTCGGGCGGCACCCGGAACGGCACCCGCAGCGTCTGCTCCAGGGCGCGCTGCATCAGGGGCACGCGGGTGAGCCCGCCGGTGAGGGCGTAGGCCGGCTCGGCCCGCAGCCGCTTGACGAGCTGCGCCGCGCGCTCGGCCAGCGCCACCAGGGCGCCGGCGCAGACGTCCTCGGGGCTGCGGCCCGAGACCAGGTGGTTGATGACCTCGCTCTCGGCGAAGACGGCGCAGATGCTGGAGACCACAGCGGGCTCCCGTGCGGCCTCGGCCAGGGCGGCGATGGCGCCGGGCTCGTAGCCCATGTACCGCACGGTCTTCTCCAGGAAGGCCCCGCTCCCGGCCGCGCACTTGTCGTTGAGCCGGAAGGTCTTGACGCGGCCCCGCTCGTCGAGGCGGATGGCCTTGACGTTCTGCCCGCCGATGTCCAGCACGGTCCGAACGTCGGGGTAGAGCCCGTGGATCGCCCAGGCGTGGGCCGTGAGGTCGGTGACCGCCACGTCGCGTAGCGGCACCATGTGCCGGCCGTACCCGGTGGCCGCGACGTAGGCCACGTCCTCGCGCCGGCATCCCGCCGCCGCGACAGCGGCATCCAGCGCCCGCTCGGCGGCCCGGGCGAAGTTGAAGCCGCTGGGGACGATGGCGCGGCCGGCGATGGCCCCCGCGCCGTTGGCCAGGACGACCTTGGTGTACGACGCGCCGGCGTCGATGCCCGCGACCAGCGTCATGGCGTCTCCCCTCCTGCGACCGCGGCGGCGACACCCGGGGGCGCCTGCGCGCCGCCACCCAGCACGTGGTCCAGCGCGAACAGCGCGGCGCCGATCGCCCCGCAGAAGTGCGACTCCTCGCTCACGTTCACCGGACCGCCCACCAGCTCGCCGATGAGCTTCACCATGGCCACGTTGCGCGCGACCCCGCCGGTGAAGGTCAGCTCGGGCTCGATGCCCACGCGGCGCACCAGCGAGATGCTGCGGGAGGCGATGGCGGCATGGACGCCCATCAGCACGTCCTCGACCCGCCGGCCGCGCGCCAGCCACCCCAGGATCTCGGACTCGGCGAACACGGTGCAGGTGTTGGTGATCGCCACCGGGTGGCGCGCGGTGAGGGCCAGGGGCCCCAGCTCACCCAGGGGCAGCTCCAGAGCGGCCGAGGCGGCGCCCAGGAACCGGCCCGTCCCGGCCGAGCACTTGTCGTTCATGCAGAAGTCCAGCACCTGCCCGTCAGGGCCCACGCGGATCGCCTTGGTGTCCTGGCCCCCGATGTCGAGGACCGTGCGCGTGTTGGGGAAGAGGAAGACCGCGCCCCGAGCATGGCAGGAGATCTCGGTGACCTGCGTGTGCCCGAACTCGACCCGGAAGCGGCCGTAGCCGGTGCCGACGATGTAGGCCACGGTGCGCTCGCTCACGTCGGCGTCCTCCAGGGCCAGCTGGAACGCCTGCCGGGCGGCGTCAGTCAGGCGGGCGCCCGTGTCCACGATGGCCCGGCCCAGGATGCGTCGCTCCGGATGCAGGATGACCGCCTTGGTCTGCGTGGACCCCACGTCGACCCCGGCGACCACGGTCACGCTCCTCACCTCCCCGCGCCGGCCTTGCGGGCGGCCAGCGCCTCGAAGAATGCGTCGACGCGGTTCTTGATCTGCGCGTCCGACCACAGCCGGGCGTCGACCAGGTCGGACTGGATGAACAGCCCCGGCACGTCGCGCTGAGTGCGCAGCCACTCGCGCACGTCGGGCAGGCCCGTGGAGGTGGTCCGGCACGACTTCACCCCGTGGAGGCAGATGCCGTCCACGCCCCAGTCCCGCACCGCGTTCGCCAGCCACTCCTGGGGGTAGAACATCGAGCCGGTGAAGCCCCACCAGGCCGCCTGCAGCATCTGCTCGGCCAGGCTCTCCAGCGGCCGGGTCAGGTCGTAGCCGAAGCCCGGCACGAACCCGCCGCCGGCGAAGATCATGTAGGTGCTGAGCACGAACACGCCGCCCCACGACTCGAACAGCTCGACGAACCGCTTGAAGTGGGTGTAGCAGGCGGTGCCCGCCAGCAGGAGCCGGAACTTCTCGTCGGGCACCGTGCCCAGGCCCAACCGGATCCGCTCCCGCAGCTCGTCCCGGGCCAGGGCGAAGAACTGGGTGCCCTCCGGCGCACCCCGGTAGAGGTTGGCGATGCCCTGGTAGGTGATGCCCTCCCGGGCGGCGTTGAACGGCGCCGGCCGGTGGCGGTTGAGGGCCAGCACCTCGTGGTAGACGGCGGCCATGCGGTTGGTCTCCGCCATGCTCTCCCGCAGCCGATCGATGTCGAAGGGCCGGCCGGTGATGCGCTCGCACAGCGCGATCAGCTCGCGCAGCTGCCCTTCCACGTAGCGACGGTCGCGCTCGAAGGCCGGGTCGGCGGGATCGGGGGCCGCGCCGGCCCCACGCCAGGCGGGCAGGTCCAGCACGAACACCGGGCACCCGTAGTGGTGCTCCCAGAACTCCGCCCACTTGACGTAGGTGTTGCACATGTTGGTGGCCAGGGCCAGGGCCGGCCGCGGCACGCGGCCGTGGGGATGCTCGCCGCCTTTGAGCTGCAGGCCGACGTCGACCTTGACGTAGCCGCAGATGTCCGGCGAGAAGCCATAGTCCTCGGCGGCCTGCAGGTAGGCCATCGACTGCCCGCGCACGGCGGTCTGCAACGCGGTGATCTCCGGGAAGTTGATCACGAAGTCGAAGACCCGCAGGAGCTCGTTGAACGAGCCCATGACGAAGACGTAGGCGGTGGGCCGGCCGTCGCCGGCGGCCGCCGTCATCTCCTGCCACCAGCTGTCGAACAACCGTCGGCTCTCCTTGCGGGTGGCGCCGACCAGGTCCTGCGCCTGCGCGGTCATCGTCGGGCCTCCTGCGGCGTGCGCGTCATGCGAACTCGAAGAGCAGCGACTCGGCGAACGTCTCGACCTGGATGCCGACCTGCTCGAAGGTCGTCATCGTCTCCTCGAACTCCAACACCAGGTAGGGGATCCCCGCCGCCTCCAGCGTCCGGGTGTAGTGGACCTGCTCTTCCAGCCCGGGCTCGCACATCTTGGGCGCGGCCACGATGGCGGCGTCGGCACCGGCCGCGCGCAGGCGGCGCAGCAGCATCTCGGCCCTGGGCTTGCGGGGGTCGTGCTGCACGGGGCTGTAGCTGGAGGCGTTGAGGTAGGCCCAGGCCAGGTTGGCCAGCGGGTCCCCGTCGGTGGCGACGTCGTCGACCAGCCACCGCAGCCCGATCAGCAGGTCGTCGTCGACGATGTAGCAGGCGTCCTGGATCACCGCCAGCATGTCCAGCGGCGGCTGCTCGCAGTACCCACCCTCGAAGACTACGCGAATCCGGTCCTGCCGCTTCGCCGGCCGCTGCCCGACCAGCTCCAGGACACGGCGCAGCAGCGCGTTGTGCTCCTCCCGCGGCATGACCCCGCCGGCGCGCGTCAGGACGTAGGCTTCCAGCGCTGAGAGCAGCCAGGGCGTCTCGCGCTTGATGCGGTACAGCTCGCGCAGCAGCCGCCGGTTCTCGTTGAACACCGCGATGCTGGCCGCCAGGCGCTCTGCGGTCACGGGCTGTCCGGTCGTCTCCTCGATCAGCCGCACCAGCCGCGCGTACTCGCCGGCCAGGTAGTCGACGGCGTGGGCCGAGGCGGCGTTCTGCGGGAAGTAGAGCACCCGGGTCGGGAACTGTGGGAAGTTGCGCACCCACACCCCGCAGGCGTTGCGGACCGCGTCGCAGATCGAGGGGATCACGAACAGCGACAGGAAGTCCAGCCGGCCCGAGAGGGCCAGTTCGAGGGAGGACCGGACGATGGAGCAGACGAACGCCGCGATGCGCGCGTCGGCCTGCCGGATCTGGACCGTGCTGCCGGCCCCCATGATCTTGACGGGCAGCATCCCGGCGGCGTGGGCCAGCTCCTCCGGGAAGTAGACCTGGAAGTGGCCCAGGACCTTGCCCCCGGGGTGGTCGGCCAGCCACCGGCGGACTGCGGGGTAGCTCGGATCCTCGACCAGTGCCCGGCAGTCATCGACGATGCGCTCGAGCTCTCCCATCAGGCCCCATCCCCTTGTAGCTGCTGCCTGTGCCTGCCGCCCCCACCTGTCGTCCTTACCTGCCGCCCTTACCTGCCGCCTGCGCTTGGCGCTTTATCTGCCGCTCCCGTCTGCCGCCCCGGCACCTGCCCCCGCACCTGCTACCCTTTGTTAACTGACCGGTCAGTCAAAAACCATCGGGTGAGGAACCGATTTTTGCCACTTTGCCCACGCTCTCTACGCTCAGAGCCGGTCGCGCCGTACGAAGGCGTACCCCTCCATGAGTCGACGGGCGGTCCTGGCGTAGGTGGCCCTCACCACCCGCCACCCCCCGTCAGGGTCGTGGTGCAGTTCCGCCGCCACACGCATGAGACCGCTGGGGTGACCAAGCGCCACCCGGCCGCCCTCCCGTACCCGGGCGAGCGCCCCGGGCACACTGCCGGGCAGCACCGCGGCGACGGCCGCGCAGGCGGCCGCGGTGCCCGGGAACGCCTTGTGCAGCATCGGGGGCCTGCCCCCGGCCAGGCGGACCAGGAGATCGGCCGCGCCGGCGTCGATGGGCGCACCTTGGAAGGTGGTGAACGCCGCCGGCGGGGCGACGGCGACGGGCAGGGGTACCAGCCCGTCGCGGCTCAGGCCCAGCCGCTCGGCGGCCGCCTCCTTGACCGCCACCATCGCCTGCAGCATGCCGGCCGTGAAGTCGCCGGGCCCCTCGGTGCCGCGCATGCCGACCGCGGCCGCCGGGAAGAAGACGCAGAGGTTGGCCACGTCGACGATGGTGACCTCGAGCCGACCCACGCCGGCCACCTCCAGGGCGTCGCGCACCTGCCCTGTGGGCAGGAGTCGGCCGGTCGTGGCGCCAGCCGCCGTCGCGAAGTCGAGCAGGATCTCGGCCCCGCTGCCGGGCACGCCGTCGATGGCGCAGTCGCCCTCCACCGCCGGGCGGTGGCCGCGCACCGGGACCAGCGCCGTGTACACCTTGTCGGTGTTGGTGTTGTACACGCGCACGGAGGTCAGGGGCTCGA
Organism: Armatimonadota bacterium; assembly: GCA_031459855.1. NCBI lineage: Bacteria > Bacillati > Candidatus Sysuimicrobiota > Candidatus Sysuimicrobiia > Candidatus Sysuimicrobiales > Candidatus Humicultoraceae > Candidatus Fervidifonticultor > Candidatus Fervidifonticultor primus. Next base: position 2,122,831 of record JAVKHP010000001.1, read on the forward strand.
CCGGCCGCACGAAGCCTTCCTCGATGGCGTAGACCCCCACGGCCGCCGAGATGTTGCCGCAGTTGATGTCGTAGTCGATCACCGGCTCGGTGATGCTGACCTGGCCGAACGTGTAGGTGACGTCGGCATCGGGGCGCGCCGGCGGGCCGATGATCGCCACCTTGCTGGTCAGGATGTCGGCGCCGCCCAGCCCGTCGATCTGGCGCGGATCGGGGCTCCCGAACAGGGCCAGGATCAGGCGATCGCGCAGTACAGGGTCAGCCGGCAGATCTGAGGCCCGCAGGAACACGGCCTTGCTGGTGCCTCCGCGCATCAGCACGCAGCGCACGGGGATCTGCTCGCCCACCAGTGACGCGACCGGGGGCCGCCGCTCCAGTGCCTGGGTCATCCGGTTCCCTCCTCCACGCCGAACTGCCGGAGGCCCTGCGCGCCGGCACCGAACCTCCAGCACCCCGGACCTCCGCGTCCGCCTCCGCGCTGCGCCGTGCGGCGACCGCGGACGTTACGCTGCCGCGATCAACACGGTGCAGGCCGCGCCTTCCACTCCGGCCGCCTTGCCGCCCCGGCAGTGGGCCAGGCCCACGCGCGCGCCCGCGATCTGGCGTGCGCCAGCCTCGCCGCGCAGCTGGCGGGTGAGCTCGACCACCTGGGCCACGCCGGTGGCGCCCAGCGGGTGCCCCTTGCCCAGCAGGCCGCCGCTGGGGTTGATCGGCCGCCGTCCGCCCAGGGAGGCTTCCCCGCGTTCCAGCGCCGCGGGGTACGCGCCGGGCGGCCACAGCCCGAGGCCCTCGACCCGCAGGATCTCGGCGATCGAGAAGCAGTCGTGCACCTCGGCGAAGTCGATCTCCTCAGGACCGAGGCCCGCCTGCTCGTAGGCGGCGCGGGCGGTGCGGGCCGTGAGTTCCTCGAAGGCCATCGAGCCGGGGGATGCCTCGACCTCGCCGCTGCGCAGCGCGGCGGCGCGCAGGCGCACCGCACGAGCCCGTCCGAGCTGGGCGACTACCCGACCGCTGCAGAGGATCGCCGCGGCCGCCCCGTCGCTGACGGGGGAGCAGTCCAGCAGGCCCAGGGGATCGGCGATGGGTCGTGCGGCCAGCACCTCGGCCAGGGTGACCGCAGCCTGGAACTGCGCGGCGGGGTTCAGGCTGGCGTGGTGCTTGTTCTTGACCGAGACCAGCGCGATCTGCCGGCGCGTCGTGCCGTACTCCGCCATGTGCCGGCGGGCCCGCATGGCGTAGACCGCGGGCATGGTGAGCCCTACGGCCGCCTCGACGTCGTCCTCGCCGGGGGTGAGCGCGCCGCGGAACCGGCTGGTCAGGTGCTCGACGCCCATCGCCAGCACGACGTCGTGCGCGCCTGCCAGGATGCTCAACGCCGCCTCCCGGATGGCCACGGCGCCGCTGCTGCAGGCGTCTTCGACGTTGGTGAGCGGGATGCCGGCGAGCCCGACCTGCGCCAGCACGCGCTGGCCCGTGACCATGCCCTGGAACACGTGGCCGCAGTAGGCCGCCTCGACGCGCCGCGGGTCGATGGCCGCGTCGCGCAGCGCTTCCAGCACGGCCTCCGCCCCGAGGTCGACGGCCGTGCGGTCCGGATGCTTGCCGAACTTCGTCATGCCCACGCCGACGATCCACACCTCAGGCATGGCGCACCTCCGCGTCCCGTCGCGGGTGGCCCTGCCAGCCCAGGATCGGGCGGCCGTCTGCGCCGACCCGCACCGGCTCGACGCGCAGCTCCACCGGCAGGCCGATGGCGACCTCGTCGGGCCCGATACCCGCCAGCGGCGCCAGCACCCGCACCCCGTCGGGCAGGTCGACGTAGGCCAGCACGTAGGGCGTCGCAAACTCCGGCGTGGACTGGTGGACCACGGTGTACGTGTACACGGTCCCCTGCCGCGACAGCGCCACGGTCTCGAGCGCCCCATGGAGGCAGCGGGCGCAGACCAGCCGCGGCGGGAAGTAGCATGCCCCACACCGGGGGCAGCGGCTGCCCGCCAGGTGGAGCGCCCCGTCCGCGCCGGCCACGAACAGGCCGGGACGGAGCGGGACCGCCTCGGCGGGCGGGGCGACTGCGTGGGGCTCACCCATCTAGATCACCTCCGTCGGGCGCCAGCGGGCCGCCAGGCCCTCGAGGGCGCGCAGCGCCGCGTCCAGCGCCCAGATGATCGCCAGGAGGATGCACAGGCCAGCGAAGACGTCGCGGGCGTTGAACATCGACTGGGCGAACGCCACCACCATCCCGACGCCGCGGGTGGCCCCGATGTACTCGCCGACGATGGCGCCCGCCAGCGCGAAGCCCATGGTGATGCGGATCGTCCCGAGCAGCCACACGCCCACGGCGGGCAGGTAGACGTGCCAGAGCAGCTGTCCCCGGCGGGCGCCCAGCAGGCGGGCCGTCCAGACGACGTCGCGGTCCAGGGCGCGCACGGCCGCATGCGTGTTGAAGGCGGCGGTGAAGAAGACCAGCGTCACCACCAGCACGATGCGGGCCAGCGGGCCGAACCCCAACCAGACCACGAGCAGCGGGTAGAGGATCAGGCGTGGCACGGCGTTGCCCGCTGCCAGCACCGGCAGCACGGCGCGTTGCGCCCAGGGCCAGGCCGCCACGGCGCCACCGACCGCCGCGCCCAACACCACGCCCAGCACGAGCCCGGCCAGCGCCACCGCCAGGGTAGCGGCCACGTGTGGGAGGATGTAGCCCGACGCGCTCCACGCGACGGCCCGGGCCACGATCGCCGACGGGGCGGAGACGTAGAACGGGTCGATGGTTCCGGCGCGCACACCCGCTTCCCACGCTGCCAGCAGGCCGGCCAGCGCTACAAGGCGGGCGGCACCCAGGAGCGCCCGGCGATGGCGCCTAGCCGCGCGCATGGGCTGCGGTCACCTCGTCACGCAGGTCGGCCCAGATCCGGCGATAGATGGCCACGAACGCCTCGCTGCCGCGCACCTCGGTCACATCGCGTGGCCGCGCCAGCTCCACCGGGTACGTGGCCTTCACGCGGCCGGGCCGCCGCGTCAGGACGATCACCCGATCGCTGAGCGCGATGGCTTCCTCCAGGTCGTGCGTGACGAACAGGATCGTGCTGCGCGTCTGTGCCCACAGGGCCAGCAGCTCGTTCTCCATGAGGTTGCGTGTCTGCACGTCCAGCGCGCCGAACGGCTCGTCCATGAGGATGATCGCCGGACGGTAGACCATGGTCATGGCCAGCGCCACTCGCTTGCGCATGCCGCCCGACAGCTGTGACGGGTAGTGGTGCTCGAACCCCGCCAGGCCCACACGGTGCATCCAGTCCCGGGCGTCCTGCCGGGCGCGGGCTGGGGGCACGCCCCGCAGCACCAGCGGCAGGGCCACGTTGTCGAGCGCCGTCTTCCAGGGCAGCAGGGCGTCGCCCTGGAACACGTAGCCGATACGGCCCGGCTGGAGGCCGGTGCTGGGCGTTCCGAAGATGCGGATCTCGCCGGACGAGGGCCGCAGCAGGCCAGCGATCATGTGGAGCAACGTCGACTTCCCGCACCCCGAGGGGCCCACCAGCGCGACGAACTCGCCGGGGGCCACGCGGAACGACACGTCGGCGACGGCCACCACGGTGCCGCCCGTGCCCTCGAAGGTCCGCCCGAGCCGCTCGACGTCCACGGCCGCGGGCCCGGGCGGCGGGCCGGCGGGCACCTGCGCCGCATGGGCCGTGCGGGGGGCGGGCGCGTCAACCTTCATAGTGCGGCTCCTGCCGCCAGACCGACCAGCGCGCGTCGAGGCGCGCCAGCGCCGCGTCCAGCAGGCCGGCCAGCGTCACGGCCACCACCAGCCCGGCCATGACGCGCGAGGTCTGGAACAGGTTCTGGGCGCCGATGATGACGTTGCCCAGGCCCCGCATCGACGCCATGTACTCGCCCAGGATCGCCCCGACGAAGGCAAACCCCAGGCTGGTGCGCAGGCCCGCGGCGATCCAGACCAGCGCAGCGGGCAGGTAGAGGTGGCGCAGCATGGCAGCAGGCGAGGCGCCCAGCACCCTGACCTGGGCGACCAGCGTGCGGTCGACCTCGCGCACGGCCCCCAGCGTGTTGAACACGCCGACGAAGAACACCAGGGTGACTACCAGCGCCACCTTCGAGGCCACGCCCAGGCCCAGCCAGAGGGCGAGCAGCGGGTAGAACACGATCCGCGGCGCGGCGTTGAGCGTGGCGAGCGCCGGCTCGACCAGCTCTCCCAGCACCGGCACGAGGGCCAGGGCCAGGCCGACCACCACGCCCGCCCCCAGGCCCAGCGCGAGCCCTACCAGGGCCGCCGCGAGGGTCGCGCCCAGATGCGGCCACAGAAAGCCAGAGGTCACCCACCGCCACAGCTCGGCGCCCACCAGCACGGGCCGGCTCACGAACTCCTCGGACAGCCAGCCGGCGCGGACCCCGCCTTCCCAGGCGATCAGAACCAGCGCGAGCGCGCCCGCCTGCCCGGCCGCCGTGGCCAGTCGCCCGCGCACGCGCGACGTCACGGACCGCCCCCGCCAGCGATGGCCTTGCGCACGAACCGGTCGTCGACCAGCCGGTCCACCGGGACCGCGAAGGCCGGATCCAGCAGCCGGTCCTGCTTGAGGAACCGGATCACGGTCCCGACCGCCTCAGGCAACACGCGTCCGTCGGGCGAGAGGCCGGCCAGGTTGGCGCGGAGCATGGCGGGCGTCCAGTTGAGCCCGGCCGGCAGCACGCGGGCGATCTCCTCGGGCTTCGTGCGGTGCGCCCGCAGCCAGCGCAGGGTGCGCACGAACACGTCGACCAGCGCCTGCACGGCGTCGGGGTCGCGGGCGATCACCTCCGGCCGCGTGAGGAGCCCGCTGGAGATGTGCGCGGCACCGTAGAGGCGGACGGTGCCGTCCAGCGTGCGCACGTCGTAGAGCAACCGCGCCGAGCCCTCTTCCACGAGGGTGGTGATCAGCGGGTCGAGGTAGACCAGGGCGTCGACCGTCTTGCGCCGCCACGCGGCCAGCGCCGTCTGCGGCCCACCCACGGGCACGAACTGCACCGCCTCGGGCTCGACCCCGTAGGCCGCCAGGATGTGGCGGGCCTGCATGTGGGTGGCCGAGCCGAGGCTCGTCACGCCCACCCGGCGTCCGCGCAGCTGGGAGGGCGCCGTGACCTCGCGCAGCTCGGCCTGCACGATCATGGCCATGGTCTGGGCGTTGAAGAAGGTCAACAGGAACTTCAGGTCCTTGCCCTGCTCGTGCGCCTTGATGACCTGGGTGATCGTCACCGTGGCGAACTGGACGTCGCCGCCGATGAGCGCCGTGGTCGCGTCGGGGCCGCCGCGAAAGTCGATGAACACGGTGCGCAGGCCGCTGGTGCGCGCCAGCTCGTCGAAGGCCCCCAGGCCCATCGCCACGTAGACGGGGAGGTACCCGACCACAGCCGGCGGCCCGATGGCGACGCGGACCTCGCGCAGTGGCCCCGGCGCCGCCGGCTGGCCGGCGGCCACCAGCAGGATCAGCGCCAGGCTCGCGGCGAGGACCGCGGCGGCGCGCCCGCCGGTACGGTTGCAAGACGCGCTGGTGCACATCACGCTCACCTCCTGGAGCGATTCCCGGTGCCACGGCCCGTGCAACGGCCGTCGTCGCCCATCGCGGACCGCCGGGTGCAGGCGGGCACCGGACACTCCCCGTGCCGCACGGTCATACGCTGGGGCCGCCCAGACTGCGGCCGCCGCACACGTAGAGCAGCTGGCCCGTCACGTACGACGTCTCGTCGTCGGCGAAGAAGCGCACGGCGTGCGCGATGTCGGCCGGCGTGCCGATGCGGCCCATGGGCACCGTCTTCAGCAGGCGCTCCTGCACGTCGTCCTTCAGGCTGCGGAACAAGGGTGTGTCGACCAGCGCCGGCGCCACGGCGTTGACGGTGATGCCGAACCTGGCGAGTTCCAGCGCCAGGGTGCGCGTCAGGCTCACGACGCCGCCCTTGGACGCGGCGTAGTTCACCTGCCCCGGGTTGCCCAGCCAGGCGCGCGAGGCGATGCTGACGATCCGGCCATACTGCTGCTCCATCATGAGGGGCACGGCCGCCCGGCAGCACAACCAGTACGATTTGAGGTTGACGCGCAGGACCTCGTCCCAGTCCTCCTCGGACATCTTGGTGAGGTAGCGGTCGCGCGCGATGCCGACGTTGTTGACCAGGATGTCGACGCGGCCGAACGCCTCCCGCGCGCGCTCCACCACGGCGGCGGCTCCCTCGGCACGGCTCACGTCGGCCGGCACCCCGACGGCCTGCGCGCCCGCGGCGGTGAGCGCCTCGACCACCCGCGCGACCCGATCGGCCACGATGTCGTTGACGACGACGCGAGCGCCGTCGGCGGCCAGACGGGTGGCGATGCCCTCGCCGATGCCCTGGCCCGCTCCGGTGACGATGGCGACGCGTCCGGCGATGCCCATCGGTGGTCCCTCCCGCTCCCGGCCTCAGCGTGGAGGCCCGAGTCTCCCTCCCTGCAACGGTGTCGTGAGCATGCCCCTAGCGGCCCGTGAACTGCGGCTCGCGCTTTTCCAGGAAGGCCTGGATGCCTTCGCGGCGGTCACGGGTCGTGCGCAGCACCGCGTGAGCCGTGCGTTCGAACGCCAGCCCGGCATCCAGGCTCACGTCCCAGGCCAGGTTCACGGCGGTCTTGATGGCGCGCAGCGCGAGCGGCGCCCGCGCAGCGATGGTGGCCGCCAGCGCGCGGGCGGCGTCCTGCAGCTGGGCCGCCGGTACCACCCGGTTGACCAGCCCGATGCGGTGCGCCTCGGCGGCGTCGATGTGGTCGCCGGTGAACATCAGTTCCTTGGCGCGCGAGGGGCCGACGAGGCGCGCGAGCCGCTGGGTGCCGCCCGCTCCGGGCATGCTGCCCACCCGGGCCTCGGGGAAGCCAAAACGCGCGTGCTCGGCCGCCACCCGCAGGTCGCACGCCAGCGCCAGCTCCAGGCCCCCTCCGAGCGCGTAGCCGTTCACCGCGGCGATGGTGGGAATGGGAAGGGCCTCCAGCTGCCCAAAGACGCGGCGCACCCGGTCGGCGAAGGGGTCGGGTCCCGCGCCGTCGTCGCCGTACTCCTGGGCCCGCGCCTTCAGGTCGGCGCCCACGCAGAACGCCTTCTCGCCGGCGGCGGTGAGGACGAGCGCCCGCACGGCGTCCCCGCCCTCGAGCGCCGTCAGCACCTCGCCAAGGCGATCCAGCATCTGCGGGGTCAGCGCGTTCAGCGCCTCGGGCCGGTTGAGGGTCACGATCCCCACCGCCTGCGCCTGCTCGAAGAGCACCACGTCGCTCATGCCTGTTCACCTCCATGCCGCAGCGCCGGTGCCGGGGCCTCGCCCGCCTCCTGGGGCTCGGCCAGCCGGACCACGCCGGCGGCTGCCAGCTGGTCGATCTCGTCGGCCGTGAAGCCGGCCTCGCGCAACACCGCGGCGGTGTGTTCGCCCGGCAGGGGCGCGGGCGCGCGGAACTCGGGCGGCGTCGCCTCCAGGCGCAGCGGTGAGCCCACCACGCGCACGGGCCCCAGCCGCGGGTGGTGCAGAGTGACCAGCATGCCGTTGTGCGCGACCTGCGGGTGGGCCTCGAGCTCGGGATAGGTGAGGATGGGGCCGCACACGATGTCGGCCGCCTCCAGACGCGCCAGCCAGTGGTGCGACGGCTGCGCGCGGAAGATGGGCGCCAACGTCTCCCGCAGGGCGGCGCGATGGCGCACGCGCGCTTCGTTGGTGGCGAACCGGGGGTCGTGGGCGAGCTCGGGGTGCCCGAGCACCTGGCAGAGGGCCTGCCAGCGCTCGGGCGTGTAGGCGGCGACCATGATGTAGCCGTCGGCGGTGGGAAAGGCCTCGTTGGGCGCGGCGTAGGGCGCGGCACTCCCCGTACGGCCCGGCGGGGTGCCCGAGGCCAGGTACATCGCCAGCGGCACCGCCTGGAACGCCAGCAGCGCGTCCAGGAGCGAGACGTCCACCCGCTGGCCACGTCCGGTGCGTTCGCGCGCCAGCAGCGCCGCCAGGATCCCGCATGCGGCGAGGAAGCCTGCCGTGGTGTCGGCTGCGGGCGTCCCCACCTTGACGGGCTCGCCCTCGGGCGTCCCCGTCACGCTCATCAGGCCGGCCGCCGCCTGGACGATGCCGTCGACCCCGGGCCGGTCGCGCCATGGGCCCGACTGCCCGAAGGCGGAGATCGCGCAGTAGATCAGGCGCGGGTGCTGCGGGCGCAGGGTGGCGTCGTCGAGCCCAAGGCGCGCCATCACTCCGGGCCGGAAGCTCTCCACCAGGACGTCGCTGCGCGCCACCAGCCGCAGGATCACCGCGCGGGCCGCCGGCTGCTTGAGGTCCACGACGATGCTGCGCTTGTTGCGGTTCATGCCGATGAACGCCGCGGCCACGCCGCCGACGAACGGCGGGCCGAGCTGCCGCCCCCACTCGCCGCCGGGCGGCTCGACCTTGATCACCTCGGCACCGAGATCGCCCAGGTGCATGGTGCAGATGGGCCCGGCCGCGCCCTGGGAGAAGTCGAGCACCCGCACGCCCTCCAGGGCCCTCACGGCCCGTCGCCCCCAGCAGGAGGCGCCACCGGGGCCGCGTCGCGGGGTCCCCGCTGCAGGGCGCCGGTGGCGTAGGCGGCAAAGTGCGCGGCGATCTCGTCGGCGGTGTGCTGGCCGTCGGGCCGGTACCAGCGCACCACCCAGTTGACCATGCCCAGCACCGCGAACCCCGCCAGGCGCACGTCGGTGGGCGCGAACTCGCCGGTGGCGATCCCGTCGGCGATGATGCGGCGGAACAACGCCTCGTAGCGGTCCCGCCACGCCATCAGGGCCTGGCGGTACTCGGGAGCCAGTGCGCGGCCCTCCTCGAGGAAACACGCGACGTTGTCGCGGTCGTGCACCAGCGTCAGGATGTGGAGCCGCACGGCCGCCCGCAGGCGCTCGGCCGCCGGCGCCGGCGTCGCCGCGATCCGCTCCAGGTCGGGCAGCGCGCGGTCCAGCGTGTGCTGCAGGATCTCGTAGAGGAGCGCCTGCTTCCCGCGGACGTGGTGGTAGAGCGACGCCTTGGTCAGGCCCACGGCGCGGGCGATCGCCTGCATCGTGGTGCGCTCGAAGCCCCGCGCCCGGAAGAGCGCGGCGGCAGCCCGCAGCACCTGCTCGCGGGTCACGGGGACCCGGTGGGCCCGGCGGGGGTGCGCCCCACGGCGCTGGGGTCTTGGCGCCGGGGGATGCCGCAGCGGGGCGACCATCTCCGTCACGAGGCGACCACGCTCCCTGCGGGCGCCACCGCCCGCGGCGCCCAGCCCTCCGCCCGCAGCGCCGTCCCCACGCGCCACCCGGCGTCCAGCGCGCGGAGGTTGACGGCGGCTGCGGCGGTCGACCACCGCGCCCGCACCGCCTCGTCCAGCGCCTGCCGGGAGGGCAGGGCGCACAGGGCGGCGGCGACCCCGACGGCCACGACGTTGGCCGGTCGCGGCGAGCCGGTCACCGCGCGGGCGGTGGCCACGATGGGCACGGCGCGGGCGCGCACTGCGGGCGCCGCCGGCAGGTTCGCGCGGTCGGCGTCCGGCAGGGCGATGCCGCCCGGGGTGATCTCGGGCCACCAGCGCGCCCAGGCGTCCGGGGTGAGCGCGATCAGCAGGTCCACCTGGCGCGCCACCGGATACGCGATGGCCGCATCGCTGACGATCACCTCCGAGCGGCTGGCTCCGCCACGGGATTCGGGGCCGTAGGCCTGGGTGCACACGACGTGGTGACCGTCGCGGACCGCGGCCTCGGCCAGGAGTAGCCCGGCCAGGACGATCCCCTGACCGCCCGCACCGGTGAGGCGGATCGCCAGCCTCATGGCGCGTGGTCCTCCCGCGCATCCGCCCATCGGGCCGCTGCTGCCCGCAGGCGGTCGCCGAACTCGGGACGCGTCGTCTCCACCAGCACCCCGGTCTCCACGGGCGGGCGCACGGGCGGGAGGCCCGGATGCACCACCGTGGACGCCAGCGGGGCCAGGTGCGCCTCGACGGCCGCGGTGGCGCGGATCTGGCCCAGCAACATGGCCGCGCCGCTGCCGAGCCGGTTGTACCGGCCGTGGAACTCCGGGCAGTCGGTGAGCACCTCGACGAACGCGAAGCCGCGGTGCGCCAGCGCGCGGGCGATCAACTCCTCCAGGACCAGCGGCTGCGCGGCCAGACCGCGCGCCACGAACGTCGCACCGGCGGCGGCCAGCAGACGGCAGGCGTCGAACGGCGGCTCGACGTTGCCGTAAGGCGCGGTGGTGGCCACGCCGCCCTCGCGGGTGGTAGGGGCCAGCTGGCCGCCGGTCATGCCGTAGATCTCGTTGTTGAACAGCAGGCAGGTGAGGTCGACGTTACGACGGGCGGCGTGGATCAGGTGGTTGCCGCCGATCGCCAGGCCGTCGCCGTCGCCGGTGATGACGATGACGTGCAGGTCCGGCCGCGCCAGCTTCAGTCCGGTGGCGAACGCCGGGGCGCGGCCGTGGGTGGCGTGCAGCGTGCAGAAGTCCAGGTAGCCGGCGAGCCGGCTGCTGCATCCGATTCCCGCCACCACCGCGACCGTGTCCTGGTCGAGGCCCAGCCGGCAGATCGCACGCAGCAGCGCGCCGGCCACGATGCCGTGCCCGCACCCGGGACACAGGATGTGGGGCATCTGGGGCAGGCGCAGGTAGCGGCGCACGTCCGGGGCCGCTCCTGCCGGGGCGGCGGGGGGCCGCGTCTGCGCGCGCAGCGACGCGTCCGCACCCGACGTCGCACGCAGGGCGAGGCCGTCGCTCATGCCAGCCTCCCGACGGGCACCGCGACGTCTGCCGCAGCGAGGAGCTCCTCGGGCGCCAGCGGCTGGCCGTCGACGCGGCAGCACGGCACGACGGGCACGCGGCCGGCTGCCGCGCGCTCGACCTCGTAGACGACCTGCCCGAGGTTGAGCTCGGCGACCACCACCAGGTCACAGGTGGCCATGGCGGCGCGGACGGCCTGGACGGGGAAGGGCCACAGCAGGCGCAACCGCAGGGCGCCCGCGGGGAGCCCCGCTGCGCGGGCCAGGTCCGCGGCCTCGCACGCGGCCCGCCCGGTGATGCCGTAGCCGACGAACAGCACGCGGGCGTCGTCGGTGCGGTAGACCTCCACTGGCGCGAGGGCATCCGTGACAGCCGCCAGCTTGCGGATGCGGCGACGCTGGTGCGCGTCGATCACCGCGGGGTCCTGCGTGGGAAAGCCCCGGTCGTCGTGGGCCAGGCCGGTCACGTGGAACCGGTAGCCGCTGCCGAAGTCGGCGAGCGGCGGCACGCCGTCGGGATCGGGCGCGTAGGGCCGGTAGGCGGCCGGCGGGCCCTGGGGCCGTCGCCGCTGCGGCGTCCGTTCGGGCGGCAGCGGCCGCAGGATCGCCTCCTCGCGCAGGTGCCCGATCACCTCGTCGTACAGCACGACGACCGGCGTGCGGAACCGCTCGGCCAGCGCAAACGCATCCGCCGTCAGCTCGTAGACCTCGGTCACCGATCCCGGCGCCACCACCACGCTGGCGGCGTCGCCGTGCGTCCCCCAGCGGGCCTGCATCACGTCGCCCTGGGCGGGAGAGGTCGGGAGCCCGGTGCTCGGGCCGCCGCGCATCACGTCGACGACGACGCACGGGATCTCGGCCATGGCGGCGAAGCCCAGGTGTTCCTGCATGAGCGAGAAGCCCGGCCCGCTGGTGGCGGTCATGGCGCGCAGCCCGCCCAGCGAGGCGCCGAGCACCGCCGCCAGGGAGGCGATCTCGTCTTCCATCTGCACGAAGACGCCTCCGACGCCCGGCAGCCGGCGCGCCATCTCTTCGGCGATCTCGGACGACGGCGTGATCGGGTAGCCCGCGTAGAAGCGGCACCCCGCCGCGATGGCCCCGGCCGCGCAGGCCGCGTTCCCCTGGACCAGCCGCGGGCGGGCGCTCATCGTGCAACGCCGGCCGGTGCTGCGGGCCGGGAGTGGACCGTGATGGCGAAGTCGGGGCACAACCACTCGCACAGCCGGCAGCCGGTGCACCGCTCGGGCACCGTGACCTCGACCGCGCCGCGGCCGTCGGGGCGCAGGATGCCCTCGGGGCAGACGCGCACGCAGATGTCGCATCCCTTGCACCACGCCGTGGCGACGGCCACGCGCCAGCCCGGCACGCCCTGGGGCGGCGTCCACCGCTGCGCCCACGTCAACGCGCAGGGCTCGAGCGTGCGGCCTTCGTGGAACGCCCGCCGGTTGACGGCCGCCGTGCCCGGCGGCACGCACCGCTCGATCACCTCTTCCCACAGCGCCGTCGGGAACTCCAGCCGCGCGGCGAGCACGCCGAGCAGGATCGTGTTGGCCACGTGGGGCGACCCCAGCTGCATGGCCCTGCCCCGCGCGTCCACGGCCACGACCGGGCCATGGTGCCCGGTCAGCGCCGCCGGGTCGAGGTCGGGGTAGCGCACCGTCCACGTCCGATGGTCGCGCTGGGCCGCAGGCGGCACGATGCGCGCGAGGTCGAGCACCAGCAGCCCGTCGCGCTTCAGGTACGGAAGCCACCGCAGGCCTTCCGCCCACTCGAACGCCACCAGCGCGTCGGCCTCCGCGAGTCCGATCAGGGGGCTGAAGACCTCGGTGCCGAAGCGGACATGGCTGAAGACGACGCCGCCCCGTTTGGCCATGCCGTGGACCTCGCTCTTCTTGACGTCGAGGCCGGCGGCCATGGCCACCTCGCCCAGGATCGTGCTGGCCAGCAGCACGCCCTGGCCCCCGACGCCGACGAAGAGCACGCCGCGGGTCGGGACCGTCTGCCGGTGCACGGCCAGGCTCACGGGTCACCTCCCGCCGGCCCCGTGGCGCCGTACGGATGCGCGCCGTCGGCTCGTACCACCGCGCGCGCGCCTGCCGGTGCCGGCACGATCGCGCCGGGCGGGCACAGCTGCGCGCAGACGGCACAGCCCATGCACAGGGCCGGATCGATGGCGACCTTGGGACGGCCCTCGTACCACTGGGGCACCCAGACGATCGCCGGACACCCCAACGCCATGCACGCCTGACAGGCGGTGCAGGCGTCGGCGTGTACCGCCAGGGGCAGGGTCCGCACCTTCGCGGGCGACTCCACGCAGGGCCGGTTGGTGATGACCACCGCGGGGCCGGGGTGGGCCAGCGCCGCCTCCAGCGCGCGGTACGTGGCGCCCACGTCGTAGGGGTCGACCACCTGCACCGACTCGACGCCCACCGCCCGGCACACCGCCGCCAGGTCGACGCGAGGGGCCGGTGTGCCGCGGATCGTCTGCCCGGTGCCCGGGTGCGGCTGGCCACCGGTCATCGCGGTCGTGCCGTTGTCGAGGACGAGGACGGTGATCGGCGCTTGGGTGTACACGGCGTCGATCAGGGCCGGCAGCCCTGCGTGCAGGAACGTGGAGTCGCCGATCGCGGCCACCACCGGTCCGGGTGCTCCGCCGGATCTGGCGAGGCCCAGTGCCACGCCGATGCTCGAGCCCATCGCCAGGCACGTGTCCATGGCCGCCAGCGGTTCCAGGGCGGCCAGGGTGTAGCAGCCGATGTCGCCAGCCACCACCGCACCCAGCCGCCGCAGGGCCAGAAACGGGACGGTGTGTGGACAGCCGGGGCACAGCACCGGCGGTCGGGGCGCCTCCAGGGCCCGTGGGCGGTCGGGCAGCGGCGCGTCCAGCACCCCCGCCCGCACGAACCCCTCGCGCACCACGTCGGGCGTCAGCTCGCCGGTGCGCGGGAAGAACGCTTTGCCCTCGACCGAAAGCCCCGCGGCCCGCAGGGCGTCCTCGACCAGCGGTTCCAGTTCCTCGACGACGATCAGGCGGTCGACCGCCGCTGCGAACGCCCGCAGCCGCGCCATGGGCAGCGGGTACGAGAAGCCCAGTTTCAGGACGCTGGCTGCGGGGAGCACCTCGCGCACGTAGTGGTACGCCGCGCCGCAGGTCACCACGCCGACCCGTCGGTCGCGCAGCTCGACGACGTTGAGCGGCGACGTCTCGGCCGCCGCGGCCAGGCGCTCGAGGCGCTCCAGCAGCACGGGATGACGGGCCCGGGCATGGGCGGGGAGCATGACCAGGCGCTGCGGGTCGCGGCGGAATCCACCCGCCGGCCGGGCGCGGCGCTCGCCCAGGGGGACCAGGCTGCACCCGTGGTTCACACGGGTCGTGGTGCGCAGCAGGACCGGCACCTCGAACGTCTCGCTGAGCTCGAAGGCGGCGATGGTGAAAGCCCGGGCCTCGGCAGGGTCGGCGGGCTCCAGCATGGGCAGGCCCGCGAAGCGCGCGTAGACCCGGTTGTCCTGTTCGTTCTGCGAGCTGTGCATGCCGGGGTCGTCGGCGGTGACGATCACGCATCCCGCGGGGACGCCGGTGTACCCCAGGACCATCAGGGTGTCGGCGGCCACGTTGAGGCCGACGTGCTTGGTGGTGACCAGGGCGCGGGCGCCGCCGAACGCCGCCCCCACCGCCACGTCCAGGGCCACCTTCTCGTTGGTGGACCACTCCACGTACACGTCGTCGTAGCGGGCCAGCGCTTCGAGGATCTCGGTGCTCGGGGTGCCCGGGTACCCGGCGGCCACGGCCACGCCGGCTTCCCACGCGCCGCGGGCGATGGCGTGGTTGCCCAGCAGGAGCGCCCGTCGGGGCGTCGTGGTCGGGGAGTGCGCGAGGCCCATAGGCCGGCTACGAGGCCCGCGCCACCAGCAGGCGCAGGATCTCCTCGTCCCGCAGCACGCGGTTGCTGGCCTTGGCCAGGTCCAGGATGCGCGTCACGAGTCCGGGCTCCGGCGCGATCCCGTGCCGCTCGCACCACCACAGCACGTTGGCCTGGCCGCTCATCGGCCCGATGCTGATGACCTGTTCGCGGCCCACGGCCTCGGCGGGTACGCCGCTGTAGACCCGGTTGGCCAGCCAGTGGTCGCCCTTCGCCATGGCCTTGCGCACCGCCGCCGCGTGCACGCCGGTGCTGGTCTCGAAGGCGTCCTTGCCGATCACCGGCGTGTTGGGCAACACGGGCAGGCCCACGGCCTCGGCCACGGTCTGGCAGTACTCGGGCAGGGCGCGCAGGTCGGGGTCGGACCAGCCCAGCAGCTTCAGGTTGACGAGCAACTGCTCCATGCTGGTGTTGCCCACCCGCTCGCCGATGCCCAGCGCGCACGCGTGCAGCCGGTCGGCGCCCGCGGCAGCCGCCACCAGGCTGTTGATGACGTCGAGGCCGCGGTCGCGGTGTCCGTGCCAGTCGATGCGCACGTCGGTGCCCAGCACGCGGCGCATGTAGCGCACCAGGCGCGCCACCCCCCACGGCGTGGCGTGGCCCACGGTGTCGGCGAGACAGATGCGGCCGGCGCCGGCGGCGATCGCGGTCCGGTAGATACGGCGCAGGTGGTCGGGGCGCGCCCTGGTGGTGTCTTCCGTGACGAACATCACCTCGAGCCCCAGCCGGCGCGCCAGGCTCACCGCCGCCTCGGTCGTGCGGAGCAGGAAGTCCAGGTCCCAGCCCTCGACGTACTGCCGGATCGGGCTGGACCCCAGGAACAGCGCGGCGTCGATGCCCACCCCGGCGCGCTGCTGGGCCTCGGCGATGGGCACGATGTCGGCCTCGCACGTCCGCCCGGCACAGTTGGGCCGGATGCGCAGGCGCGCGTCCCGGATCTCCCGCGCCAGCAGCACCACGTCGTCCAGCGCCTGGGGGCTCGCCCCCGGATACCCGATGTTGGCGCTGTGGATGCCCAGCCGATCCATCAGGTGCAGGATGGCCAGCTTGCGGTCTACAGGCGGGTGGAGGACCGACGGACTCTGCAGCCCGTCGCGCAGCGTCTCGTCGTTCACCTCGACCGGCCGCGCCGGGGCCATCCGCCGCGTGCCCGCCGCGTTCCAGTCGTAGATCAGCGCGGTCTCTGGCACTCGCATCGGCCTCAGCAACTCATCCCGTCGTCCAGCCCGCGCCCGCCTGCGGGGCCCGCTGGCGCAGCAGGGCCACGATGCCGCCGGCCTCGAGAATGGCCAGCATCTGAGGCGGCAGCGGGACGCCGTGTACCACGGCGCCCGTGCGCAGGTTGCGGACGACCCCGGTGGCCAGGTCCACCTGCACCGGGTCGCCGTCGTCGACCGCCGCGGTCACGCCGGGGCAGGGGAGGACCGGCAGCCCGATGGCCACCGCGTTGCGCAGGAAGATGCGGGCGAACCCTTCGGCCACCACGCAACCCACGCCCAGCGCCTTCAGCCCCTCGGGGGCGTGCTCGCGGCTGCTGCCACACCCGAAGTTGCGCCCGGCGACCACCACGTCGCCCGGCTGGACCTCGGCAGCGAAGCGTGGGTTTACGGCCTCCAGCACGTGGCGCGCGCGCTCCTGGAGCGGTGCCACCGCGTAGGCGCCGGGAGCCAGCAGGTCGGTGCTGATGTCGTCACCGAAGCACCACGCCCGGCCCCGGATCGCCCGCGGCGTCGCAGGGTCTGTGGGCGCGGAGTGGGTGCCCGATGGGATCATGTCCGTGCCCCCGCGGTCGCGACGCCGAGAGGGAGGTGGGGGGCTGCCCGGGGCGTCATGTCCGTGCCCCCGCGGTGGCAACGACGCGTCGGGGATCGGTGACGCGGCCGTACAGCGCGCTGGCGGCCACCGTCGCGGGCGACGCGAGGTAAATCTCTGCCTGGGGACTCCCCATGCGGCCGGCGAAGTTGCGGTTGTGGGCGCCCAGGCACCGCTCGCCGGGCGCCAGCACCCCCAGGTGGCCGCCGAAACACGGGCCGCACCCCGGCGGGAGCAGCACCGCGCCGGCGTCCAGCAGGGTCGCCAGCAGGCCTTCCCGCTCGGCCTGCTGTTCGACCTGCTGGGAGGCCGGCCCGATCAGCAGGCGCGTGTGCGGGTGCACCCGCCGGCCCGCAAGGATCTGCGCCGCCACCCGCAGGTCCTCGATGCGGCCGTTGGTGCACGACCCGATGAACGCCTGGTCGATGGGAAGATCTTCGACCTCGTGCACGGGCCGCACGCGATCCACGGCATGGGGCCCGGCCACCTGCGGCACCAGGTCATCCAGCTCCAGCACCACGGTGCGCGCGTACTGCGCGTCGGAGTCGGCGGCGAACGGCTCCGCCGCGACGCCGCAGCGCCGCAGGTGGGCCAGTGTGACGGCGTCGGCGGGGAACAGGCCGAACTTCGCGCCCAGTTCCACCGCCATGTTGGCGATGGTCAGCCGACCCGCGAGGTCGACCTGCGCAGCCGCCGGCCCCCCGAACTCGAGCGCCTGGTACTGCGCGCCGTCGGCGCCCAGCAGTCCGGCCAGCGCCAGGACGGCGTCCTTCCACATCACCGCGGGTGCGAGGCGCCCGCGCAGGTCCACGCGGATCGACGGCGGCACCTGCAGCCACAGCTCGCCCGTGGCCAGCACGTAGGCCATCTCCGAGGTGCCGATCCCGGTGCCGCCCACGCCCAACGCGCCGGCGGTGGTGGTGTGGGAGTCGGTGCCCAGCAACAGCTGCCCCGGGGCCACCAGGCCGCGCTCCGCCACCAGCTGGTGGCAGATCCCCTGGCCGGCGTCGAAGAAGTGGGCGATGCCGTAGTCGCGCACGTGGCTGCGGATGCGGCGGTGCACCTCGGCCGCCGCCACGGACGGCGCGGGCACCAGGTGGTCCAGGACCACCGCGACCCGTGTCCGGTCCCACACCGCCAGCACGCCGCACTCGCGCAACAGATCGAAGACGGGGGCCGCGAAGATGTCGTGGAGGAGGGCGAAGTCGGGCCGACCGACGACGAACTCGCCCGGGCGGACCGCCGTGCGCCCGGAGGCCCTGGCGAGGATCTTCTCGGCCATCGTCATGCCCATGACGCGCCCTCCAGGCGGACCCGTCCGACCGGTCGGTCAATTCCACGATGGGGGGTGGGCAGGAGAGAGACAATCGGGCAAGTGCAGCAGATCGCTACTGCATTCGTTGATTCCGCCGGGCCGCCGCCCGCGCCAGCCGCGTTCCGTGGCGGCAGCCACGTGTCCGGCCGGGCCCGCCGGTCTGGCGCTGCCCCGCAGGCAGCGGGTGCGCCCGCAGCGGCGGATGCGGGCAGCGGGACTACCGCCCGCCGGCAGAGGGCACCGCGCCCCAGCGCGCGGCCAGCGCCACGGCCTCGGCGCGCGTGTGTGCCCCAAGTTTGCGCAGGAGGTTCTGCACGTGGGTGCGCACGGTGATCGGCGAGACGTACAGCGCGCGGGCGATCGCCCGGGTGGTCATCCCGGCCGCCAGCATCTCCAGGACTTCGCGCTCGCGGCGGGTGAGGGCGCGCAGCGGTGACGGCCCTGCGCGCGCCAGGCCGTCCCGGGCTGCGAGCGCCTCCAGGACGTCCTCCGCCCGCCGTTGCGGCGTGACGTCGCGAAACAGGTGGACGGTGATGCGCTGCCCGCTGTGGGGTACGGTGACGGCCAGGGTGCTGACGTTCACCCAGGCCTCGCGACCGTCGGCGGTCCGGTAGCAGACGTCGCGGGATGGCACCGGCTCCCCGCGGGCGATCATGACCATCTCGGGGCAGTGGGCGCAGCAGACCAGGTGTCCGGAGCGGTCTCGCCCGGCCAACACCTCGAAACACCGGCGGCCCACGACCTGTTCGCGACGCCATCCCAACAGGCGTTCGGCCCCGGTGTTCCACAGCACGATGCGCTGGCGGCCATCCAGCGCCACGGCCGCGTCGCCCGCGCGCTCCAGCGCGTCGAACAACCACCCCAGGGCGTCGCGCGCCTGGCCGCTCATCGTGCGACCCTCCTGCGCGCTGTGGGATCGTGCGGACGATACACGGCCAGCACGAACCCGGGCCCCCCGGCCGGCGCGGGCAACGGTACGTAGGTGGCGTCGACGGCGCGCGCGCCGTCGCGACCGCGCCGGGCGAGGTAGGTGCAGCGGACCGCGATCCCACGGGCCAGGGACCGGGCGGCGGGGCACCGCGCAGCCAGCGTCGGGTGCGCCCGGGTGTGGCAGCCGACGATGTCCGCGCAGGGGAGGCCGGCGGCGTCCCCATCGCGCAGGCCCCACCACCGGCGCGCCGCGGCGTTGACGAGCACGACGGCCCGGTCGGCGTCGAGCACGAGGGCCGGGACGGGGAGGGCGTCGAAGGCAGTCGCGCCCAGCTGCGCGTGCAGCGTTGCAGGCGACCGGGCGCGGTCGATCAGGCGGTAGCCGACACCCCAGACCGCTTCGATGAAGACCGGAGCGCGCGGCGGGTCGCCCAGCTTGCGCCGCAGTCGCACCACGATGTTGTCGATGGCCCGGGAGCCCGGCGCCGCCGGCGTCCCCAGGCGCGCCGCGAGGTCCTCGCGAGTGTGCACCCGACCCGGCGCGCTGGCCAGGATGCAGAGCAGGCCCATCTCCAGCGGTGTGAGCCGTACCCGGCGGTCCTGGACCGCCACCTCACAGCGCCGGACGTCGACCACCAGGTCGTCGCGAGGCCACAGGACGCCCGGACTGTACGTCGACCCCGGTGCTCCTGCCGATCCTCCGGTCCGCTGTGGCACCCCTCGCCTGCCGCGCCCCATACCCTCGCGTGATTCGCCTCCTACACGGCGCGCATGTTCGGGTCTCGCTAGCGGTGTTGCCAGGCCGGCGCCCGCCGCTCCAGGAACGCCCGCAGCCCCTCGCGGGCGTCCGCCGTGGCCATGAGGTCGCTCACGTAGATCCGTTCGGCCACCACGAGGGCGTCCTCGAACCAGCGCCGGAACCCGGCCAGGGCGGCACGCTTGGTGAGCCGCAGGACGGGAGCGCTCAAGCCCGCGAGGTGCGCGATCACGCGCGCGGCCGTCGCGTCCAGGTCGCTGGCGGGCACGACGGTGGTCACCAGCCCCAGCTCCTGCGCCCGGCTCGCCGACAGGGTCTCGCCCAGCAACAGCGGGGCGATGCCGGCCTTGCCCAGCAGGAACGCGAACGCCGCGGCCGCCACCGGTGGGAACACGCCGACCCGAATCTCGGGCTGACCGAAGGTGGCCCGGTCCGAGGCCACCACGACGTCGCACAGCGCGACCAGCTCGCACCCGCCGCCCAGCGCGGGGCCGTCCACCACGGCCACCGTCGGCACGTCGGTGGCGGCCAGCGTGCGGCACAGGCCGTGGAACGCCGCGAGCATCGCCTCCACCAGCTCGGGCGTGTGCTCGGCGACGTCCACCCCGGCGGAGAACGCGCGGCCCCGCGCGCCGAGCGCGATCACCCGCGTGGTGGGGTCGGCCGCGGCCTGGCGGATCGCGGCCTCGAGCTCGCCCATCATGGCGATGGTGAGGATGTTGAGCGGGGGTCGGTCCAGGACGATGCGCGCGACGCCGCCCTCGGCCTGCAGCTCCACGGTCCGGGGTCCGGACACGGGTCCACCCCCTCGCGGCGGTGACGTGTGCGACAACTGTAAGACGCTGGTTCGGCGCCTGGGTATCGGGCGGCCGCCCGATTTTTCCGGCGGTCTCAGGGCAGGGGTACGCGGACCTTCCGCCGCAACGTCGGCACCAGGCCCTGACGAAAGGCCAGGAACAGCACGATGAGCAGCACGCCGTAGGCCAGGACCGTGGCCTGCCCGAAGGGCCGCACCAGCTCGTCGATCAGCGCAAAGGCCGCGCCGCCGACCACCGGTCCCAGCAGGGTCCGCACCCCGCCCAGGAGCAGCGCGATCAGCACCACGATGTCGACGTGGGCGAGGCTGAACACCGAGGGGCTGATGAAGCCGTTGAAGTCGGCGAACAGCGCCCCGGTCAGGCCGATCAGGCCCGCGCCGATCGCCGCGGCCAGCACCTTGTAGCGCGTGACGTCGATGCCCGCCAGCTCGGCGGTCAGCTCGTCCTCGCTCAGCGCCCCGAACGCCAGGCCCGGCCGGCCCGCGATGAGCCAGCGGTAGAGGCACAGCGCCGCCAGCAGGACCGCCAGGAAGACGTAGTAGCCGGCGGTGGCCGCCCCGGCCAGTCCGACGCCCAGGCCCTGGGTCACGATGCCCGTCTCGCCGTTGGTGTAGCGGCGCAGGCCCAGGAGGAGGTTCTGGAAGATGAGCGAGACCACCAGGGTCACGATGCCCACGAAGATCACGCCCAGCCCGCGGCGCGCGGCGACGTAACTGAGCAATGCGCCCAACGCGCCCGCGGCCAGGGTGCCCAGGCCGATGGCCACCGCCGGCGCCAGCCGCAGGTCGCGCACCAAAATGACCGACAGGTAGGCCGAGGAGCCGGCGAGGGCGCCCACGCACAAGAACAGCTGTTTCGTGTGGCCGAAGACGATGTTGAACGCCACGGCGTAGGTGATCTGGATGAGCATGAGGGTGGTGATGCGCAGCGAGTAGATCCCCGTGCCGACCACCCACGGCAGGGCCGCCAGCACCGCGCCCGTGGCTGCCAGGGGCACGAGCCCGCCTGCGGACCACCGCGCCACCGTCATGTCCAGGAGGCCAGGAGGCCCTCGGGTCGCACGAGCAGCGTGAGCAGCGCCGCCAGCAGCAGCAGGATCCAGGTGAGGTAGGTGCCCACGTAGTAGCTGGAGACGGCGTTGACCAGGCCCAGCAGCAGGCCGGCCGCCACCGTTCCACTCAGGCTCCGGACGCCGCCCACCACCGCCACGATCAGGGCCAGCACGGTGAACTCGGGTCCCATCTCGGGTCCCACGTTCGAGAAGAAGGCCTGGGCCACCGCCGCCAGGCCCGCCAGCAGCCCGCTCAGCCCGACGATCAGGGTGCGCGTGCGGGCCACGTCGATGCCGCACAGGGACGCGCCGGTCTCGTTCTGGATGATCGAGCGCACCGCCTTGCCCACCAGCGTGTAGCGCAGGAACAGGGCCAGCGCGCCGAAGGCTCCGAGCGCCATGGCCGACGCCGCCAGGCTGGCGGTGCGCACCGGGATGCCCGCGATCACGACGGCGCCGGTTGCGAGACGCAGGGTCAGCGCGACGCTGGGGTAGCGGTAGGCCAGGAACCCGTCCACCGCGAACGCCAGCCCCAGGGTGAGGATCAGCGCCAGCAAGAGGCGCTCCTCGCCGCGCCGGCGGTAGGCCGGGAGCAGCAGGGTGCGGTCGGCCAGCACACCGGCTGCCCCGGCGCCGAGCGCGCCGAGCGCGGCGGCGGCAGCGGGCGCGAGCCCCGCCTCGAGCAGCAGCGCAGCGGCCACCGCGGCGATGACAGCCAGCTGGCCGTGGGCCAGGTTGAGGACGCCGCCCAGGCCGTAGACCATCGTGATGCCCACCCCGAGCAGCGCCAGCTGCATGCCCTGCACCAGCCCGTCCAACACGACGGCGATCATCGCTCGTCGGGCCCTCCGGTGTCCGGCCCGCCGGCGCGCGTCAGGCGCGTCTGGTTCGGCATCAGCGACGCCTCCACGATCGTCCAGCCCGCCGGCGCGCGTCAGGCGATGCCGAGGTACGCGCGCTTCAGCGCGGGGTCGCCCAGCAGGTCCTCCGGGGATCCCGTCAGCACCACCCGTCCGTTCTCCAACACGTACACCCGCCGGCAGAACGCCAGCGCCATCGGGACCTGCTGTTCGGCCAGCAGGATCGTGAGCCCCGCATCCCGCAGGCGGTCGAGCTGGCGGTACAGCTCCGCCACCAGCCGCGGCGCGAGCCCTGTCGATGGCTCGTCCAGGAGCAGCACCTTCGGGCGCATCATCGCGCCGCGCGCGATGGCCAGCATCTGTTGCTCGCCGCCCGACAGCGTCCCGGCGCGCTGGTGGCGGCGTTCGGCCAGCCGGGGGAACAGCCCGTAGACGAACTCGAGCCGGGATCGCAGGTCGCCCGGATGCGGGTAGGCCCCCAGTTCCAGGTTCTCGACCACCGTCATGTGGGGGAACAACTCGCGCTCCGCGGGCACGTACACGACGCCGCACCGCGCGACGCGGTGCGCGGGCAGGCCGTCGAGGCGCCGGCCGTCCCACGTCACCGTGCCGGCCCGCGGCCGGTGCAGCCCGGCGATGACCCTGAACAGGGTGGTCTTGCCCGCGCCGTTGGGGCCGATCACCCCCACGGCCTCGCCGTGCGCCACTTGGAGGCTCACCGCCCGCAGAACCGGCACGTCGTCGTAGGCCGCGGCGACCTCGTCGACGACCAGCATCGTCACGCGCGGGCGGTCAGCACCTGCACGGGGTCCGGCACGCCCAGGTAGGCTTCCACCACGACGGGGTCGCGCGCCACGGCCTCGGGCGCCCCCGCCGCGATCAGGCGCCCGTGGTCGAGCACGAGGACCTGCTCGGCCGCCCGCATGATGGCGTGCATGACGTGCTCCACCCACACGATGGCCACGCGCCGCTCGTCGCGCACGCGGCGCAGCACCTGCAGGGAGGTCTCGACCTCGCCCGGGTTGAGACCGCTCATCACCTCGTCGACCAGCACCAGGTCCGGGTGCGCGGCCAGGGCGCGGGCGAAGTCTACCAGCTTCTTCTCCTGCAGGGTGAGGGTGGCCACCGGCTGGTCGCGCCGATCGTCCAGCCCCACCAGCTCCAGCGTGGCCTCGGCCCGCCGCCGGGCAGCTGCCAGCGTCAGCTGCGCCGTCCCGTCGCCGAACGCAGCTCCGACGGTGACGTTGTCCAGCACGGTCATCCCGGGAAAGAGACGGGGAATCTGCAGCACGCGCCCGACGCCCAGGCGGGCCACCACGTGGGGGGCCAGGCCCGTGATGCTGCGGCCCCGCAGGCGGACCGTCCCCGCGTCGGGCCGCAGCACGCCGCTGATCAGGTTGAGCACCGTCGTCTTGCCCGCGCCGTTGGGACCAATCAGCCCCACGATGCTCTGCGGCGCCACCGCGAAGCTGACCTCGTGCACGGCCACCATGCCCCCGAACGCCTTGGTGAGCCGCCGGCACTCCAGCAGCGGGCCGTCACTGGGGCGGGACATACACCTCCACCGCGGAGGCGCGGAACAGCCACTTCTGGTACCAGCCCGCGCCGGGGTTGGCGCCGCCCGGCGCTTCCCCGGGCTCGATCGAGAAGATGATGGGCCGGGCTTCCTTCATCTCGCCCCACTCCGTGTACGACAGCGGCCAGCCGTAGCCCGGCTGGGTGAAGCGTCCGGTGCGAATCGCCTGGGCCACCGCCGACGGGTCGGTGCTGTTGGCCCGCCTGGCGGCATCGGCCACCATCTTGACGATCACATAGCCGGAGAACGCGCTGTTGTCGAAGTAGCGCTTGTAGTCGGCGAAGTAGCGCGCCGCCAGTCGCCGGTACGTCGGGCTCTGGAAGTCCACGCACGAGTAGTCCAGGAACCGACCGTGGACGGCGTCGCCGGCCCGCTGCACCATCAGCTCGGGGGGCAGCACCGACCCGATCACCGGCGCCGCAAGCCCGAGCTCGCGCGCCTGGCGCACGATGGTGGGGTTGCCGGGCGGATGGCCGGCGGCCACCAGCAGCTGGGGATCCAACCGCTGGAGCCGGCGCAGGTAGGGCGTGAAGTCGGGCGTCACCACGGGCGCCACCTCGACCTGGGTGCGCACGCCCTGCAGGGGCGTCACGTAGCGCTCGAAGGCTTCCCGGATCGAGTGGCCCCAGGCGTAGTCGGCCACGATGGCGCCGACGCGGGCGTAGTTGCCCTGGCGTACCATGGCGGCGATCGCCTGCACGTACATGGGCGCCGCCACCAGGCAGGTGCGGAACGTGTAGCGGGTGCTGCGCCGGAGGATCTCGTGGGAGCCGGCCATGGTCAGGAACAGCGGCACGCGCAGCGTCTCGGCCTCACGGGAGGCCGCCAGCGCCACGTCGCTGGAGATCACGCCCCCGGCCGCGACGATGCCCTCGCGCTCCACCAGGAAACGGAACGCGGTGATGGCCTCCGCCGGGCTGTTGCGGTCGTCGCGCTCGACCAGTTCCAGCGGGCGTCCGAGCACCCCGCCCGCCGCGTTCACCTCCGCGACGGCCATCTTCATCCCGTCGCGCGCGTTGACGCCCCAGAAGGCAAAGGGGCCGCTCAACGAACTGAGGAAGGCGATCTTGACCGGTCGCGGCTGGGCCGCCGCCGGTCCGAAGGCCACGGCCAGCAGGACCACGATGGCTGCCGCAACGATCCCCGTGCGCATGGCTGTCGCACCTCGCTTTCTGCGAGAGATCGGCTGCCCCGAGCACCCTGCACCGTCTGCTCTGTACTCCTGGTGTATCAGGCTTTGACCGGGCGGTCAATCCGGGGACGCTGCCACGCAGGCGGCGTCCACTGGCGAGGGGGCCTGCGACAATCCTGCGACAGATTCGAAGCTGGCCCGACTGAGACTGTGGGTTACAATTCTGCGACAGCCGGTGGCGGTCAGGTGCTGCGGACGGGGGGCGGGGCGGGGGCGCGCACGGCGGGCCGAGGAGGATGCCGCCCCGTGGGAGAAACCCCGTCCCGTGCCGAGGTCGCAGCTCCCGCCGGCGGTGCGCCGCTGGGTCGCCCGCGATGCGTTCGCCAGGCGCCTGGGCATCGAGATCGTGGCGTTGGGCGCGGGGCGCAGTCGCCTGCGCCTGCGCGTGGCACCGTGGATGACCAACGTCCACGGCATCACCCACGGCGGGGTGGTCTTCGCGCTGGCCGATGCGGCCTTCGCCGCGGCCGCCAACAGCCACGGGGTGCCCGCCGTGGCCCTGGCGATGTCGGTGCAGTTCCTGGCGCCGTCGCACGCCGGCGACGTGCTGGTGGCCGACGCACGGGAAGCGCGGCTGGGCCGCCGGGCCGCGTTCTACGCCATGACCGTCAAGACGACGACCGGCACCACGATCGCCACCTGTCAGGGGGTCGTGCACCGCCGGGCCGGGGAGGGATGCCCGTGATCTGGAACCGCACCATGGAGACCCTGGCGCGCGCCGACCTGGAGCGGCTGCAGCTGGAACGCCTGCGCCAGGTGGCCACCCGCGCCTACGAACGGGTGCCGCTGTACCGGCGCCGCTTCGATGAGGCGGGGGTGCGCCCCGACCAGATCCGCACGCTGGCCGACCTGCGCCGGCTCCCGTTCACCCGCAAGGCCGACTTCCGCGACCACTACCCCTTCGGGTTGCTGGCGGTGCCGCTGCGGGAGTGCGTGCGCATCCACGCCTCCTCGGGCACCACCGGCAAGCCCACGGTGGTGGCCTACACCCGCGGCGATCTGGCCGTGTGGGCCGAGGTCTGCGCCCGGGCGCTGGCTGCCGCGGGCGCGCAGCCGGGCGACGTCTTCCAGAACGCCTACGGCTACGGGCTGTTCACCGGCGGCCTGGGGATGCACTACGGTGCGGAGCTGTTGGGCTTGACGGTGATCCCGGCCTCGGGCGGCAACACCGAACGGCAGGTGCTGCTGCTGCAAGACTTCGGTGCCAAGATCCTGGCCTGCACGCCGACCTACGCCCTGGTGCTCGCCGAGGCGTTCCGGCAGCGCGGGATCGCGCCCGGCAGCCTCCCGCTGCGCTTTGGGATCCTGGGCGCGGAGCCGTGGAGCGAGGCGATGCGCGACGAGATCGAGCGGGGGCTGGGCATCAAGGCGGTGAACATCTACGGGCTCAGCGAGATCATCGGGCCCGGCGTCTCGGTGGAGTGCGTGGAGGCCCAGGCGGGTGCCCACATCTTCGAGGACCACTTCCTCCCCGAGGTGGTGGATCCCGAAAGCGGCGAGCCGCTGCCGCCGGGCCAGCCGGGCGAGCTGGTCTTCACCACGCTCACCAAGGAAGCCATGCCGATGATCCGCTACCGCACCGGCGACATCGCCGCGCTGCTGCCCGACGCGTGCCCCTGCGGGCGCACTCACGTCCGCATGAGCCGCGTGATCGGGCGCACCGACGACATGCTGATCATCCGCGGCATCAACGTCTACCCGTCGCAGGTGGAGGCCGCGCTGGGCAGCCTGCCCGAACTGACCCCGCACATCCAGCTGGTGGTGACGCGCGAGCGGGCGCTGGACGACCTGGAGGTGCGGGTCGAGGTGCGGGAGGCGTTCGCCGCGCAGGTCGGCGGTCACCTGACCGACGGCCACCCGGCGGTCGAGGCGCTGCGGGCGCGCTGCGAGCAAAAACTGCACGGCGTGCTCGGCATCCACGCGAAGGTCACGCTGGCCGCGCCCGGCACCCTGCCGCGCAGCGAGGGCGGGAAGCTGCGCCGGGTGGACGACCGGCGCCCGCGCGGGTAGGCGTGCTCGTGGCGGTGGCTGTCGGCGGCGGGTTCAGGACGACCGGCGCCTGCGTGGGTAGGCGGATGCTGGCCGTGGGCCGTGCGGTGGCCGTGCGGGTCCGCGCGCGCGCAGACACGCCACGGGGGCGGTCCCATGCGTGAGGGGTTGCGTCCGGGGACGGAAGCCGAGGTGACCGTCACCGTCACCGAGACGATGCTGGCGTGGTTCGAGGAGATGGGCCTGGTGCACCCGGTCTACTCCACGTGGACCATGGTGCGGCACATGGAGCTCGCGTCACGGAAGGTGATCCTGCCCTACCTCGAGCCGCACGAGGAGGCGGTGGGCTACAGCGTGAGCGCCACGCACCTGGCCCCGACGCCGCTGGGTGCCCGGGTGACCGTGCGTGCCCGCCTGGTGCGGCTGGACGGCAACCAGGTGGTCTGCGCCGTTGTGGCCCGGCGCGACGACGTGACGATCGGCGAGGGCACGACGGTCCAGGTCGTGCTGCCCCGTCAGGCGCTGCGCGCGCGGTTCGAAGCGATCGGGGCGCGGCTGCCCTCACCCTGAGCGGCCGACGGGGGCCCGGGCGCCCAGGTAGGCGGCCTGCACGGCCGGGTCGGCCAGGAGCGCCTGCCCCGGGCCGGACCGCGTGATGTGCCCGGCCTCCAGCACGAACGCCTCGTCGGCCGCGCGCAGCGCCTGCCGGGCGTTCTGCTCGGCCACCAGCAGGGTATGCCCGGCCGCCCGCAGGTCGGCCAGCCCCGCGAACAGCTCCCGGACCAAGAGTGGGGCCAGGCCCAGCGAGGGCTCGTCCAGCAGCAGCAGCCGGGGGCGCGCCATGAGGCCGCGGGCGATGGCCAGCATCTGCTGCTCGCCGCCCGACAGCGTGCCGGCGAGCTGCCGGCGACGCTCGCGCAGGCGCGGGAAGATGGCGAAGACGCGCTCGAAGTCGGCGGCCACCGCGCGGGCGCCCTCGTTGCGCGCGCGCACGTAGGCCCCCAGCCGCAGGTTGTCCTCCACGGACATCGACGAGAAGAGCTGCCGGCGCTCGGGCACGTGCACCAGGCCCATCCCGACCAGGCGCTCGGGCGGCCAGCCGGTGATGTCCAGGCCGTCGAAGACAACGCGGCCCGCCGCGGGGGCCAGCAAGCCCGAGAGCACCCGCAACAGTGTGGTCTTGCCGGCGCCGTTGGCGCCGATGAGGGCGACGATCGAGCCGGCCCGCACCGCGAGCGCGATCTCGCGCAGCACCACGAGCCGGCCGTATCCAGCGGTGAGGCCGCGCACCTCAAGGAGCATGCGCAGTCTCCTCCGCGGTCGGGGCCGCCTCCGGGCCCTCGACTTCGCCCAGGTAGGCGGCGATCACCCGCGGGTCGGCCTGCACGGCGGCCGGAGGGCCGTCGGCGATGAGCATGCCCTGGTCCAGCACCGCCACCTCGTCCGCGAGGCCCATGACCAGGTCCATGTCGTGCTCCACGAGGAAGACGGTGACGCCGTCGTCGCGGATGCTGCGGATCAGCGCGCCGAGCTGGCCCTTCTCCGTCGGCGTCAGGCCGGCGGCCGGCTCGTCCAGAAGCAGCAGGCGGGGCGACGTGGCCAGCGCCCGGGCGACCTCCACGACCCGCTGCAGGCCAAACGGCAGGCTGTCGGCCTGGGCATCGGCCCAGCGGGCCAGGCCGACGCGGTCCAGCAGCCGGTGGGCGCGTTCGCCGATCGCCGCTTCCTCCCGGCGAATGCGCCGCGACCGGACCAGGGCATCGACCAGGCCGCTGTGCAGGTGGAGGTGGCAGCCGACCAGCACGTGCTCGAAGACCGTCATGCCCGGGAACAGCCGGACGTTCTGGAACGTGCGGGCGATGCCCAGGGCGGCGATGCGATACGGGGGCAGCCCCAGCACCGGCTGGCCCAGGAACGTCACCTGGCCCGCCTGCGGCGCCAGCACGCCGGTGATCAGGTTGAACAGGGTGGTCTTCCCGGCGCCGTTGGGACCGATCAACGCCTTGATCTGTCCCGCGCGCACACCGAGCGTCACGTCGCGCAGGGCGTGCAGGCCGCCGAAGGTGTGGCTGACCCCGTCCACTGCCAGCAACGGCGGCTGCGCCATGGGCACGGGATTTCCTACGGGCACGAAGTTCCCCATGTGCACGGGTTCCCGATACACGTGGAAGTCGCGCGGTTGCGATCGCCGCGGACGTGCTCCCGCGGATTCCCCACGCATGGGAGAGGGAGAGTCCCCTCCGTGCGCCGGGCTCCAACCGCATGGCGCCGCACTGGCGCCCGACGGCCCGGACCCACGCTCACGGTGCGGCGCCCTCGGCAGCGCGCCTGCCGGCCGGTGGGAGCGCCGTGGCGTTCCCGGCGCGCCGCCCGACCAATCCCGACGGCCAGAACAGGAGCACGCCCACCAGCAGCAGGCCGAAGACGACCGCCTCGATCTCGCCCGCCACCCCGGGGATCACGTGCCGGATGCGCGTGCGCAGCACCTCGCTCATCAGCAGCACCGCCATCGCGCCGGCGGGCGCGCCCCAGATGCTGGTCATCCCGCCCACCGCCGACATCACCACGAGTTCCAGGGAGGGCACGAACCCGAACGTCGCGGGCACGACAGCGGCCTGGAAGTGCGCGTAGAGGCTACCCGCCAGCGACGCCAGCCCCGCGCTCAGCGCAAAGACCTGCGCCTTGTACCGGTGGGCGGCGATCCCCAGGCACTCGGCCGCGCCTTCGGCGCCGTGGATCGCCCGCAGCGCGCGGCCGACGCGCGAGTCGATCAGGTTGAGGCCCAGCGCCACCGCGCCCAGCGCCACGGCCCAGACCAGGAAGTAGTAGCGCGCGGCCGGCCACACCATCCACGGGCCCACCCGCAGCCGTGGGATCCCGAAGACCCCGTCGAACCCGCCCGTCAGGTTCAGGTGCGGCAGGCCCAGGTTCTCGCGCAGCACGATGTAGACCACGATCCCCAGGCCCAGCGTGGCCATGGCCAGGTAGTGGCCGCGCAGCCGCAGGATCACCAGGCCGATGGCGTAGGCGAACCCGCCCACCAGCACGGTGCCGACGGCCATCAGCAGCCAGGGCCACCACCAGGTGCTGGCGACGGTCGGCGGGATGCCCAGCACCGGTGCGCGCACCGTCAGGATCGCCGAGAAGAAGGCGCCCATGCCGTAGAAGGCCGCCTGGCCCAGGGAGACCTGCCCCGCATACCCCATGAGCAGGTTCAGGCCGACCAACACGATGGTGAAGATGCCGGCGCGGATCAGCAGGTCGAGGTGCACCAGGCCGCCCGTCAGGCGGGGCAGCGACAGCCCCCACGGGCGTGCCGCCTCGAGCCAGCCGAGTGCCACCACGACGGCCGCCGCAGCCACCAGCCCCCGGCTGCGCCCGCGGGTGTCCCTCACGGCCGCTCGGCCTCCGCCTCGGCGCCGGCGAAGCCGTGGGGCCGGGCCAGCAGCAGCACCACCAGCACGACGAACGCGAACAGGTCCTTGAAGCCCGCCAGGGTCACGCCCGCCCACAGCGTCTCCAGCACGCCCAGGATCAGCGCGCCGGCAATGGCGCCCTGGAACCTCACCAGGCCGCCCATGATGGCGGCCACGAACCCCTTCAGCCCCACTTCCAGGCCCATGTCGAAAGTGGGCCGCGTGACCGGGCCCACCACGATCCCCGCCACCGCGCCCAGCACCGCGGCCAGCCCGAAGGCCAGCGTCGCCATCGTGTCGACGCGAATCCCTGCCAGCTGCGCGGCCAGCCGGTTGACCGCGCAGGCGCGCATCGCCTTGCCGGTGAGCGTGCGCTCGAAGAACAGGGCCAGCAACGCCAGGCAGGCGGCCGTCGTCCCCCAGATCCACAGGCTCTGGGCGCGGATCAGCACGTCGCCGACGAGCACCGACCGGTCGCGCATCTCCAGCGTCGCGAACGCCGGCAGCACGTAGGGGCGCGGCCCCCACGCCAGCAGGGCCGTCCCCTGCAGCACCAGGTAGACGCCGACCGTGATCATGATCTTGGTCAGCAGGAGCGCGCCGCGGGCGGGGTGCAGCGCCAGCCGGTAGACGACCACGCCGAGCGCGCCCGTGGCCGCGACGGCCGCCAGGGCGCTGGCTGCCAGCCGCGGCGCGCTGACCGTGGTGGAGGCGCCCAGGAACGTGATGGTCAGCATCGGCCCCAGCATGACGAACGCGCCCTGGGCGAAGTTGATGACGCCGGTGACCCGATAGACCACGACGAACCCCAGGGCGACCAGCGCGTAGATCGCCCCGGCCTGCAGGCCGTCGACCACGAACTGCGCGTAGTCGGGCACCCCGAAGCCGTGGCGGCGGCCCGCCAGCACCAGGGCCGCCGCCAGCAGCACCGCCGCACCGCCCAGCCCCCACCCGGGCCGCGCGCGCCACGGGGCCACGGGGCGACCGGCAGGCGAGAGCACGGGGGAGACCGCTTTCGCCACCGCGCGACGTCAGCTCACTTCCACTGGTCCTTGGGCAGCACGAGGAACTTCCCGCCCTTCACCGTCACGAAGACGAAGTCGCGGTAGTCGAACCCCAGGTGGTCGTCGGGGCTCAGCTTGAAGACGCCGTGCGTGCCCCGGATGCTGCCCAGCTTGGTCTCCAGGGCCTCGCGCACCAGCTCCCGCTGCCGCTCCAACGGCTGGCGGTCGGGCAGGGTGCGCAGCGCCGCCAGGGCCCACTGCAGGGCATCGTAGGCGTGGCCGGCAAAGGTGCTGATGGGCGCCCCACCGGTGTAGCGCTGGTAGTCGCTGACGAAGCGCAGGTTCAGCGCCCGGGTGGGGTCGTCCGCCGGCAGCTGGTCCGCCACCAGGATCTTGCCGCAGGGCATCACCGTCCCCTCGGCGGCCTGGCCTGCGGTCTTGATCAGGTCGGGGCTGCAGGCGCCGTGGCCGTGCACGATACGCACCGCCGGGAGGCGCTCGCGCACCGCCACGTTGATCAGCGACGCCGCCGGCGGGATGCTCCCGATGACCACGGCCTGGCAGCCGCTGGCGCGCACCCGCGCCACCTGCGGGAACTCGGTCGCGGTGCGCTCGAACGCGTCGCCGTAGGCGATGGCGATGCCGGCCTTCCCGTAGACCGCCTCGGCGCTCTGGAACGTGTCCTTGCCGTAGGCCGTGTTCTCGTAGAGATGGCAGACCCGCCGCGCGCCCACCGCCTGCAGGTAGTCGGCCTGCGCCTGGGCGCTGTGCAGGTTCTCGGGCACCGGCTTGAAGATCCAGGGCCGCATCCGCTTGGTGGCCGGGTCCTCGATGATGCTGCGCGCCGACGCCATGGAGATCATGGGCGTGCGCCCTTCGGTGGCGATGGGCACCATGGCCAGGCTGGGTCCGCTCAAGGTGCCGGCCACGAGCACCGTGACCCGCTCGTCGTGGATCAACCGCCGCGCCAGGCCGGCCGCCACGTCGGCGCTGGACTGGTCGTCGAAGATCAGGATCTCCACGTCGTGGCGGGCGCGGTCCGGCCCCACCACACCCCGCTGCACCGTCAGCCGTTCCTGGAGCATGCGCGCCACGTCCCGTTCGGGCACGCCCAGGCTGGCCCCGGGGCCGGTCACGGACGCGATGAACCCGATCCGGTAGGGCATCGACGCCCAGGCCCAGGGGCCGGCGGGCACCAGCGCGGCGCCCGCGGCGATGGCGACGAGCACGAGCACGAACCGATACCGTTTCATGCTGCGCCTCCTTTCCCGCCCGTGCCGGTGCAGAGGACAACGTCCGGCGACGTCGAAACCCGGTTCTTACA
Organism: Armatimonadota bacterium; assembly: GCA_031459855.1. Lineage (NCBI taxonomy): Bacteria > Bacillati > Candidatus Sysuimicrobiota > Candidatus Sysuimicrobiia > Candidatus Sysuimicrobiales > Candidatus Humicultoraceae > Candidatus Fervidifonticultor > Candidatus Fervidifonticultor primus. The sequence goes on from JAVKHP010000001.1 coordinate 2,155,542, forward strand.
GAATTCCGACACCGGACACGTGCGACGTGTCTTGATATTCGGGACCATGACCTGCCGGAACCTTCTGTGCGGGGCATCCCGGGGGCAGGGCCGCTGCGGCACCCCGGGCAGCGCTCCGGAGACACAGGCCTGACGCCATGCTTCGCGGCTCGATCGTGCCGCTGGTCACGCCCTTTCGCGACGGCCGCGTCGACGAGGCCGCCCTGGCCGCGCTGATCGAGTGGCAGATCGCCTCGGGCAGCCACGGCATCAGCGTGACCGGCAGCACGGGCGAGCCGGCCGCCCTGTCGCTGGCCGAGCGGGAGCGCGTGATCGCCCTTGCGGTCGAGACCGCCCGCGGGCGCGTGCCGGTCGTGGCCGGCACCGGTTCGGCGAACTTCGAGGAGACCCTGCACCTCACGCGCTTTGCGCGGCGCGTGGGCGCCGACGCCGCCCTGGTGGTGACGCCCTACTACACGCGGCCGGGGCAGGAGGGACTGTACCGGTACTTCCGGAGCCTGGCCGAGGCGACCGACATCCCCATCATCCTGTACAACATCCCCGGGCGGACGGCCACCACCCTCGAGCCCGAGACCACTGCGCGCCTGGCCCGCGACTGTCCGACCATCGTGGGGATCAAGGAGTCCCACAAGGACCTGGAGCACATCTGTCGGGTCATGCACCGGTGCGGGCCGACGTTTGCGGTCTACTCCGGCATCGAGCTGCTGTGCTTCCCCATCCTCGCGCTGGGCGGCGCCGGGTACGTCAGCGCCACGGGCAACGTGCTGCCCCGCGAGGTGGCCCGCCTCTACGACCTGGTCGCCGCCGGGCAGTGGGAGGAGGCGCGGCAGCTCCACTACCACCTGCTGCCCATGAACGATGTCCTGTTCATCGAGACGAACCCGGTGCCGGCGAAGACGGCGCTGGGGCTGATGGGCCGCATCCGCCCCGAGGTGCGACCGCCGCTTGCGCCGCTCGCGCCCGCGCACGAGGCCAGGCTGCGCCAGGTGATGGCCAGCTACGGGCTGCTGCCGGAGGACGTGGGGATGCCTGCGGACTCCCCGGCGGCGGGCAGGGCCTGAGGGGCCGGCCGTGCGCTGGTGTCGCTTCATCGCCGCAGGGCGCGTGTACCGCGGGCGCGTCGAGGACGGGGTGCTGGTGGACGAGCAGGGCGGCGTGCACGCGCCCGACGCGGTCGCCTGGCTGCCGCCGGTGGCGCCGTCGAAGATCGTGGGGTTTGCGCTCACCTACCGCGACCACGCCGCGGAGCTCGCGATGGCGGTGCCGGACGAGCCAGCGGTGTTCTTCAAGCCGCCCTCCAGCCTGGTCGGCCACGGCGCGCCGGTCGTCTCCCCCGCAGGCGTCACCCACCTGCACTACGAGGCCGAGCTCGCCGTGGTGATCGGCCGGCGCTGCCGCCGGATCCGCCCGGAGGCCACCCCCGAGGTCGTGCGCGGCTACACCATCGCCAACGACGTCACCGCCCGCGACTTCATCCGCAACGTCTTCCGGCCGCCCGTGCGCGCCAAGGGGTGGGACACGTTCTGCCCGCTGGGCCCCACGCTGGTGGAAGGAGAGATCGCCGATCCCCACCGGCTGGGGCTGCGGACCTACGTCAACGGCGAGCTGCGCCAGCAGGGGAGCACGGCCGACCTGGCGCTCTCGATCTGGGAGCAGATCGCCTTCCTCTCGTCGTTCATGACCCTGGAGCCCGACGACGTGATCCTGACCGGCACGCCCAGGGGCATCGCCCCGGTGCGGCCCGGCGACCGGATGCGCATCGAGATCGACGGCCTGGGCGCACTGGAGAACCCGGTGGTGGCCGACAGCGCCCCGACGTGAGCGGCGGGGCGGTGAGCGGAGCGCAGGCGGAAGGACGGGAGAGACCGATGGGCGCGCGCACGGGACAGCAGTACCTGGACGCGCTCCGGGCGCAACCCCCGGAGCTGTGGATCGGCGGGGAGCGGGTGGCCGACCCCACGGCGCATCCGGCGTTTCGGCACGTCACCCGCAGCATCGCCGCGCTCTACGACATGCAGCACGACCCGACGCTGCGGGACGAGATGACCTACGTCTCGCCGACGTCGGGCGAGCGCGTGGGGCTGTCGTTCCTCACCCCGCGCACGCACGACGACCTGCTGCGCGTCCGGCGCATGATGAAGCGGTGGGCCGACTACTCGGGCGGCATGCTGGGCCGCTCGCCCGACTACCTGAACCGTGCGCTCATGGCCTTCGCCGCCGCCGCCGACTACTGCGCGGCCAACGACCCGCGGTTTGGCGCCAACATCCGTCGCTACTACGAGGAGGTGCGCGAGCGCGACCTGTGTCTGACCCACACCCTGATCAACCCCCAGGCCAACCGCGCGGTGGGCCCGGCCCGGCAGGCCGATCCCTACCTGGCCGCCGGCATCGTCCGCGAGACCGCCGACGGCGTCGTGATCCGCGGCGCGCGCATGCTGGCCACGCTGCCGGTGGCCGACGAGATCATGGTCTTCCCCTCGACCCTGCTCCGGGGTGGCCAGGAGGACGCCCCGTACGCGTTCGCGTTCGCGATCCCCTGCGCCACGCCCGGCCTGCGCTTCCTCTGCCGCGAGTCGTTCGACTACGGGCGCAGCCCGACCGACCACCCGTTGGGCAGCCGCTTCGAGGAGATGGACGCCGTCGTAATCTTCGACGACGTGCTGGTGCCCTGGGAGCGCGTCTTCCTCCTGCGCGACGTCGAGCGGTGCAACCGGGCCTTCGCCGAGACCCGGGCCGTGGTGCACATGGCCCATCAGGTGGTCACGAAGAACGTCGCCAAGACCGAGTTCGTGCTGGGGGTCGTCTGCCTGCTGGTGGAGACGATCGCCATCGAGCAGTTCCAGCACGTGCAGGAGAAGGTGGCCGAGGTGATCCACGTCCTCGAGGCGATGCGGGCCTTCCTGCGGGCCGCCGAGGCCGACGCCGCCATCGATCGGTGGGGCGTGATGACGCCGGCCTGGCCGCCCCTGGACGCGGCGCGGCAGCTCTACACGCGCATGTACCCCCGCATGATCGAGATCGTGCAGCTGCTGGGGGCCAGTGGCCTCATGGCCATTCCCACCCGTGAGGACGTGGAGGGCCCGCAGGCCCAGACCATCGCGCGCTACTACCAGGCGGCCCGGGCCGACGCACGCGAGCGCATCCGCCTGTTCCGGCTGGCCTGGGACCTGGCGGTCTCGACGTTCGGGAGCCGCCAGGTGCTCTACGAGCGCTTCTTCTTCGGCGACCCCGTGCGCATGGCCGGCGCGACGTTCGCCAGCTACGACAAGACCCCCTACATCGAGCGGGTGCGCCAGTTCCTGGCGCGAGCCGACGTCGAGCTGGAGCCGCCGACGCCTGCGCCCGCGGCCGGCGCGCCCGCCCCGGCGGGTGAGCGCGACCGGTGAGCGCCGACCCCTCGCGCGCGCCCGCGCCCCCGGCCGACGGCGAGCTGCCGCTGGAGGCCCGCGCCTTCCGCCGCACCATGGGGTTGTTCGCCACCGGGGTCACCGTCGTGGCGGTGGACACCGGCGCGGGGCCGCTGGGCATGACCGCCAACAGCGTCACGGCCGTCTCGCTCGACCCGCTCCTGGTGCTCTTCTGCGTGGACCACCGCGCGCGCCTGCACCCCCACCTGGTCGAAGGACGCCCTGTCGCCATCAGCATCCTGCGCGACGACCAGGAGGTGCTGTCGCGGTACTTCGCCGGTGGCTGGCGGGATCGCCCGGCGCCGGAGTACCGCTTCGAGGCGTGGGACGGCGCCCCGCGGCTCGTCGGCGCGCTGGCCGCGATCCGCGGCGAGGTGGCGCGCCTGTACGACGGTGGCGACCACACTATCGTGCTCTGCCGGGTGACCGGTCTGTACGAGGGGCGCGACCCCTACCACCCGTTGATCTTCTTCGCCGGACGCTACCGGCGGCTGGCGCCGCTGGCGGCACCGGCGGAACCGCCCGAGCAGTGGGGCCCGGACGGCGTGTCGATCTACTACGAGGAGTGGGGCACGCCCCCGCCGGCATCGTCGTCCGACCCGGAGCCGGCGCCGTGAGCGCGCCGGACATCCTCCGCGCGGGCCATGCGGTGTTCCGCACGACCGACCTGGGGCGTGCGCGCGCCTTCTACGTGGACCTGCTGGGGTTCGTGGAGACGGCGCGGGAGCGCGACGCGCTCTACCTGCGCGGCTACGAGGAGACCGAGCACCACAGCCTGGTGCTGCAGCGCGCTCCGACGCCGGGCGCCGCGCACCTGGCCTTCAGGGTGGCCTCCCCCGACGACCTCGATCGCCTCGCGGCCATCTGCCGCGACGCGGGCCTGCCCCACCGGTGGGTGGCGGAGGGGGAGGAACCCGGGCAGGGACGGGCGCTGCGGGTGCAGGATCCCGGCGGCCTGCCCCTGGAGTTCTACGCGTCCATGGCCCGCGCCGAGCGCCTGCTGCAACGCTTCGACCTTTATCGCGGCGCGCGCGTGATGCGCCTGGACCACTTCAACTGCCAGGTGCCCGACGTGGCGATGGTGTCGCGCTGGTACACGGACACCCTGGGCTTCCGCTGCTCGGAGTACACGGAGACCGACGAGCAGCCGCCGCGGCTGTGGGCCGTCTGGCTGCACCGCAAGCCCAACGTCCACGACATCGCGCTCATGACCGGGATCGGCCCGCGGGTCCACCACGCCGGCTTCTGGATGGCCGAGACCCTGGACGTGATTCGCGCGTGCGACCTGCTGGCGGCGGCCGGATGGGTGGGGGCCATCGAGCGCGGGCCTGGCCGGCACGGGATCTCCAACGCCTTCTTCCTGTACCTGCGCGATCCGGACGGCAACCGGATCGAGCTCTACACGGGCGACTACCTGACCACCGACCCGGACCGCCCGCCGCTGCGGTGGAGCCTGAACGACCCCCGGCGCGCGACGTTCTGGGGCCACGCGCCGCCGCGCTCGTGGTTCGACGACGCCTCGCCCGTCGAGTCGATCGTCACGGGCGCGCTCCTGCCCGTCCAGGCGCCCGCGATGCAGGACCGCCCGGAGTTCGTGACCTGACGCATGGGCGCGCCCGCGGGGAATCCCCCGCGGGCGCGCGCGGCCTCGGGGAGTCTCCCCGCACCAGCGCGTCGCCAGCTCGCCGCCCGCGGGCGTTCAGGCGATCGAGAGCAAGGCCCGTCCGGCGTGCAGGCGCCCGACGCGCGATGCGCCCAGCGCGATCTCGAAGTAGTGGGTGGCGCGCTCCTGCTCGTTGCGGGCCTGATGGTACCGGCCGAGCGCGTCGGCTGCCTCAGCCAGTTCCTGCGCGCTGTCCTCCGTCCCCAGCCGCTGCAGGGCACCTTCGAGCACCGGCAGGGCGTCGTCGGCGCGCCCCAGCGCCAGCAGCGCCCGGCCCAGCACCGCGGCGGCGCGCGCCGTCGCGCTGTCGTCCCCGGTGCCCTGCGCCAGCGTGGTGGCCTCCTGGGCCGCCTCCAGCGCCACCGACGCCTCCCCCATCGCGAGGTGCACCCGGCCGAGGTGGATCAGGCTCTCCAGTTCGGTACGGCGGTCGCCGGCGCTTCGCGCGGTCTGCCGTGCCCGCTCCAGCGTCTCCCGCGCCTCGGCCATCGCGTCCTGGCCGTAGGCGAGCAGCCCCAGCCCGAGCCACGCGCGGGCCAGCAGCGCCCCCAACTTGTAGCGCGCCGCCAGGCGGGCCGCGACGTCCAACCGGCGGCGCGCCTGGCGGACGTCACCGCGCTGCACCAGCGCCGTCGCGTACGCCAGCAGCAGGCGCACGGTCAGGTCCGGCTGGCGCGCGGGACTGCGCAGGCGCCCCAGCGCCTCGCGAAACATCGCCGCCGCGGTGGCCGCGTCGCCCCGGCGCATCGCCAGCGAGCCGACCACCAGATCGCGGCGCGCCAGGGTACGCGCGCCCAGTCCCGCAACGAACGCGTCCAGCTCTTGCAGGACGACCGCGGCCCGCTCGAGCCGGCCGCTCTCGAGCTCCAGCTCGGCCAGGGCCAGCATCGCGTCGGCCCGCTGGAGCGTCCAGCCGCCGGTCGCGGCGAGGTCGGCGGCGAGTTCCAGCGCGCGCCGGGCCAGTGGCGCGTGGCGACTGGCCGCCAGGTCGCGCGCCCACGCCACCAGCCCCTCCAGCGCGGCGAGGCGCTGGTCCTGCATGTCGCCGGCGATGCCCGAAAGCGAGGTCTGGAGCCGGCGGGCGAGGTACCGCAGCGTGTCCAGGGACGGATCGGCGAACCCGCCCTCGAGCTGGCTGATGAAGCTCTTGGTGTAGTCGGGGCCCGCCAGCGCGGACTGCGTCATGCCCAGCTCGCGCCGCCGCTGCCGGATGCGGCGGCCGATGGGCGCCTCCTCGGGCGTGGCATGTCGACGCGACGGATGTCGTCCCATGGCATGCACCAACCTGTACACCGATTACACCATAACTGCGCCGCTGGCGGAACCCGGCACGGCGCGGCCGCGCGGCTGCGGCCTGCCGGGGTCCGGTGTGCGACACCGCTACCCCTGCGCGTCGCTTGACACGTCCGCGGCGCGCTTGGTATACGGAGGGCATCATGCGCGCCATCGTCGACGTCTGTGACCGTGGCTGACGCCTGCCGTGTGGGCCTGCTCGGCCTGGGAACCGTCGGCAGCGCCGTGGCGCGGCTCTTGCTGGAGCGGTCCGAGGAACTCGCCCGGCAGGCCGGGGTGCCCATCGTGCTCCACCGCGTGGCGGTGGCGCACCCTGCGCGCCCGCGCGCCGTCGCGTTTCCGCCCGGCGTGTTGGTCGGCGACGCGCGGGCGGTGGTCGCCGATCCCGCGGTCGACGTGGTGGTGGAGGCCATGGGCGGTCTCGAGCCCGCCCGCTCGTACCTGCTGGAGGCCCTGACGCGCCGCAAGGCCGTGGTCACCGCCAACAAGCAGCTGATGTCCACCCGCGGCGACGAGCTGCGCGCGGCGGCCAACGCGGCCGGCGTGGACCTCTGCTTCGAGGCCAGCGTGGCCGGTGGCATCCCCATCATCAAGACGATCCGCGAGGCGCTGGCCGGCAACCGGATCCGGCAGCTGCTGGGTATCATCAACGGCACCACGAACTTCATCCTCACGCGGATGACCCGCGAGGGCATCTCGTTCGGCGAGGCGCTGGCCGACGCGCAGCAGCGGGGGTTCGCCGAGGCCGATCCGACCGACGACGTCGACGGCCACGACGCGGCGGCGAAGCTCGCGATCCTGGCCTCCGTGGCCTTCGGCTGCCGGCTCACGAGCGCCGACGTCTACCGCGAGGGCATCGGCGCCATCACGCCCCGGGTGATCGCCTATGGGCGGGAACTCGGCTACGTGGTGAAACTGCTGGCGATCGCGCGCGACGACGACGGCGCCGTCGAGGCGCGCGTGCACCCGGCGCTGGTGCCCGTCGACCACCCCCTGGCGGGCGTCGGCGACGAGGTCAACGCGGTGCTGATCGAGGCGGACCCCGTGGGCCGCCTCATGCTCGAGGGGCGCGGCGCCGGCGGCGGCCCCACGGCCAGCGCGGTGCTGGGGGACGTGATCGACGTGGCGCGCAACCTGCGGGCCGGCGCCACCGGGCGCCTGGGCGGTCTGCCCCCACGGACGGTGCCCGTGCGCGAAATGGCCGAGGTCGTCGGACCCTACTGCGTGGCCCTGGAGGTGGCCGACCGGCCTGGCGTGTTCGCGCGGGTGGCCGCGGCCTTTGGCGACGAGCAGGTCAGCATCGCGTCCATCGTGCAGAAGAGCCGCGGGGTCACCGCCGACGTCGTGCTGGTGACCCACGAGGCGGTGGAGGCCGCGATGCAGCGCGTGCTGGACCGCCTGCGGGCGCTGGACGTCGTCCGGTCGGTCCACGCGGCGCTGCGGATCGCTGCGTAGCGCCATGGCGACCGTCGCCTGGCCGGGCGTCGTGGAAGCCTACCGGACGTGGTTGCCCCCGGTGCGCGTCGTGGTCACGCTGCAGGAGGGCCACACGCCCCTGGTGCCCTCGACGCGCCTGTCGCGCCAGCTCGGCCGCCCCGTGTGGCTCAAGCTCGAGGGCTGCAACCCCACGGGGTCGTTCAAGGACCGGGGCATGACCCTGGCCGTGAGCGCGGCGGCCACCGAAGGGGCGCGCGGCGTCATCTGCGCGTCCACCGGCAACACCGCGGCCGCAGCGGCCGCCTACGCCGCCCGCGCGGGGCTGCGGTGCGCGATCCTGCTCCCTGTTGGCGCCGTCGCCCGGGGCAAGCTCGTGCAGGCCATCGCCCACGGCGCGCAGGTGCTGGCCATCGAGGCGGGCTTCGACCGGGCGTTGGACCTGGCGCAGGCGGCGAGTCGGGCCTTTGGCGACGTGCTGGTGAACTCGTTGAACCCGCTGCGGCTGGACGGCCAGATGACCGCGGCCTTCGAGATCTGCGACGCGCTGGGGCATGCGCCCGCCGCCGTGGTGCTGCCGGTGGGCAACGGCGGCAACATCACGGCGTACTGGCGCGGGTTCGTCCGCTACGCCGAGGCCGGCCGCGTGACGACCCGGCCCCGCCTGTTCGGCGTGCAGGCTGCTGGCGCCAACCCGCTGGTGCGCGGCGCGCCCGTCGCGGAGCCCAAGACCCTAGCCTCGGCCATCCGCATCGGCCGCCCCGCCAACTGGCAGGGCGCGGTGGAGGCGGCACGGGCCTCGGGCGGCGCGTTCCTCCAGGTGACCGACGACGAGATCGCCGCCGCGCAGCGCGCGCTGGCCCGGGAAGGCATTTTCGTGGAACCCGCCTCGGCGGCGGCCGCTGCGGGCCTGGCGTACCTGCCGCCGGGCGAGGGCGAGGTGGTGTGCGTGCTGACCGGACACGGCCTGAAGGATCCCGACGCCGTCCCCGGCGTAGAGCCCGTGCGGGTGACGCCGACGCTGGAAGCGCTGGGCAAGGCGTTGACCAGCCCGTGAGCCCCGCGGGCGGTGGGCGAACGGGAGGCGGACGGACGAGCGGCAAGCAGACGAGCGGAGGCGCACCGTGGCACTGATCGTCCAGAAGTACGGTGGCACGTCGGTCGCGACCGCAGAACGGGTACGCCACGTCGCCGGGCGCGTGGTGGCCACGCGCCGGGCCGGCCACGAGGTGGTGGTGGTGGTGTCGGCGCCCGGCGACATGACCGACGAGCTCATCGCGCGGGCCCGGGAGATCAGCCCGCGCCCTCCGGCCCGTGAGCTCGACATGCTGCTGGCGGTCGGCGAGCAGATCTCGATCGCCTTGCTCTCCATGGCCATTCAGGAGCTGGGGCAGGAGGCGATCTCCCTCACCGGCAGCCAGGTGCGCATCCTCACCGACGGGGTGCACACCAAGGCCCGGATCCTCGAGGTCGACCGCCGGCGCATCGACGCCGAACTGGCCCGGGGGCGCGTGGTGGTGGTGGCCGGATTCCAGGGGGTGACGCCCGACCACGAGATCACCACCCTGGGACGCGGCGGCAGCGACGTCACGGCGGTGGCCCTGGCCTCGGCGCTGGGCGCCGCCGCGTGTGAGATCTACACCGACGTGGCGGGCGTGTTCTCCGCCGACCCGCGAGTTGTGCCCGAGGCGCGCAAACTGGACGTCATCTCGTACGACGAGATGCTCGAGATGGCCAGCAGCGGCGCGGTAGTGCTGCAGACGCGGTCGGTGGAGTACGCCAAGCACTACCGGGTGCGGCTCCATGTGCGGTCCACCTGGAGCGAGGAACCCGGAACGATCGTGGAGGAGGTCCCCACCATGGAACGCGTCCGGCTGGTCACCGGGGTCACCCACGACCTGGACGTGGCCCGCATCACGATCCGCGACGTGCCCGACGTGCCGGGCATCGCCCACCGCATCTTCTCGGCGCTGGCCGCACGGCACATCAACGTGGACATGATCGTGCAGACGGCCAGCCGCGATGGGCGGGCCGACATCTCGTTCACCGTGACCAAGGCCGATGCCGCGCTGGCCGAGGAGGTGACCCGGGAGGTGGCCCGGGAGATCGGCGCAGCGGAGGTGGCGGCGGCCCAGGACGTGGCCAAGGTGTCGATCGTCGGCGCCGGCATGGCCAGCAACCCCGGGGTGGCGGCCACGATGTTCGGGGCGCTGGCCGGCGAGGGCATCAACATCCAGATGATCAGCACGTCGGAGATCAAGATCTCGTGCGTGGTGGCCGCCGCCGACGTCCACCGGGCGGTACGCGCCGTGCACCGGGCGTTCAGCCTCGACGCGGTTCGATGACGGTGCAGGAGGAGTTCTCGCGCCCGCGTCGAATTCGCCAACAACCCTAACATCGGTACGTCGAGACTGCGTCGCGGCCGGGCGACGCGGGGAGTTGTGCGCCCATGCGTCACCGTGCCGCGACGTCTTCCGAAAAACCCACGGTTCCAGTCAGGGGTCCCGACGTCCTCGCCGCGGCGTACGTCCAGACGCGCGATCCCGCCACCCGGGACGCGCTAGTCCGCTTGTGCGCGCCGCTCGTCCGGGGGGTGGCATCCGAGTACGCGGGGGCGGGGGCGTACGACGACCTCGTGCAGGTCGGCTACCTTGGGCTCCTGCACGCCATCGAGCACTACGATCCGGCCCGGGGTACGCCGTTCGTGCTCTTCGCCCGGCACTTCATCCGGGGCGAGATCCGGCACTACCTGCGGGACCATCACACCACCATGCGCCGGCCCCGGTGGCTCGAGCGCGTGAACGAGCAGATCGAGCAGGCCACCTATCGCCATCTCGAGGACCATGGTCGTTACCCGGGGCTGGCCGACCTGGCCGCCGCGCTCGGCGTGGACGAGGAGGTGCTGGCGCAGGTATTGCGCACGCGCCAGGCGGTGCGCATCCTGTCCCTGGACGTCGAGACCGAAGACGGCGATCCTGGCATCGACCCGGCGCAGGTCGCGGGGTTGCGGGTACAATGGGACGCCGCCGTCGAGGATCGCCTGGTTCTCCTCGACGCCCTGATGCGCCTGAGCCCCCTCCAGCGCGCGGTGGTCTTTTACATCTTCTTTACGGATTTGACGCAGGTAGAGACGGCTCGCCGCCTGGGCATCTCGCAGAAGCACGTCTCGCGGGTGCTGGCCGGAGCGCTGGTGCGTCTGCGGGCGATGCTCCACGCCGGCACTGGCCTGCCGGCGCAGCACCCCCGCGTCCTGGATCTTGGCGGGCCCGCCGACGATCAACCGCCCCTGCGGGCCACCCGGCTTGGCTCTGACCGGGGGCACCCTCAGGCCGAGCCCGTGTCCTCCTCGTAGCGCGCCTTCAGCGCCTGCACCACCGACGGATCGGCGAGCGTGGTGGTGTCGCCCAGCACACGCCCCTCGCCGATGTCGCGCAGCAGGCGGCGCATGATCTTGCCGCTGCGCGTCTTGGGCAGCTCGGCCGTGAACAGGATCCGGTCCGGTCGGGCGATGGCCCCGATCTTCTCCGCCACGTGCGCCCGCAGCTCGTCCGCGGTCTGGGGGCTGTTGGGGATGCCCTCCTTGAGCGTCACGAACGCGGCCAGGGCCTGCCCCTTGATCTCGTGGGCGATGCCCACCACGGCCGCCTCGGCCACCTTGGGGTGGGCCACCAGGGCCGATTCGACCTCCATGGTGCCGATGCGGTGGCCGGCGACGTTGATGACGTCGTCCACGCGTCCCAGCAACCAGAAGTAGCCGTCGGCGTCCCGGCGGGCGCCGTCGCCGGTGAAGTACAGGCCGGGGAAGCGCGACCAGTACTGCTGGCGGTAGCGCTCGGGGTCGCCGTAGATGCCCCGCAGCATCGCCGGCCAGGGCTGGCGCAGCACCAGGTAGCCGCCGACGTCGGGCGGAGTAGATCGTCCCTGCTCGTCGACCACGTCGGCATCGATGCCGGGGAAGGGGACCGTCGCGGAGCCCGGCTTGAGCGTGGTGAGCCCCGGCAGGGGCGTGATGAGGATCATGCCCGTCTCGGTCTGCCACCAGGTGTCCACCACCGGGCAGCGGTCGCCGCCGATGTGGGTGCGGTACCACATCCAGGCCTCGGGGTTGATGGGTTCGCCCACCGTGCCCAGCAGCCGCAGCGTCGAGAGGTCGTGGCGCGCCGGCCACTCGGGTCCCCACTTGACGAACGTGCGGATCGCCGTGGGCGCGGTGTAGAGGATCGTCACGCCGTACTTCTCCACGATGGCCCAGAACCGGTCCCGCTCGGGCCAGTCGGGCGTGCCCTCGTACATCACGACGGTGGCGCCGTTGAGCAGGGGACCGTAGACGATGTACGAGTGCCCCGTCACCCAGCCGATGTCGGCCGTGCACCAGTAGACGTCGTCTTCCTTGAGGTCGAACACCCAGCGGGTGGTGAGGTACACTCCGACCATGTAGCCGCCCGTGGTGTGCACGATGCCCTTGGGCCTGCCCGTGGTGCCGCTGGTATAGAGGATGTAGAGCAGGTCCTCGCTGTCCATCTCCTCGGCCGGGCAGTCCAGCCGCATGCCGTCCAGGGCGCGGTGCCACCAGCGGTCCCGGCCCTCGACCATCTGGATCTGCGCGGCGTCGCCGATGCGGCGGACGACCAGCACCTTCTGCACCGTGGGGCAGTCGTCCAGCGCCTGGTCCACGTTGCGCTTGAGGGGCACGATCTGGCCGCGGCGGTAGCCGCCGTCGGCCGTGATGACGACCTTGGCCTGCGCGTCGTTGATGCGGTCGCGCAGCGCCTCGGCGGAGAACCCGCCGAAGACCACGGTGTGGGCGGCACCGATGCGGGCGCAGGCCAGCATGGCGATGGGCAGTTCCGGGATCATGGGGAGGTAGATCGCCACGCGATCGCCGCGCTGCACGCCCATGGCCAGCAGCGCGTTGGCGCAGCGGTTCACCTCGCGGGCCAGGTCCCAGTAGGTGAGCACCCGGCTCTCGCCCGGCTCGCCTTCCCAGATGATCGCCGCCTTGTTGCGCCGCGGTGTGCGCAGGTGCCGGTCCAGGCAGTTATAGGCGATGTTGGTGCGGCCGCCCACGAACCACCTGGCGTCGGGCGGCGCCCATTCCAGCACCCGGTCCCACTTGCGGAACCAGTGGAGCTCTTCAGCTGCCGCTGCCCAGAACCCCTCAGGGTCGCGGCGGGCCGCCTCGTAGACGCCAGGGTCCTGCACGTTGGCGCGCGCCCGGAACGCCTCGGGCGGCGCGAAGCTCCGGTGCTCGACGAGCAGGGACGTGATCGGCGCGTCGCTCATGGCAAGCCTCCGTGCCTGTTGGAACGTTGGCGAAGGAGTTCCAGGCGGGGGCCCGGGACTCCTACAGGCCCCACCACCAGACCCCACGACGGTCCCCGCTGTGAACGTAGAATCGCCCCGTGCGGAACCGGTGCGGGAGGCCCCACCACCACACCCCACGACGCCCCGCTGTCAAGACGGGAGGCAGGTGCCGCGGGCACCCCGACGCCGCCTGTAGCGGCCGCTGCAGGAAGCCCGGGCCTGGAGCCGAAGTGCGCCTCCCATGACCGATCCCACGCAACTTGGCGCCGCGGAGCTGGCCGCCGCCATCGCGCGCGGGGCGCTCTCGTGCGTCGACGCGGTGGACGCGTACCTGCGCCGGATCGCGGCTGTCGACGACCGGGTCGGGGCGTACGTGCGCGTCTTCGCCGATGCTGCCCGCGCGCGCGCCCGGGATCTGGACGCGCGCCTGCGCGCTGGCGGCCCCCAGGGCCCGCTGCACGGCGTCCCGGTCGCCGTCAAGGACCTGCTGGCGATCGCCGGCGTGCCCCTGGGCGCGGGGTCGCCGCTGCTGGGCCGCGAGCCCTCGCGCGAGACGGCGACCGCGGTCCGGCGGCTGGAGGCGGCGGGCGCGGTCGTGCTCGGCCTCACCACCCTGCACGAGGTGGCATTGGGGGTGACCGGCGTCAACCCGCACGGGCGCTTCGCGCGCAACCCATGGAACCTCGAGCGCATCACCGGCGGCTCCAGCAGCGGGTCCGCCGCCGCGGTCGCCGCCGGGCTGGCTGTAGCCGCCCTGGGCACCGACACCGGCGGTTCCATCCGTCTGCCCGCGGCGTGTTGCGGGATCGTCGGGCTCAAGCCCACGTTCGGGCGCGTCAGCCGCCACGGCGTCTTTCCCCTGGCAGCGTCGTTCGACACCGTGGGGCCCATGACGCGCACGGTGGGCGATGCGGCGCTGCTGCTGGAGGTGCTGGCCGGTCCTGACCCGGCCGACGAGCACACGAGCCGGGTGCCGTCCGAACCGTACACGCGGAGCATGCTGGCGATCCCGGACGGGCTACCGGTGGGCCGCTTGGTGGGGCCGTTCTTCGAGACCGGGCTCGACCCGGCCGTCGCCCGTGCCCTCGACGACGCGGCACGACTCCTCGAGGACGCCGGGCACCCGGTCAGGCCGGTGCGGCTGGAGCACGCGGAGGCCGCCCACGAGGCCCAGCTGGTGGTGCTGCGGTGGGAGGCCGCGCGGGTGCACCGGGCCCGCTTTCCGGGACGCGAGGCCGAGTACGGCCCCGACGTGCGCGCGATCCTCGCGCAGGGCGCCGCGACGCCGCCCGAGGCCGTGGCCCAGGCCCGCCAGGTGCTCGCGCAGCTGCAGGCCGAGATCAGCGCCCGCCTGCGCGAGACCCCGGTGCTACTCGCGCCCATGCTCGCCGTCGCCGCGCCCCGCATTGCCGACGCAGACCCGACCGGTCCGGCCTGGCAGGAGGTGCGGCGGGTGCTCGCGCGGTTCTCCCGCCTCTTCAACGCGACGGGGCTGCCGGCGATCTCGCTGCCGGTCGGGCTCAGCACCGAGGGGCTGCCGGTGGCAGTGCAGCTGGCAGCGGGGCCGTTCGCCGAGAGCCTGCTGCTGGGCATCGCGCGCCGTCTCGAAGCGGCAGTGGGGTGGACGCTCCCGGTGTTGCCCCGCGACGCGTGAGCGCTGCGGCGTGGCAGCACGTGGGCGGCCCCGCGTGGTGCTGTCGTCCCCGCGAAGCGCAGGAGTCGCTGCGGCCGGCCGCGAACACGACGCAGGATTCCATGGGCACCATCCGCACGCCCGATCCCTGACCCGCCGCCTGCGTTCATGAGGACACTCCGTGTGTTGTCGCTGGTCGCGCTGGCCGCCACCTGGGTGCTGCTGGTGGTGGGGGCGATCGTCAGCGCCACCGGTGCGGGACTGGCGTGCCCCGACTGGCCGCTGTGCCACGGACGCCTGATCCCGCCGCTGGACCGTCTGGTGCTGATCGAGTACGGCCACCGGCTGCTGGCCTCCGCAGTGGGACTGCTCGTGCTGTGGCTCGCGGTGCTGGCGTGGATGCACAGCCGCGGCCCAGGCGGGCTCGCGCGGCGCGCGGTGGGGCTCCTGGCCCTGCTGGGCCTGCAGGTGGGCCTGGGCGGTGCCACGGTCCTCTCGTCGCTGACTCCGGTGGTCGTGGGCGTCCACCTGGGCACGGCGATGGCGTTCACTGGTCTCCTGGCGGCGTTCGCCACGCACGCCCACCGTGCCGGCCACCCGCGTGCGGCGTCCGCCGGCGGCCCGGGCCTGTCGCGGCTGGCAGCAGTGGCCGTCGCCCTGACGTACGTGCAGATCCTGACCGGAGGGTTCACCAGCGCCTTCGGCGCCGGCCTGGCCTGCGGCGGCCTGCCGTTGTGCCATGGCGCCGTCGTGCCCGCTGGGCCGCCGCCAGCGGTGCTGCACGCCGTGCACCGCCTGCTGGGGCTCGCCGTCGTCGCCGTGGTGCTGGTGCTGGCCGCGCGGGGGCGGGCAAGCCCTGAGGCACCGGTGCGCCGTGGTGTCCTGGCGGCCGCAGTCCTCGCGCTGGTGCAGGTGGGGCTCGGGGTGCTTAACGTCACCACGCGTCTTGCCCTGGAGGTGCGCGTGGCCCACCTGGGCGGTGCCGCGGCGTTGCTGGCGGTGCTGGTGGCGCTGGCCACCTGGCTGCGGGCTCCGGGCGATGCGCGCGTGTCGGCGGCGCAGCCGTCGGATGGGCGCGCTCTGGCACCGGCGTCGGGCAGCCGCAGTGCGGCCCCTGTGTCCGGGCACGGTGTGGCGCGCCTGGTGGCCGACTACCTGGCCCTGACGAAGCCGCGCATCGTCGTGCTGCTCCTGCTCACCACGCTCACCACCATGGTGGTGGCGGACGGGGGACGTCCCGGCGCGGCGCTCGTGGCGCTCACGCTGCTCGGCGGCGCCCTGGCCGCCGGCAGCGCCAACGCCATCAACTGCTACTGCGACCGTGACATCGACGCCCTGATGCGCCGCACGCGCGGCCGCCCCTTGCCCGCGGGCCGCGTCGCCCCGCGCAGCGCCCTGGCCTTCGGGATGGCGCTGGCCGTGGCAGCGGTGCTGGTGCTGGGGCTTGGGGTGAACTGGCTGTCGGCGATCCTGGCGGCGGGCGGCATCGTGTTCTACGTGGGCGTCTACACCCTGTGGCTCAAACGGAGCACCCCGCAGAACATCGTCATCGGCGGCGCTGCCGGTGCGATTCCACCCCTGGTGGGCTGGGCCGCCGTCACCAACCAGGTGGCCCTGCCGGCCGTCGTGCTGTTCGCCATCGTCTTCCTATGGACGCCACCGCATTTCTGGGCGCTGGCGCTCCACCGACAGGACGAGTACCGTGCCGCGGGGGTGCCGATGCTGCCCGTAGTGGCGGGCCCGCAGGAGACCCTGCGCCAGATGGTGCGGTACACCCTGGCCCTGGTGGCGGCGACGCTGGTCCTGGCGGGCCTGGGCGTGTTGGGCCGACTCTACCTCGTCGCCGCGGTGGTCCTGGCGGTACCGTTCGTCGTGCTGGTGGCGCGGCTGGCGCGGCGTCCCACGCCGCAGCAGGCGTGGGTGGTCTTCGAGTACTCCGTGGTCTACCTGGGGCTGCTCTTCGCGGCGATGGCGGTCGACCGGCTGGTGGGCTGAGCCCCCGGGCGGTCCGGGGCGTGGCGGGTACAGGCGCCGGCTGCCGACCTGATGCCGGTCCTTGTGGCTACGGTTGTCGGCTGTGGTGCAGCGTGCAGGGTACAGGCGCCCGCTGCATACTGCCCTGGGCGCCGCTGCGGGCCAGCTTCACGCCAACGGAATGGGCCGGGGCGGTGCCGGCCGTCCGCGTGCCGTCAGCCATGTGCCCCTGGAAGCACATCGAACCCCAACTCGACGCAGGCATTTCTGATGCGCTGGTCCAGGCTGAGGACGGTCAGCTCCGGGATCGCGGCGCGCACGGCAAGCGCGCTCGCCAGGTGCAGAGCGTCCAGCGTACGGATCGGTTCGCCCGGGAACGGACGCCGCGCGCGGTCCAGGATCTCCTCCACCACGTTGACCAGGTGCCAGCGCCGGCTGGCACGGGCCAGGACGCGGCGCCGATCGGCGACCGCCACCGGCGTCAGGTTGTCGACGACCTGGGCCCTGATGAGCGTGCGGTCGGTTTCGACCAGGGTGAGCACGGAGGTGAACACGTCCTCAGCGCCGATGAGCAGCTGCCTGACATCTTCCCCCGCGTCTTCGCCGAGCAGCCAGGCCAGCACCGCGCTCGATTCGGCGTAGCATCTCACCGCGTGCCCCGCTCGGCCTCCAGGAGTTCCCGCGACGTCGTGGAGCGGAGCAGGGGAGGCTGCGGTGGATAGACCCCGGGGATGTTGGGAGCGCCAGGTGCCAGCAGGCCACGCCGCGCCAGGTGCGCGATGGCGGCCGGCACCCGCGTGCCCGGCGTCAACCCCGGAGGATGGAGTTCTGCCACCACCTGCCCGCGATCGGTCACCGCGATCGACCGGCCGGCGCGCACCTCTCGCACGTAGGCGCTGAGGCGGTTCTTCAACTCCCGCAGCCCAACGGTCTTCACGGCAACAATGTAGCCTCAAGAAGCCACATTGTCCAGGTCCAGCTCGCGTGAGCGCTGCGCCGGTGCGCGCCTAGCGCATGCGGTGCACGCTCAGGGCGTCGGGGCCGATGAACGCAAACATCACCACCGCCAGCAGCGCCATCGGCACCACCACGGCGTAGACCAGGGTCAGCCGCTCGTAGGCCAGGTGCATGAAGTAGGCCATGATCAGGGCGGCCTTCATCAGGGCCAGCACGACCAGCGCCGTCACCAGCACGGCCCGGGGCACGCCCACCAGGACGATGGCGACCTCCAGCAGCGTGATGACCAACAGCCAGAACCAGGTGATGGCGTAGATCCGGTACCCGCGGTGATGCTCGTCGGCCACGGCGTCCCTCCGTCAGATCAGGTACAGCAGCGTGAAGATGAAGACCCAGACCAGGTCCACGAAGTGCCAGTACAGCCCGGCGATCTCCACGCTCTCGGGCTGGATCGTCCCGCGCCGCCAGCGCAGGGCGGTGAGCAGCAGGTAGATCACTCCTGCCGTCACGTGCCCGCCGTGGAACCCGGTGATGACGAAGAACGTCGCCGAGAACTGCGGGATGCCCCAGGGGTTGGTGAACAGGCGGGCCCCCTCGCCGATGAAGTGCGTCCATTCGTAGGCCTGGGCGCCCAGGAAGAACAGGCCGCCCAGGACCGTCAACAGCAGGTACCGCAGCACCCGGGGCCGGTCGCCGGCCCGGGCGGCGCCCACGGCGACCGCCATGGTGGCGCTGCTGCAGATGAGGATGAACGTCATGAGGCTGACGAGCCCGATGTTGAAGATCTCGAACTGGTGCACCCACCGGCCGAGCGCCAGGCGCACGGCGCCATACCCGGTCAGCAGGCCCGCGAACGTCAGGGTGTCGGAGATCAGGAACAGCCACATCATGAACTTCGGCCAGCCCACCGCGAAGGGCGACTGCCCGCCGCCCCACTCGGCCGCCAGCGTGGTGCGATGCTCTCCTGCGCTCACGGTCTCCTCCTCGTCCGACGGCACTGGTCGTCTGCCCGGACGCTGCCGCCACGATGGCGCCCGCTCCCACGCCACCTGCCGCGGGCTGCGCCCCGCCGGTCTACGTCCAGAACAGGATCACCAGCAGGTACAGCCACAGGACGTCCACGAAGTGCCAGTACACTGCAACCGTCGTCAGGGTCGCCGCCTGCGCCGTCGTCGGCACCGCGACCCTGCCTGCGCGCCACCACGCGTAGCCCAGGGCCACGAGCCCGCCCGCCAGGTGCAGGCCGTGGGCGCCCGTCAAGAGATAGAAGAAATCGCTGTGCGGGCTGGTCGCCAGGTAGACGCCGGCAGCCACCAGCGCCCGCCACGCCATCACCTGCCCGACCAGGAACCCCGCCCCCAGCAATGCGGCCACCGCCGTCGCCCGCCGCGCCGCCGCTTTGCGGCCCCGGGGCGCCGCCCGGCGCGCGACCTCCAGCGCGGCGCTGCTGGCCAACAGCATCGCCGTGTTGACCCAGAGGATCGGCGGCATCGCCACCGGCCGCCAGTCGGCCAGGGTCCGACGGGCGAGGTACGTGCTGCTGAACGACGCGAACAGGATGGTCACGACGCCCACCAGCAGCCAGGTCGCCACGCGTGCCGGCTGCAGCGCGGGTGCGCCGTCGCCCGGACCGCGCCCGGGTCCCTCGCCGGCCGCTGGCCCGTGCGGGGGCGGACGGTCGGCGCGCGGTTTCTCCAGGGTCTGGAGGGCGCTCACGGCCTATCCACCCGCTGCTGCGCGCCGACCGCGGCGCGCGGGGCTGCCGTCACGGATCCGCTGGCCCGCCGCGACGCGAGCCGACATCCCGCTGACGCTCGTGCCGACGAGAGAGGCCGTCACGGGTGATCCTCCGGTGCGCCACTACGCGTGCCCGCCATGCCCGTGGGCCGGCGCGGCGACCGCCGCGGCCGGCGTGGTCTGGGGGATGAAGTCCTCGGGGGCGCCGGGCACGCTGTAGTCGTACGCCCACCGGTGCACCTCGGGCTCGACGGCGCCCCAGTTGCCGTGGGGTGGGGGCGACGGTGCCTGCCACTCCAGGGTCGTGGCCCGCCACGGGTTGCGCTCGGCCCGCGGACCCCAGAACAGGCTGTAGACGAAGTTGGCGATGAACAGCAGCTGTGCCAGGCCCAGCCCGAACGCGGCGATGGAGATGGCGGTGTTCAGGGGCTGGACGTCCCGCAGGCGCTCGAACAGCTGGTACGCGTAGTAGCGGCGGGTGACGCCCGCGAAGCCCAGGAAGTGCATGGGGAAGAACGTGGCGTAGATGCCGATGAACGTCAGCCAGAAGTGCAGGCGGCCCAACCGCTCGTTCAGCATCCGGCCGAACATCTTGGGGAACCAGTGGTAGACGCCTGCGAAGACGCCGAACATGGCGGCGCTGGCCATCACGAAGTGGAAGTGCGCCACCACGAAGTAGGTGTCGTGCATCTGGATGTCCACCGGCGGCTGGGCCAGGAAGACCCCGGTGAGCCCGCCCGTGACGAACAGCGAGACGAAGCCGATGGCGAAGAGCATGGCCGGGGTGAACCGGATGCGGGCCCGCCACAGCGTCGCCAGCCAGTTGAACGTCTTCACGGCCGAGGGCACGGCGATGGCCAGGGTGGTGGTCATGAAGGCCATGCCGACCAGCGGGTGCATGCCGCTGGTGTACATGTGGTGGCCCCAGACCAGGAACGAGAGGATGCCGATCGCCGCCATGGACCCCACCATGAAGGGGTAGCCGAAGATGGGCTTGCGGCTGTTGGCTGCCAGGATGTCCGAGACCATGCCCATCGGCGGCAGGATGAGCACGTAGACCTCGGGATGCCCCAGGAACCAGAACAGGTGCTGCCAGAGGATGGGGTTCCCGCCGGTGTGCGACAGCAGCTGCCCGCCCACCACCACCTCGGGCACGAAGAAGCTGGTCCCGGCCAGCCGGTCGAACAGCAGCATGATCACCGCCGCGGTCAGCACCGGGAACGACAGCAGCATGAGCAGCGCCGTGATGAACATGGCCCAGATCGTCAGCGGCAGGCGCAGCATGGACATGCCCCGCGCCCGCAGCTGGAGCACCGTGGTGATGTAGTTCAAGCCGCCGAACAGGAACGCCAGGATCAACACCACCAGGCTCAGCAGCCACAGCGTCTGCCCCAGGCCCGACCCCGGCGCGGCCTGCGCGACGGCCGACAGCGGCGGGTAGGCGGTCCAGCCGCTGCTCGGCGCGCCACCGGTCACGACGAACGCCGCCAGCAGCAGGACCACGGCCGGCGGGTACAGCCAGTACGAGAGGGCGTTCATGAAGGGGAACGCCATGTCCCGGGCGCCGATCTGCAGCGGGATCAGGAAGTTGCCAAATCCCCCCGACAGCGCCGTGGTCAGCACGAAGAAGATCATGATGGTGCCGTGCATGGTGACCAGCGCCAGGTAGAAGTCGGGCTTCAGCACCCCGTTCTGGAAGCCCCCGGGCATGAGGGCCTGCAGCTCCGGCCAGCGCCACCCGGGGAACCCCAGCTGCAGCCGGATCAGCATGGCCAGCACCCCGCCGATCAGCGCCATCACCATCGACGTCAGCAGGTACTGGATGCCGATGATCTTGTGGTCGAGGCTGAAGATGTACTTGCGGAAGAAGCCCAGCTCGTGCTCGACGTGCTCGGTGGTGGCCGCGGCGTGCGAAGTACTCATCGGTTCCGACTCCTCACGCGAGGGATGGGCGCTACCGCGCCGGGGGCAGGGCCGGTTTCTGCTGGCCCAGCCACGCCTGGAACGCGTCAGGGCCCTCGACGATCACCCTGCCGCGCATCACGTAGTGGCCGACGCCGCACAGCTCGGCGCAGGCGATCTCGTAGACGCCGGTCTTCGTGGGGACGAACCAGGTCTCCACGGTCATGCCGGGCACCGCGTCCTGTTTGACCCGGAACTCGGCGACGAAGAAGCTGTGGATCACGTCGCGGGCCCGTACCCGCACCCGCACCGGGCGGTCCACCACCAGGTGGAGGTCGCGGGTGACGAGGTCGTCGGCCGCGGCCGGGTCGGCGGGGTCGAGCCCCCAGGGGTTCCGCCGCGGGTCGATGAGCTTCGGGTCCGTCCGCCCGAACCGCCCGTCGGGGCCCGGGTAGCGGAACTGCCAGGCGAACTGCTCGCCGCGGACTTCGACCACCATGGCGTCGGAGGGGGGCGCGCGGTGGATCTTCGACCAGACCACGCCGCTCATCGAGACCATCACGGCCAGCCCCACGGCCGGCACGAGGGTGTAGGTGAGCTCCAGCCGCCGGTGCTCGTGCCAGTGCGCGGCCCGCTCGTCACCCCGGGCGCCGTGCCGCCACACCAGGTACCCCAGGAACGCGTGGACCAGGACGAAGATGGCGCCGGTGATCCACAGCGTGCTGTAGAAGAGGCGGTCGATCAGCACGCCGTGCGCCGACGCAACCGGCGGCAGCCACCAGCGACCACGGGCGTAGAGCGTGAACGCCACGCCGAGGGCCACGGTGGCGAAGATCAGCGCCGCGACCTTGGCCGCCGTGCGGCGCTCGTCCGCGTGGGTGGGGATGGGCATGCGTGCCAACCTCGGTCAGCGGTCTGGGGTCGTGCGACAAGTGTACCAATTGGCGCCGCGGATGCCAAACTCCTGCGGTCAGGCGCCGCCGCGCGTGCCGGTGGGCCGCCGCGGGCCGGGATCGGCTCGACGCTCCCAGGCCAGCCCGGTGTCGCCACGGCGCGGTGGCGGGCGGAGCCTGGCGGGGTCGGGCCGTCCGGGCACCGGCAGCAGGGCGCCGTCCGCCGCGCACGAAAAGAGTCCCCCAGAAGGCGCTGGTCGCTTCGGGCGCACCGCGGCGCCGGAGAGTACCGGTGGATGCACTCCATCACCTGAAGACGTTCTTCGAGGGCGAGGACGAGGTGGCTGCGGTCTACGTCTACGGCCGCTATCCACCCGGGCCCAGTTTTCCCGACACCGACATCGAGCTGGCGCTGCTCTTCCCCGACGACGCCGACGAGGACGACGTGCGCGGGTACCTGGAGCGGCTCTCGGAGCAGAACCCGCTGGGCCCGCTCCCGGGCATCCTGATGCCGGCTGCCCTCAACACCCACATCCTGCCCGTGATCTACGAGGTGTTGACCGCCGGCGAGCTGCTGGTGGACAACGATCCCGCCACGCGCGAGGCGTTCGCGGCGCGCACCCGGGCCCGCCTGGAGGCGGAACGGCCGCAGCTGTTGCAGGACGCCCGCATCGCCATCCTGCAGGCCCGGTCGCTGGGGCTCGCCCAGCCCGCCCGGGCCGAGGCCCTGCTGCCCCAGCCGCCGAAGTCCCTCGACCCGATGCGCATCGGCTGGCGGTTGGGCCGCCTGCTGGCGTCGTCCAGCATGCTCGAGACGCTGACGCGCGACGCCGAGGCCGCCGGCCGCGACGCCGACCGGCTGGCGCAGGTGCTCGGGTGGTTCAGCAACGGGGCGGGCGCGGCCACCGGCATCGCCAAGGCGATGCTCAGCATCTTCGACCTGGAACGGCCGCCGCGGCGCTGGCAGGTCTTCCTGCCGCTGGCCGACCAGGCGCTGGTGCCCATGGACCTGGCCCTGGAACTGGCGTCGATGGTGGAAGTGCGCTGGCAGGTGCTGACGTCCACCGGCCTGCTCTCGGCCGAGCGGCTGACCGCGCGCGTCCGCGGCTTCCTGCCCGCCATGGTGGCGTTCGCCCGGCAGGCTGCGTGGTTCTGCGAGGTCCCCGGGGGCGACGCGCACGTCCACTGAGGCGGGCCGGCACCCCGTGGGCCGGCGCCCAAGGAACCGGCCGGGGGCAACGCGAACACCACCTGCGGCGCGCGCAGCGCGCAGCACGCGCCGGCGCGCGGGGCGCGCCGGCGTCCGGGCGCAGGAGGTCTGTGTGACGGACCCGGTACGGATCGAGATCCAGCCCACGCCGAACGTCAACGCCATGAAGTTCGTGCTGAACCGGCGGCTGACGGAAGGCCGCAGCCAGACCTTCCGCTCGCCCCAGGAGGCCGCGGGTCACCCGCTGGCAGCGCGGCTGCTGGCGATTCCCGGCGTGGTGCAGGTGTTCCTGCTGAACGACTTCCTGACGGTGACGCGCGACCCTTCGGCCGCGTGGGAGGAGATCGTCGACGCGGCGCAGGCCGCGATTCGCGACCACTTCGCCGGCTGAAGGCCGCGCGCCGGCCACCACGCCCACGGAGACGGAGGGATCGGTGTGACGGACAGGCCATTCGAGGTCATCGCCGAGATCGCCCTGCAGGGCCTGCCGACCAGCGGCGACATCGCCCGCGTCGGCGAGGAGGTCGAGCGCGCGCGGCAGGCCACGCCTGCCGTCGTGCGCGCTACGGTCGTGCCGCCGGCGCGGTTTCGCGACGGCACCTACTGCCTCGAGACGCGGTGCGCGGTGTGGGCGGCCGATGGCGCCGCCGCGGTGGCCGCGGTGGAGCGGCTGCTGCGCGGCGCCGGCCTGACGACCCGGACCGTGCACCTCTCCGGCCGCGCGCTCACCGCGGCCGACGTGCCCCCGCCGCCTGCACAGCCCCAGACCACAACGGGCGGGTCGGGGAGCAGCCGCCCTGCGCCGGCGCGCCGGCGGGGCGCGCGCGCGGCGAACGCGGCGGGCAAAGCGGCGCCGGCAGCGCGCCGGCGCGGTGGGGCAGGAGCGTCGCGCGGGGCAGCGTCCAAGGGCAAAGCTTCCAGCAGCCGTCGGGGGCGGTAGAGCACCTGGAACACGCTGGCGCGACGGTCAGCGTGGCCGCCGGAGGACGAGGCGGGCGATAGGAGACCTCGGGCATCGCCGGCAGACCACGGGACCACGGTGGGGCGACACCGCAGGGCGGCGTGTGAGTCTGTAGGCCCTGCCCAGCCACGCGTTAGCCGGTGCGCTCGCCCTCGGGGATCTCCGTAACGAGCCAGACCGGCGCCTCCAGCAGCCGTCGGATCTCCCCCAGGAACTGGGCGGCCTCGGCGCCGTCGGTGACCCGGTGGTCGGCGGAGAGCGTCGCGTGCATCACCGTGGCCACCTGCACGGTGCCGTCGCGCACCACCGGCGTCGGTGTCGCTGCGCCCACGGCCAGGATGGCGGCCTGCGGGGGATTGACGATGGCGGCGAACGCCTCCACGCCGTAGGGTCCCAGGTTGCTCACCGTGAAGGTGCCGCCGACGAGATCGTCGGGCCGGAGGTGGCCGGCCCGCGCCCGCTCGATGAGGGCCTTGCTCTCGTGGGCGATGACCCACAGCGGCTTGCGGTCGACGTCGTGCAGGACCGGGGAGACGAGCCCCTCGGCGACCGGCACCGCGATGCTGATGTTGACGGCAGCCGGGTGGCGGATCACGTCGCCCGCAAACGACGCGTTGAGGTTGGGGTAGCGCCGCAGCGCCAGCGCCGCAGCCCGGACCACCAGGTCGTTGACGGTGACCTTCGCGGCCTCGGGCAGCCGGTCGTTGAGTTGCCGGCGCAGGTCCAGGGCGGCGTCCATGGCGATGGCCATGGTCACGTAGAAGTGCGGCACCTGCTGTTTGCTCTCGGTCATGCGGCGCGCGATGGTGGCACGCATGCGCGAGAGCGGCACCTCGCGCCCTGCAGCCGCCGGGGGCATCGCGGGCGCTGGTGTCGGTGCGGGGCGGGCGGCACGTGCCGCGATGGCGGCCTCGACGTCTTCTTTGGTGATGCGCCCTTCGGGGCCGCTGCCGCGGATCGTCTCGAGCGGGATGCCGTGCTCGGCCGCCAGCCGGCGCGCCAGGGGCGAGGCCCGTACCGCGCCGGCCGGCGGCGCGGCGGGGGGTGCGCTCGCCGGTGGGGGAGCGGCTGCCTGCGCAGTCGCCGCAGCGGCCGGCGCGCCGGTGCCCGCGGGGGTCTCTGGCGCCCGGGACGGCGGTGCCTCGGCAGCCGGCGCCGCCTCGCCGGGCCGCGTCAGGATGGCGATGGGCGCGCCGACCGGTACCGCGCTCCCCGGCGCCACCAGCACACGGCTGAGGACGCCGTCCCACTCGGCCTCCAGCTCGACGTTGACCTTGTCGGTCTCGATCTCGGCGATGGGCTCGCCCTTGCGCACCGGGTCGCCCGGCTGCTTCAGCCACCGGAGCACCTTGCCCTCGGTCATGGCGTCGCCCATCTTGGGCATGATGACCTCGGCCATCAACCGACCCCCTGACGCGCAGCGCTGTCGTCGGGAGCCCAGAGCCACACGCGGCAGCCCGTCGGTCGGTCTCCCATGCTACCGCCCCTCACGGTAGAGCACGCGGCGGGCCGCGGCCACGATGTCGGCCTCGTGGGGGATCGCCAGCAGCTCCAGCTCGCGGGCGTAGGGCATCGGCACGTCCGCGCCGGTGACGCGTTCCACCGGCGCGTCCAGCAGGTCGAACGCGCCCTCGTAGATCGTCGCCGCGATCTCGGCGGCGGCGCCAAAGGGCTTCCACTGTTCCTGCACCACCACCGCGCGGTGCGTCTTCGCCACGGAGCGCACCAGCGTCTCGCCGTCCAGCGGCCGCAGCGAGCGCAGGTTGATCACCTCGGCGTCGATGCCCTCGTCGGCGAGCTGCCGCGCGGCCTCCAGCGCCACCAGGAGCATCCGGCTGTAGGCCACGATGGTGACGTCGCGCCCCGGCCGCGCCACCTCGGCCCGGCCGAACGGCAGCGCGCCGTCGCCGTCGGGGACGGGGCCCTTGGTGCCGTACAGCGCGGCGTTCTCCAGGAAGATCACCGGATCGCGGCCCCGCAGCGCCGTGCGCAGCAGGCCCCACGCGTCGGCCGGGGTCGCCGGCGCCACCACCCGCAGCCCGGGGACGTGGGCGTAGAACACCTCGACACTCTGGGAGTGCTGTGCCGACAGCTGGACCCCCGCGCCGTTGGGTCCGCGGATCACCAGCGGCACGTCGACCTGCCCGCCCGAGAAGTAGCGCACCTTGGCCGCGTTGTTGACGATCTGGTCGAAGGCCAGCAGCGAGAAGTTCCAGGTCATCACCTCGACCACCGGCCGCAGGCCCAGCAGGGCCATGCCGATGGCGGCGCCCACGAACCCTTCCTCGGAGATCGGGGTGTCGATGACGCGCCGCGGCCCGAACCGTGCCAGCAGGTCCGCGGTGACCCGGAACGTCCCCTGGTAGAGCCCGATGTCCTCGCCGAGCAACAGCACCGTCGGATCGCGCTCCATCGCGTCGATGAGCGCGGCGCGGATGGCGTCGCGGTAGGTGAGCTCAGGCATCGGCGGGCGCGCCGTAGACGTGCGCCGTCAGCTCCTCGGGGCCGGGCGGCGGGCTCTCCTCGGCAAAGCGCACGGCCTCGGCCACGACCTGTTCGGCCTCCTCCTGGATGCGCGCGACGGTGGCGTCGTCCAGCACGCCGGCCTCGCGCAACCGGCGCTCCAGCAGCAGGATGGGATCACGACGGCGCTGCGCGTCGACCTCCTCCTTGGTGCGGTACGGCTGGAACAGGTCGGCGGCGCCGTGGCCGGCGAAGCGGTAGGTGAGGGCCTCCACCGCGTACGGGCGCCCGGTGGCCCGCACGTCGGCGATGACCCGGGCTGCGGTCTGTCGCACCACGAAGAAGTCCATGCCGTCGATGCGCTCGCCGGGGATGGCGTACTGCGCGAAGCGCGCCGCCAGGTCGGTCACGGCCGACGAGCGCACGACCGACGTGCCCATGGCGTACTCGTTGTTCTCGACCACGAGGACCAGCGGGCACAGCCCCTCCTTCCCCCACAGCCCGGCCATGTTCAGGGCCTCGTGGAGGGCGCCGCTGTTCATGGCCCCATCGCCCAGGAAGCAGACGCACACACGGTCCTCCTGACGGTACCGCAGCGCGTAGGCGGCTCCCACGGCGAGCGGGACGTGGGCGCCCACGATGCCGTAGCCGCCGTAGAACCCCCGCGCCACGTCGAACAGGTGCATCGAGCCGCCCTTGCCGCGGGCGAGCCCCGTGACCTTCCCGAACAACTCCGCCATGACCGCCCCCGGGGACGCACCGCGGAACAGGGCGTGGGCGTGGTCGCGGTAGGCGGTGAAGAAGATGTCGGTCTCGCGCAGTTCGGCGAGGAAGCCGGCGGCCACCGCCTCCTGGCCGCTGTAGACGTGCAGGTAGCCACCGATCTTGCCGCGGCGGAACGCCCGTTCGGTCTCCTCCTCGAAGCGGCGAGCGATGACCATCTGCCGGTACCAGGCGACCGCCGACGTCAGGTGCTCGGGCGACCGCCGGTCCGTCGCGAGCGCGGAGGTGGCGCTGTCGTCGGGCCGGCCCGTCCGGTTGGGCATGCCGTCCTGCTCCCTCCCCATGGCCTCGTGGGCGGAAGGATGAGCCGCGCGCACGCGCGGAGGTGCCGGCGCTGCGCGCGCACTTCATTACTATACCAGATCCGCGCAACCCGCCCTCCGAGGTCGGTCCGCACTGTCTGCGGACGGGGCGGCACGGCGCCGTGCGCGGCAGGCGCGGACGTGTCGCGCCGCGGTCGTCGGCGCACGAGGTGATTTGCGTGCGGGCGGCGCTGCGGGTAGGCTAGAGGCAGCGCCAGAAAGGAGCCGGCATGTCCACCGACGCCCTGGACGCGTTCGTCGCCACGTTGCCCAAGATCGAGCTCCACGTCCACCTGGAGACGTCGCTGCGCCTGCGGCGCCTGGTCGAGCGCACCGGCGCGGGGCCGGCGCTGGGCGCGCCGCACCTGGTGGCCGACCCCGCGGTGTTCGTCGGCTACGACCGCCTGCGCCGGCTGCGGTACGCCGGGCGCGCCGGGCGGGTACCCGACGCCTGGTACACCCGGGAGCGCATCGCCGCCATCACGGCCGAGCTGGTGCGGGAGGCGGCGGCGCAGCACGTCCGGTACGTGGAGGTGCGGGTGGGCGGCCGCCGCGGCTTCGCGCTGCTGGGTGTCCGCGGCATGCTGGAGGCGATGGCCGAGGGCGCAGCCAGCGTGCGGGAGCTGGGGGTCGGCTACGGGGCGATCGTCACGGTGGTGCGCGAGCGCGGGCCCGAGGACGCGGCACGCCTGGTGGCCGAGGCCGTCGCGTGCCGCGACTGCGGCGTGGTCGGCATCGACCTGGCCGGCGACGAGCAGAACTTCCCGCCGGCGCTGTTCGCCGCCGCGCTGCGGCCAGCACGCGACGCCGGGCTGGGCCTGACGGTGCACGCCGGCGAGTTCGCCGGACCGGCGGGCATCTGGACGGCCCTGTACCACCTGGGCGCCGATCGCATCGGCCACGGCATCCGCGCCGTGGAGGACCCGGCACTGCTCGACCACCTGCGCCACCGCGGGGTGACGCTGGAGCTGTGCCCGACCAGCAACGTGCGGTTGGGGCTGGTGCCGTCGCTGGCCCGGCACCCGCTGGGCGCACTGCGCCGCGCCGGCGTGTCGGTCACCGTCAACAGCGACGATCCGCTGCTGCTCCAGACCTCGCTCTCCCGGGAGCTGACGGCCGTCGCGCGGGCGCAGGGCCTGACGCCGGCCGACCTGGTGGAGCTGCAGGCGGCGGCCGCCCGTGCCGCGTTCGCCCCCGAGGCCGTGCGGCAGGCGCTGGAAGCCGCGGTCCGCGCGGTGCCGCTGGCGGCCGCGGGCGGCAGCCCCGTGCCGTGACGAGCCTTGATTTGTTGAGTGAATTAGTCTAGAATTGGCGCGTGCGGCGGTGCGATTCATGCCGCCGCCAGGAGGAGCGCATGGCCGATCTCGTCATCCGGGACCTCCACGTGCAGGTGGAGGACAAGGTGATCCTCAAGGGCGTTACCCTAGACGTCAGCCGGGGAGAGATCCACGCCCTCATGGGGCCCAACGGCTCGGGCAAGAGCACCCTCGCCAACGTCCTGATGGGCAACCCGTTCTACCAGGTGGTGCGCGGCGAGGTGCTCTACAAGGGCGAGGACCTGCTGGCCATGTCGCCCGACGAACGGGCCCGCAAGGGGTTGTTCATCGCCTTCCAGTACCCGGTGAGCATTCCGGGTGTGACCATGGCCAGCTTCCTGCGCACGGCGGTCTCGGCCCGTCGGGGCATGGAGCAGGAGCTGGTGCCCGTGGCGGAGTTCCAGCGGCTGGTGCGGGCCAAGCTCGAGGCCCTGAAGATGGATCCGGCCATCCTGGGCCGCTACGTCAACGAGGGCTTCTCGGGTGGCGAGAAGAAGCGCGCCGAGATCCTGCAGATGGCGCTGCTGGAGCCCGAGATCGCCATCATGGACGAGACCGACTCGGGGCTGGACATCGACTCGGTCAAGATCGTGGCCGACGGCATCATGCGCATGTACGAGGAGCAGCGGGGCGGCATGGGCGTGCTGGTGATCACCCACTACTCGCGGATCCTCCAGTACATCCGCCCGCACCACGTGCACATCATGTACGACGGGCGGGTGGTGGTCTCGGGCGGACCCGAGCTGGCCCAGGAGCTGGAGGAGCGCGGGTACGAGGAGATCCGCCGCCAGTTCGAGGTGATCGCGGCCGAGGTTCAGGAGGCCGGCGCCGTCCGCCGCGCCGGGAAGGTGTTCTGGGTGGTACACTGAGGGCGCGGCGTGCGCAGGTGACGCGCCGCCGCGCCGGGGTGTGATGTCCGACCGCCGGGACGTCGTCGCCAGCCACCGGCGGGGGCGCAGGGCCCGACGGTCGAGGACAGGACCTGACGGTCGAGGAGAGGACCTGACGGTCGAGGAGAGGATCGATGGCGACCACGAGTCCGCTGGGGATCGAGCTCGACCACTACAAGTACGGCTTCCGCGAGCCCGAGAGGTACGTCTTCAAGTCGCGCCGCGGGCTCGATCGGGAGGTCGTCGAGCAGATCTCCTACATGAAGCAGGAGCCGGACTGGATGCGGGCGTTCCGGCTCCACGCCTACGAGCACTTCGTGCGGCGGCCCATGCCCACGTGGGGCGCCGACCTGTCGGGCATCAACTTCGACGAGATCTACTACTACATCAAGCCCACCGAGAAGCAGGGGCGGTCGTGGGACGAGCTGCCCGAGGAGATCAAGCGCACCTACGATCGGCTGGGCATCCCCGAAGCCGAGAAGAAGTTCCTGGCGGGGGTGGGGGCCCAGTACGAGAGCGAGGTCGTCTACCACAACCTCAAGGAGGAGTGGGAGCGCCTCGGCGTCATCTTCGTCGACACCGACACGGCGGTACGGCTCTACCCCGACCTGGTGCGCGAGTACTTCGGTACCGTGGTCCCGCCCGAAGACAACAAGTTCGCCGCGCTCAACTCGGCGGTATGGTCGGGCGGCTCGTTCATCTACGTGCCGGCCAACGTCAAGGTGGACATCCCGCTCCAGGCCTACTTCCGCATCAACGCCGAGGCCATGGGGCAGTTCGAGCGGACCCTCATCATCTGCGAGCCCGGCTCCTACGTGCACTACGTCGAAGGGTGCACGGCGCCGATCTACACCACCGACTCGCTGCACTCCGCCGTGGTGGAGATCATCGTCAAGGAAGGCGCCCGGTGCCGCTACACGACCATCCAGAACTGGTCCAAGAACGTCTACAACCTGGTGACCAAGCGCGCGGTGGCGTACCGGGACGCCACCATGGAGTGGGTGGACGGGAATTTGGGCTCCAAGATCACGATGAAGTACCCCTCGGTCTACATGGTCGAGCCCGGCGCCAAGGCCGAGATCCTGTCGGTGGCCTTCGCGGGCGCCGGTCAGCATCAGGACCCCGGGGGCAAGGTCGTCCACGCCGCGCCCCACACCCAGTCGAGCATCGTGAGCAAGTCGATCGCCAAGGACGGCGGGCGGGCCGGGTACCGCGGGCTGGTCAAGGTCTACCCCGGCGCCAAGGGCAGCCGGTGCGCGGTGCGCTGCGACGCGCTGATCCTCGACCCGCGCAGCCGGTCCGATACGTATCCGTACATGGAGATCGACGAGGAGGACGTTTCCATCACCCACGAGGCGACGGTCTCCAAGGTCTCCGACGAGCAGCTGTTCTACCTGATGAGCCGCGGCATCAAGGAGGACGAGGCGATGAACATGATCGTCCGCGGCTTCATCGAGCCCATCGTGAAGGAGCTGCCCCTGGAGTACGCCGTGGAGCTGAACCGCCTGATCGCCCTGGAGATGGAGGGCTCGGTGGGCTGAGCCGGGACGCCGCGGCGGGGGCCGACGGGCACCCGCCGCTGGCGCGCGGCCGGGCGCGGCCTGGTCGGGCGGCGCAGGTTCCGTTCCGGGCGACAGCGGGCAGCGTGCCCGCCTCCGCACGGCCGCCCCGAGCCGCGTACGGACGCATCGACGCGTACGGAGGAGCACCGTGAGCGATCGCACGTCGTCCCTCGTCGCGCGGGCCGGGCTGCTGGACCCGGCCGCCCTCGAGGCTGCCAGCCGACAGGCCAACGATCCCGCCTGGATGCGGGAGCGCCGTGACGCTGCCTGGGCCGCCGCCATGCGCCTGCCCCACCCGGCCGAGGTCTGGCCCGAGGAGTGGCGGCGTACCGACACCAGCGGCCTGGACCTGGCTGCGGTCGGCCTGGCCACGGAACCGGGGGCCCTGCCACCCGAATCCGCAGCGGTCGGCGGCCCCGACGAGCGGGCCGGCCTGCTGGTTGCCGCCGACGGGCGTGCCGTGGTGGAGGTCGAGGCCGCGCTGCGTGACCGCGGCGTGATCTTCTCCGACCTGGCAGGCGCCGTCGCGGCCCATCCTGAGCTCGTCCGCGAGTACTTCCTGCGCACCGTACCCGAGGTCGACCGGCACCGCTTCCGGGCGCTCCACGCCGCGCTGTGGACCGGGGGCGTGTTCCTGTACGTGCCGCCAGGCGTGGAGGTGGCGCTGCCGCTGGTGGCCCACACCTGGCTGAGTGCTGCGGGTGCCGCGATCTTCCCCCACACGGTGGTGGTGGCGGCGCCGGGGAGCCGGGTCACGGTGGTCGAGCTGTTCGGATCCGCCGACGGCGCCGCCCGGCAGGTGGCCACCGCCGTGGCCGAGCTCGTCGTGCAGGACGGCGCCCAGGTGCGCTACGTCGCCGTCCGCGACTGGGCGGCGCCCATGTGGGAGGTCGGCAGCCTGGTGCGGGCCCGCGTGGGGCGCGATGCCGCCGTGCACAGCCTGGTGGTCGGGCTGGGCGGCGGGTTGCTGAAGGTCGACGTCGAAGCGTACCTCGACGGGCCCGGCGCGTCCGCGGAGATGCTGGGCCTGTACTTCGCCGCCGACGGTCAGCACATGGACTTCCACACGCTCCAGGAGCACGCCGCGCCGCACACCACCAGCGACCTGTTGTACAAGGGGGCCGTGCGTGATACGGCCAAGACCGTCTTCGCCGGGCTGATCCGCGTCCAGTGGGGCGCCCAGAAGACCAACGCGTTCCAGTCCAACCGCAACCTGATCCTCTCGGCAGGCGCGCGGGCCGACTCGATCCCCAAGCTGGAGATCATGGCCAACGACTTGCGCTGTACCCACGGCTCGGCCACCAGCCGTCTGCACGAGGACCACATCTTCTACCTGATGAGCCGCGGCCTGACCCGGGCGCAGGCCGTGCGCATGATCGTCGAAGGGTTCTTCGCCGACGTCTTCGACCGGATCCCCGTCGAGCGGCTGCGCGCGTACCTGCAGGCGCGCATCGCCGACAAGATGGCCTGACCATGGACGAGGTCGCTGCCGACACCTTCGTGCGGGTCGCCACCCTGGCCGAGGTGCCGCCGGGTACGGCCAGAGCGGTGGACGTGGCCGGCCGGCGGATCGCCCTGGTGAACGTCGGGGGCACCGTGTACGCCATCGACGACACCTGTACCCACGAGCGCGTGTCGCTGGCCGGTGGGCAGGTCACCGGCGAGATCATCGTCTGCCCCAAGCACGGCTCGCGGTTCCACGTCCCGACCGGCCGGGTGCTGTCCCTGCCCGCGGTCCGGCCGGTCAGCACCTACGCGGTGAAGGTGGAGGGCGACGCCATCTGGGTGTCGCCGCAGCCCCGGCCCGGCCAGGGGATGCCGCATCGGCGGTAGGGGGAGGGCGGCCGTGGATCTGGGCGCGCGCGTGCGGGGCGACTTCCCCCTGCTGGCCCGGACGGTGCACGGCAAGCCCCTGGTCTACCTGGACAGCGCCGCCACGTCCCAGAAGCCGCGCGTCGTCCTGGACGCCCTGCAGGAGTACTACCGCCGCTACAACGCCAACGTGCACCGCGGCATCTACGCCATCGCCGAAGAAGCCACGGCGCGCTACGAGGCCGCGCGCGCGACCCTGGCCCGCCTCCTGCACGCCGCGCGGCCCGAGGAGATCGTCTTCACCCGCGGCACCACCGAGGCGATCAACCTGGTGGCCGGGAGCTGGGGCCGCGCCACCGTGCGCGCCGGCGACGAGATCGTCCTCACCGAGATGGAGCACCACAGCAACATCGTGCCGTGGCAGCTCCTGGCGGCCGAGAAGGGCGCCCGCCTGAAGTACGTGCCCGTCACCGAGGCGGGCCGCCTCGACATGGACGCGCTGGACCGCCTGCTCACCGAGCGCACGCGGTTGGTGGCGGTGGTGCACCAGTCCAACGTCCTGGGCACCATCAACCCGATCCGGGAGATCGCCGACCGGGCGCATGCTGTTGGCGCCCTGGTGCTGGTGGACGCCGCCCAGAGCGTGCCCAATCAGGCCATCGACGTCCAGCAGCTGGGGGCCGACTTCCTGGCCTTCTCCGGCCACAAGATGCTGGGGCCCACCGGCAGCGGGGGTCTGTGGGCCCGCTACGACCTCCTGGAGGCGATGCCGCCCTACCACGGCGGCGGCGAGATGATCGTGCGCGTCGACTACGAACGCTCGACGTTCAAGGCCCCGCCCCACCGCTTCGAGGCGGGCACGCCCCACATCGCCGGCGCCATCGTGCTGGCCGTCGCCGCCGACTACCTGCAGGGGGTGGGGTTCGACGCGATCGCCGCCTGGGAGCACACCCTGGTGGCCTATGCGCTGGAGCGGCTGCAGGACGTGCCGGGCCTGCGGATCCTGGGCCCGACGACCCCTGAGCAGCGCGGGGGCGCCATCAGCTTCGTGATGGACGTCGCGCACCCCCATGACATCGCCCAGGTGCTGGACCAGGAGGGCATCGCCATCCGCGCCGGCCACCACTGCGCCCAGCTCCTGCACCGGCGCTTCGGCGTGGAGGCCAGCGCCCGGGCCAGCGTCCACATCTACAACACCCGCGAGGACATCGACGCGCTGGTGGCGGGCCTGCACACGGTGCGCCGCCTGTTCACGCGCGCCTCCCGTCCGGTGTAGGATCAGGGTACGATGGCCCTCGACGACCTCTACCGTGAGGTCATCCTCGACCATTACGCCCACCCTCGCAACCGGGGCCGCCTCGACCCGGCGGACCTCACCGTCGAGGGCGCGAACCCGTTGTGCGGCGACGAGCTGGTGCTTTCGGTGCGGCTGGAGGGTGACCGCGTGGCGGCCGCGCGGTTCGAGGGCCGCGGCTGCTCCATCAGCCAGGCGTCGGCCTCGATGCTCACCGAGGCGATCACCGGCAAGTCGGTGGAGGAGGTGCGGGGGCTCATCGGTGCGTTCAAGGCCATGATGCGCGGCGCCGACCCCGCCGACGCCCTGGGCGACCTGGCCGCGCTCCAGGGCGTGCGCAAGTTCCCGGTGCGCATCAAGTGCGCGACGCTGGCGTGGGTGGCGCTCGAGCAGGGGCTGGACGAGCGCGCGGCGGGGCGCCCACCTGCGCGCGCCACCACCGAGACCGAGCCGGCCTGAGTTCCCCGCGGACTGCGGCAGGCGGATCGCGCCGCCAGCCGGTGGCCACCCTGACTTCCCCGCGGGCGCCGGCAGGCACCCTTCGGGCCGCCGCCGAATCTCGAAGGCATCCTGCGAGCCCGGGGGGCTGGCTACGCACCGTCCGCTCGCATCCCATCTGACCACCGCGACGCTGACCCTCCTGGGAGCGTCGGTGCTGGTCTTTGGGCTGGTCCACCTTGCCCCGTTCGATCCGGCGCGGTACTTCGTGCAGTTCCGCCAGGGCTACCGGGAAGAGCAGATCCGACAGGTGCGACAGTGGTACGGGCTCGACGATCCCGTGCCCGTGCAGTACGTGCGGTGGCTGCGGCGCGTGGCCACCGGTGACTTCGGCCGCTCGGTGTCCAACGGGCGCGAACTCGGCCCTGAACTGTGGCGTCGTCTGCCCTGGACGCTGTTGCTCCTGGGCGCGGCATGGGGGCTCGCCGCCCCGGCGGCGATCGGGATCGCCATGGCGGGCGCCGGGGACGGCACGGGGGGCGCGGTGGTCCGCCCGGTGGCCACCGCGGCGCTGCTGGTGCCGGTGTTCCTGCTGGCCAGCGTGCTGGTGTACGTCTTCGCGGTCCGGCTCGCCTGGGTGCCGATCCTCCCGCCGTTCGAGCTGCGCCTGCTCGACCCCACCCTCTGGCGGGCTCTGCTACTGCCCGCGGTGAGCCTTGCCGTCCCGGTGACCGCGCTGGTGGGACGGCGGCTGGCGGTAGCGCTGCGCGGGGCGCTGGAGGCGCCCTACGTGGTGGCAGCGCGCGCCCGCGGCCTGCCAGCCGCCGCGGTACGCCGTGTGGCGCTGCGCGCGGCCATCGCAACGGTGCTCGCTCACCCCCTGCCCCTGGTGGTGGCGTCGCTGGGCGCGCTGCTGGTCGTGGAAGAGGTGGTGGGCTGGCCGGGTCTGGGCCGGGTCTTCATGCGTGCCGTCGCCCAGCGCGACATCACGGCCGTGCAGGCCGCGCTCTTCCTCCTGGTGGCCGTCGGACTGGCTGGCGAGGTCGCAGCGCGCCAGCTGGCGGTGCGGCTCGCAGGACACGATCTGGCCGCCGCCGGTGGCGCTGCGGGGACGTTGCGGGGCCCCACCGGGCGCGCGGTGCCAGATGTCGCCCGCCCTGCGCCGGTGCCCGCCCTGCACCGGACCGAGCGCGCGGCGGCGGCCGTGCTGGCCGCGCTGGTCGCTGGCGCGGTGGCGGCGCCGGTGCTCGCGCGCTTTCCACCGGACCTGGTGCTGCTGGAGGAGATACAGCTGCCGCCCTCGCTGCGCCACTGGATGGGCACCGACGCCTCGGGCCGCGACCTGTTCAGCCGGCTGCTGTATGCCGGCCGCGTGACCCTGGCGCTGGCGGCGGTGCCGGCGGTGGCCGCGGTGGCGGGTGCGGTGGTCCTCGCCGCCGTGGCGCGCTGGCGGGGGCCGACGTGGATCGCCGCGCTGGCGGGCGCCTCGCGCACGCTGGGCGCGTTTCCGCCCCTGGCGCTGGCGATGGCGGTTGCTGTCGTCGTCGGCCGCGTCCCCACAGCCCTGGGAGGCGTGATGGTGGCCTGGGGCCTGGCAGAGTGCGCGGAACGCGTCGCGGCGCTCACGGCGCGGGCGCGCGCGTGGCCGTTTGCCGACGCTGCGGTGGCGTTGGGCGCGACGCCCGGGCGCGTGCTGGAGCGGCACCTGGCGCCGCACCTCGCGCGGCCCCTGGCCGCAGAAGTGCTGGCCCTGGTGCCCGGCTTCGTGTTGCTGGAGGCCACCCTGGGGTTCTTCGGCTTCAGCCTGAGCCCCACGATCCCGACGTGGGGCACGCTGCTGTGGCGCGGCCGCGAGGCGCTGCACCGCGGCGACTGGTGGTTGCTCGTCTTCCCGGTGGCGTTTGCGCTGGCGGCGGCCTGGGCGTGCCTGCGGCTCGCCGAGGCGCTGCGGGCACCCGAGGGGCCCACCTACGCGCGCATCGTCCGCCCTGGCCAGGGACCCGAGTGGGCACCGGCAGCGGCGCGTGCAGCGACCCCGCCGGCCGCGCGCGCCCCGGCCAGGCCTGGCGTGACGTCCATCGCTGCAGCCGACGACCCGGCAGTGGCCGCGCCGCTCTCCCGCCGCATCCCCGCGCCCCGGCGGTGGCGGCGCGGGAAGCCGTCCTAACGGCGCTTGCGCGCCAGCGCCCGGCGGGCAGCGGCCACGATGTCGGCGGCCGTCAGCCCGTACTTCTCCATCAGGGCCCGCGGCGAGCCCGACTCCCCGAAGACGTCGCGGATACCCACCCGCTCCACGGGCACCGGCTCGTGGGCGCTGGTCACCTCCGCCACCGCGCCGCCCAACCCGCCGTAGACGGTGTGCTCTTCGGCCGTCACGATGGCGCCGGTCTCCCGGGCGGCCGCCAGGACCGCGGCCTCGTCCAGCGGCTTGAGCGTGGCCATGTTCAGCACGCGGGCCTCGATGCCCTCGGCGGCCAGCGTCTCGGCCGCGGCCAGGGCCTCGGCGACCATGATGCCGCAGGCGATGAGGGTCACGTCGTCCCCCTGTCGGAGCTGCGCGGCGCGCCCGATGGTGAAGGTGTAGGTGTCGTCGAAGAGCACGGGCACCGGCGCGCGGCCCAGGCGCACGTAGGCCGGCCCGTGGTGCTCGACCAGCGCCGCGATGACCTGGTGCGTCTCCGTGGCGTCGGCGGGCACGATGACGGTCATGTTGGCCAGGGCCCGCATCATCGCCAGCTCCTCGATGGCCTGGGCGCTCATGCCGTCCTCGCCCACGGTGAGCCCGCCGTGGGTGCTGACCAGCTTCACGTTGAGGCCGGGCTGCGCCACCAGCACCCGGATCTGGTCGTAGGCCCGGCCCGGCACGAAGACGGCGAAGGAGCTCACGAAGGGAATCTTCCCGCACGTGGCGAGCCCCGCGGCCACGCCCACCATGTTCTGCTCGGCGATGCCGCATTCGACGAACCGGTCGGGGAACGCGGCCGCGAACGCCTCGAGTCGGGTCGAGTCGCGCAGGTCGCCGGTCAGCGCCACCACCCGCGCGTCGCGCCGGCCGACGGCGACCAGCGCCTCGCCGTACGCGTCCCGCGTCGCCTTCCCGCCGGCGGTCTGCACTACGGGCCCTGCCATCGCCTCACCTCCCCGTCGTGGCGCCGTCGAGCTCGGCCAGGGCCCGGCTGAGCTCGTCGCGCGTCAACGCCTTGCCGTGGAAGCCCACCACACCCTCCAGGAACGAGACGCCCTTGCCCTTGACCGTCCGCGCTACGATCACCTGCGGGCGGCCCCTCGTGGCCCG
Organism: Armatimonadota bacterium; assembly: GCA_031459855.1. Lineage (NCBI taxonomy): Bacteria > Bacillati > Candidatus Sysuimicrobiota > Candidatus Sysuimicrobiia > Candidatus Sysuimicrobiales > Candidatus Humicultoraceae > Candidatus Fervidifonticultor > Candidatus Fervidifonticultor primus. Next base: position 2,194,065 of record JAVKHP010000001.1, read on the forward strand.
CGCCCGGTCCAGCGCGGCGACGATGGCGCCCAGATCGTGCCCGTCGATCTCCTGGACGTCCCAGGTGCACGCGCGCCACTTGTCGGCCAGCGGGTCGAGGCGGATGCGGTCCTCGGTCGGGCCCGTCTGCTGGAGGCCATTGCGGTCGACGATGGCGGTGAGGTTGTCCAGCGCGTAGTGGGCCGCGAACATCGCGCCCTCCCAGACGGCGCCCTCCTGGCACTCGCCGTCGCCCAGCAGGGCGTAGACTCGGTAGGGGCGGCCGTCGCGCTTGCCGGCGAGCGCCATGCCGATGGCGGCGGAGAAGCCCATGCCCAGCGACCCCGTCGAGATCTCCACCCCCGGGGTCCGGGTCATGTCGGGATGGCCCTGCAGGATGCTGCCGACCTCGCGCAGCGTCCACAGGTGCTCGGCCGGGAAGTACCCGCAGGCGGCGAGCACCACGTAGAGCGCCGGGCACGCGTGGCCCTTGCTCAACACGAACCGATCCCGGTCGGGCCAGGCCGGATTGCGCGGGTCGTGGCGCATCGTGTGATAGTACAGCACGGTGATGAGATCGATCGCCGACAGCGAGCCCCCGGGGTGCCCGGAGCCCGCCCTGGTGATCATCTGCAAGATGGTCTTCCGAAACTCGCGCGCGCGGGCCTCCAGCGCGCGCAGGTCCACACCGTCGGTCATGGCTCGCTCTCCCGGCGCGCAACGGTCCTCGGGGTGGGCGTGTGCGTCCACCGACATCGCCGTACCCGACGAGGCTTCGCGCACGGTCATGCCCGCCCCTGCCGTGCAGACGCACCGCGCCGCCAGCACCGCATCGCGGAGTCCACGGTCCCACCCCGGCAGGGAGGCCGCATCCCGCGGTGGTATAGGTGTGAGCGGTCACGGGGCCGTGCGGAGGGGCGATGCGCGCGCGGTACGCTGCGCGCGCACCAGCACGTGCCACCCTGTCATGCGAGGGAGGCCATGAAGGCGATACGCGTGCACACCACCGGCGGGCCGGACGTCCTGCGCTACGAGGAGGTACCCGATCCCCAGCCGGGCCCGGGCCAGGTGCTGGTCCGCCTGGACGCCGCGGGCGTCAACTACCTCGACATCTACCTGCGCGCCGGCCTGTACCCGGCGCCGCTGCCGTTCATCCCCGGCAGCGAGGGGGCCGGTGTCGTGGTCGCCGTGGGGCCAGACGTCGCCTCTGTAACCCCCGGCGATCGTGTGGGGTTCCTCGCCGGGCCGTGCGCCTACGCCGAGTTGGCTGCAGTCCCGGCCGCGCGCGTGGTGCGCCTGCCCGAGGGCATCGACACGGCCACCGCCGCCGCCGTCCTGCTGCAGGGGATCACCGCCCACTACCTGGTGCACGCCACGTACCCGCTCCGCGCGGGAGAGTGGGCGCTCGTCCATGCTGCCGCCGGCGGCGTGGGCCTGCTGCTGGTGCAGATGGCGAAGCGAGCGGGCGCCACGGTGATCGGCACCGTCGGGACCCAGGCCAAGGCCGCGCTGGCGCGCGAGGCCGGTGCCGACCACGTGATCGTCTACACCGAGGAGGACTTCGAGGAGGCCACCAGGCGCCTGACCGGTGGACGCGGCGTGGACGTGGTGTACGATTCGGTGGGGAAGACGACCTTCGAGAAGGGGCTGAACGTCCTGCGGCCGCGCGGCTACATGGTGCTGTTCGGCCAGGCCAGCGGGCCCGTGCCGCCCGTCGACCCGCAGGTCCTCAACGCCAAGGGCTCGCTGTTCCTGACGCGGCCGACGCTGGCCCACTACACGGCCACCCGCCAGGAGCTCGACGAGCGCGCCACCGCCGTCTTCGAGATGATCCAGCGCGGTGAGTTACGGGTGCGCATCGAGCGCCGCGTCCCGCTGGCCGCGGCTGCCGAGGCGCACCGCGCGCTGGAGAGCCGACAGACCGCAGGCAAGCTGCTGCTGGTGCCCGACGGCGGGGCGCGGTAGCCTCAAGGGCGTTGGCGTGGCGACAGGGACGGTCCGGCGGTCGCGCGGCGGCATGTCGACGTGGCAGGGATGTCGTCGCGTGAACGTGGGGGATGCGTGCGGCGCGTGCAGCGCACGCCAGCGCAGGGTCTTTGACGTCCCGTGGAGGCAATGGTACGATAGTCGCGAAACGTGCACCAACGCGCACCGGGGTGGGGATGCCGCGCCTGCGAGTCGCTGCGACAGCGGCCGTGCCGGAGGGTCACGCGACGATCGTGGACGCAGCCGGGACGCGCGTGGCGCTTTTCCATCGGCCCGACGGGTGGTTTGCCGTCGAGAACGCGTGTACCCACCGCGGGGAGCCACTGGGGGAGGGCGACGTCGAGGGGCACGTGGTCACCTGTCCCTGGCACGGCGGGCAGTTCGATCTGCGCACCGGCGCGGTGGTCGCCCCGCCACCCGGGCGACCGGTACGAACGTTTCCCGTCGTGGTGGAGGGAGAGGACGTCTGGCTTGAGGTCCCGTAGGAGGTGGGCATGAGCACCCAGCCGGCGACCCCGCGACCCTCGCAGCTCGTCCCGCTGGACGTGGCGGTGGACGTGCTGGAGAGCCTGCCCGGTGGCCGCGTGATCCTCACCAAGGTGGAGTCCCTCCTCAACTGGGGGCGGGCCGCCAGCCTGTGGCCGCTGACGTTCGGCCTCGCGTGCTGCGCCATCGAGATGATGGCCGCCTTCGCGGGCCGGTTCGACCTCGACCGCATCGGCGTCATCCCCCGCGCCACGCCGCGCCAGGCCGACCTGATGATCGTGGCCGGCCGCTGCACCATCAAGATGGCGCCCATCGTCCGGCGGCTGTGGGAGCAGATGCCGGAACCCAAGTACGTGATCTCCATGGGGTCGTGCGCCACCTGCGGCGGCCCGTTCTACTACGACAACTACTCGATCCTCAAGGGCATCGATCAGGTGGTGCCCGTCGACGTCTACGTGCCCGGCTGCCCGCCGCGGCCGGAGGCGCTGATCGAGGGCATCCTCAAGCTGCAGGAGAAGATCAAAGCCGAGCCGTTCCTGCGCCGCGCGGCGGCGCAGGCCTAACGGCGCCGGACCGGGAGTCGCCGTGGCGCTGCGCACCGAGGAACTCATGCTCAACATGGGGCCGCAGCACCCCAGCACCCACGGGGTGCTGCGCCTGGTGGTGACCCTCGACGGCGAGAACATCGTGGAGGTACAGCCCGACATCGGCTACCTCCACTCGTCGGTCGAGAAGATGATGGAGTACCGCACCTACCTCCAGAACGTGGCCCTCACCGACCGGGGGATGGACTACCTGAGCGCGCTGGCCAACGAGGAGGCGTTCCTGCTGGCCACAGAGCGCCTGGGCGGCATCGAGGTCCCCCCGCGGGCGCGCTGGATCCGCACGATCATGCTGGAGTTCCAGCGCCTCGCCAGCCACCTGGTCTGGCTGGGCACGTGGGCCATCGACCTCGGTGCCACCACCGTCTTCCTCTACTGTTTCCGCGAGCGCGAGCGGATCCTCGACCTGTTCGAACAGGCCACCGGAGGACGGCTCCACCACGTCTACTTCCGTCCGGGCGGCGTCTACGAGGACCTGCCGGTGGGGTGGACCGACCGGGCGCTGGCGTTCTGCGCCGAGTTCCCTCGCCACCTCCAGGAGTACCACGACCTGCTCACCGGCAACCCGATCTTCCAGGTCCGCACCCAGGGCGTGGGCGTGCTGCCCACGGAGGCGGCCATCGCCATGGGCGCGTGTGGGCCCGTGGCCCGGGCGTCCGGGGTGGCCTTCGACGTGCGCAAGGCCTTGCCGTACGAGGCCTACGGCGAGGTCGACTTCGACGTGCCGGTCTTCCCCCAGGGCGACTGCTGGGCGCGCTACCTGGTGCGCATGGAGGAGATGCGCCAGTCGGTGCGCATCATCGAGCAGGCCATCGCAAAGCTGCCGCCAGGCGAGATCCGCAGCAAGGTGCAGGTGACCGTCAAGCTCCCGCGGGGCGAGGTTTACGCCCGGACCGAGTCGCCCCGGGGCGACCTGGGCGTCTACCTGGTGAGCAACGGCGACGACACGCCCTACCGTGTGAAGATCCGGGCCCCGTCGTTCTCGAACCTGTTCGCCCTGACGGAGATGATGCGGGGCTGGAAGGTGGCCGACGTGATCGCGATTCTCGGCAGCGTGGACATCGTGCTGTCCGACGTGGACCGGTGACCGGAGGCGCCGCGATGCAGGACGTCCCCCACCGGAACGGCGCATCGTCGCTGGCGGCGCGGGCCTGGCAGGCGATCGACGGGCTGCTGACCGGGCTCCGGGTGACGTGGCGGGCGCTGCTGGGGCCCAAGAACACGGTCATGTACCCGGTGCAGAAGGTCAACGTCGCGCCCCGCTGGCACGGGCTGCTGGCCCTGCCGGTCGATCCCGAGACGGGCAGCGACAAGTGCATCATCTGCTTCCAGTGCGAGCGGGTCTGCCCCGACCGCTGCATCCACATCGAGGCCACCGGGCGGGGCAAGGACCGGGTGCTCACGCGCTTCGACATCGAGATGGACAAGTGCTGCTACTGCGGGCTGTGCGTGGAGGTCTGCCCCACCGAGGCCATCGTCTTCGTGCCCCACTACGAGACCAGCACCTACAACCGCGCCAACCTGCTCTACACCCTCGACGACCTGCGGCGCGCCGCGCCCAAGGAGCCGATTGCGCGCGGCGTGGTGCGTCTGGGAGGCCGCCCGTGAGCTGGGCGCTGGTCGACGAGCTGCAGCGCCGCTTCCCGGAGGTCGAGCCCTTCCCCCGGCCGCATCCCCCAGAAGCCGATGCGCACCCCGGGGAGGAGTCCGGGGGAACGGCGGCGCGCCCCGCACCCGCCCGCGGGCACGGCGCAGGGCAGGTGTTCACGCACCACGTCCCGGGGGCCTGGGTGCCGGCGGGGCGGCTGGTGGAGGTCGCGCGCACCCTGCGCGACGAGGCGCCGTTCCACCTGGACTACTGCTCCTTCGTCTCGGCGGTGGACTGGCCGGCAGAGGGCGTCTTCGAGGTGACGTACCACCTGTTCTCCATGGCCCGGCGCCACGAGCTGCTGCTGAAGGTGAAGGTGCCGCGGGAGCACCCCGTGGTGCCCAGCGTGACCGGCGTCTGGCGTGGCGCCGACTGGCACGAGCGCGAGACCTACGACCTGTTCGGCATCGTCTTCGAGGGGCACCCCGACCTGCGCCGCATCATGATGACCGACGACTGGGTCGGTCATCCCCTGCGCAAGGACTACGTGTACGAGGATCCCCGGTGGCTGGTGGAGCTGGCCACCCAGCGCCAGCGCGAGATCGACGGGCTGGGCCTTGGGGAACGGGCCTGACCGACCTCGTGCGCGGTGGTCGCGGCGCCCCGGCGGTCGGCCGGGGCGTCCGCGTCTGCGGACGGGTGGGTGGTCGTTGCGCCGGACCGCCGGGAGGACCCGCGTGGAGGTGGCGCGGATGCGACAGCCAGGCCGGACGTGGGGGGCGCTGGCCGGAGCAGGAGCTGGTGTGGTCCTGGTCTGGGCGCTGGTCGCGGGCTGGGGGACCGGCGGGGTGCCGGTGCTCGCGGGCGCGTTGTGGGAGCGTGCCCTGCGGCTGGTGCCCATGGAGGTCTTCGGGTTCCTCGTCGTCCGGTTCAAGTTCGCCGCGAAACCGGCGGGGTTTTGGGCCCTGATGCTGGGCGTGGTGGCGGCGGCCGCCGTAGCGGGCAGCGTGTGGGCCCGCAGACCCCGACCGGCGCTGGTCACGCTGGCGACCGCGTTCGCGGTGGTAGGCGCCGCGCTCGGCGTGGTGGTCTGGCGACCGGCGACGAGCCTGCTCGCGGCGCGGCTGGCCGCCGAAGGCGTGGCGGCGCCCGAGACCGCCGCGGTGCGCACCGTTGCCACGGCGCTGGTGGCGCTGGCCGTGCTGACGGCGGCGGTGTTTGGGGGGCTGCTGGCCGCGCTGTGGCGTCGGCCGGGCGCAGCCGTGCTGCACCTGCCGGCTGGCAGCGCGGTGAGCCGGCGGCGGTTCCTGACCCGCTCCCTCACGCTGGTCGCCGCGCTAGGCGGGGCCGCTGCGGCGGCCCACTGGCTGGCTGCGCGGGCCGCGCATGCCGCCGCCGTGGCCGCAACGCTCTTTCAGCGCATCAGGGGCCTGCCGCCCGAGGTGACACCCACGGAGAAGTTCTACGTGGTCAGCAAGAACCCGCCGGGACTCGACCCGAAGCTCGACGCCTCGCGCTGGCGCCTGGAGATCACCGGGCTGGTGGCCAAGCCCGTCGTGCTCACCTACGAGCAGCTGCGCGCGCTCCCTGCGGTCGAGCGGTACCACACGCTGGAGTGCATCAGCAACGAGGTGGGTGGCGACCTGATCGGCAACGCCCGGTGGAAGGGCGTGCGCTTCCGCGACCTCATCGCGCTGGCGGGTGGGGTGAGCCCCACGGCGGTGCGCTTCGCGCTCCGGTGCGCTGACGGGTACACCGAAGGCCTCGGGACTGCCGAGGCGCTGCACCCCGACACGATGCTGGCCTACGAGATGAACGGCGCGCCGCTGCCCCCTGCCCACGGCTTTCCGGCGCGGCTGCTGGTGCCGGGGCTGTTCGGGATGAAGAACCCCAAGTGGCTGACGAAGATCGAGGCCGTCGCCACCCACTTCACCGGGTACTGGCAGGCGTCGGGGTGGAGCGACGAGGCCGTGGTCAAGACCACGTCGATGTTCCGCGTGCCCTCAGGGCGCAGCGTGGGCCGGGCGCCCGACGGCGCCGTCGAGCTCGGGGGCATCGCCTACGCGGGCGATCGCGGCATCGCCGAGGTGGAGGTCAGCACCGACGACGGCAAGACCTGGACGAAGGCCGCGGTCAAGCCGCCGCTGGGCAAGTACACCTGGGTGCTGTGGGCCGCGCTGTGGACGCCGACCGGCCCCGGCACCTACGTCCTCAAGGTCCGGGCGCGCGACGGCACCGGCGTGCTGCAGACGGCCCAGGAGGCTCCCACGCTGCCCGACGGGGCCAGCGGCTACCACACGATCCGAATCCGGCTGCGCTGACGGGTGCTGCTCCTGGCCAGCGACCTGCCGTCGCGATGAGCAGGAGCGCCGCACGCACCGCGCGAACCTCTTCGGGGCTGGATGCCCCCGCGCGGGTCTCCTGTCCCGCACCGGATCCATCCTCGGGTGCCCCAAGACCGCACCTGCGCGTCCCTGGGAGGGCGGCGTGGCGAACTCCTACGACCTGGTGATCATCGGCGGCGGCCCCGCGGGCTACGTGGGGGCCGTGCGCGCGGCGCAGCTTGGGCTGCGCACCGCCCTGGTCGAGCGCGACAAGCTCGGCGGCATCTGCACGCACTGGGGCTGTATCCCCACCAAGGTCCTGCTGCACACCGCCGAGCTCGTCGAGCGCCTGCGCGCCGCGCAGGCGCTGGGGCTGGAGGGTGGCCCGCTGACCGTGAACTACGCGCGGCTGCAGCAGCGCAAGGCCGAGGTGGTCGAGCGGCTCCACCGCGGCGTGCAGTACCTGATGCGCAAACACCAGATCGACGTCTTCTACGGCACCGGGCGCTTCGAGCGGGCCGACCGGGTGGCAGTAGCCCTCAACGACGGCTCGGAGACCGTACTCGAGGCCGCCCATGTCCTGGTGGCCACGGGCTCGACGGCCCGCAGCGTGCCCGGCATCGCCATCGACAACAAACGCATCCTGGACAGCAGCGGCGCGCTGATGCTGGAGGCCCCGCCGCGGGCCATCGTGATCCTGGGTGCCGGTGCCGTGGGCGTGGAGTTCGCCAGCCTGTTCGCGGCCCTGGGCAGTGCGGTCACCCTGGTGGAGCTGCTGCCGACGCTGCTGCCGCTGGAGGACGAGGAGATCGGCAAGGGGCTGGAGCGCGTCTTCACCCGCAAGGGGATCACGGTGCACACGGGCACCACGGCCACGCGGGCCACGCTGCGGGACGACCGCGTGGTCGTCACCCTGGCCCGCGGGGACCAGACGGAGGAGGTCGAGGCGGACTACCTGCTGGTGGCGGTGGGACGTGCGCCGCTGCTGGACGGCCTGCAGCTGGAGGCCGTCGGCGTGGCGGTCGAGCGCGGCGCGATCGCCGTGGACGACGAGTTCCGCACCTCGGTGCCGACGATCTACGCCGTGGGCGACTGTATCGGCCGGCCCTACCGCCTGGCCCACGTCGCCTCCGACGAGGCCATCCACGCCGTCGAGGCAATCGCGGGGGTCGCGCACGCCCCCGTCAACTACCAGGCGGTGCCGCGGCCCACGTTCTCCATCCCCCAGGTGGCGACCGTTGGGCTCTCGGAGCGGCAGGCCCGCGAGGCCGGCTACGACGTCAGGGTGGGGCGCTTCGCCTTCCAGGCCAACAGCAAGGCGGTCATCGAGGGCGAGCGCGACGGGTTCGTCAAGGTCGTGACCGACGGCCGGACCGGCGAGATCCTGGGCATCCACATGCTGGGGCCGGCGGTGACAGAACTGCTGGCGGAAGGCGTCGCCGTCAAGTATCTTGAAGGTACAGCCGTGGAGCTGGCCGGGGCGGTGCACGCGCACCCCACGCTGGCGGAGGCGCTCCGGGAGGCCGCGCTGGACGCGCTGGGCCGGGTGCTGCACGCCTGACCCCGGTCACCCCCGCCGGGCGCACAACGCCCGGCCGGGTGCAGGGAACCGACTCTGCACACACCTCGAGGGGGCGAGGAGATGGTCGACCGAGACCGTCAGACCGCGACCGTGCAGGCCCGGCACGTGACGCTGGGCCTCTCCGACGACGACGTGCTCCGCATGTACCACACCCTGGCGCTGGCCCGCGCCCTCGACGAACGGATGTGGGTGCTGCAGCGCGCCGGCCTGGTGCCGTTCGTGATCTCCGGCCAGGGGCACGAGGGCGCCCAGGTGGGCGTGATGTGGGCCACCGATCGCGCCCGCGACTGGCTGGTGCCGTTCTACCGCTCGCTGGCCGCGTGCCTGGCCAAGGGGATGTCGGCGCGGGACCTGATGCTGGGGCTCTTCGCGCGGGCGGAGGACCCCAGCAGCGGCGGCCGGCAGATGCCCGCGCACTGGGCCCACCCGCGCCTCAAGATCCTCTCGACCAGCAGCCCGGTGGGCACGCAGTACCTGCACGCGGTGGGCATCGCCTACGCGGCCAAGCTGCGCAAGACCGGCGAGGTCTGCGTCACGTCCGTGGGCGAGGGCGGCACCAGCCAGGGCGACTGGCACGAGGCGATGAACTTCGCGGGCATCCACAAGCTCCCCGTGGTCTTCATGGTCGAGAACAACCGGTACGCCATCTCGGTCCCCCAGCGGCTGCAGATGGCGGTCGACGACGTGGCGGTGCGGGCCGCGGGCTACGGGTTCCCTGGCGTCGTCGTCGACGGGTCCGACGTGCTGGCGTGCTACGAGGCGGGCCGCGAGGCGGTGCGCCGGGCCCGGGCCGGCGAGGGCCCCACCTTGATCGAGGCCAAGGTCGAGCGGCTGACCGCGCACTCCTCCGAGGACCGGCAGGAGAAGTACCGGCCGACCGCTGACGTCGAGGCTGCTCGCAGCCGAGATCCCCTGGTGGTGTTCAAGCACTACCTGGAGCAGGTGGGCCTGCTGGACGAGCGCCGCTACACGGAGATCCACGCGCAGATCCGCGCCGAGGTCGATGATGCCACCGCGTACGCGGAACGGGCGCCGTGGCCCGATCCCGCGACCGTGACCCGGCACGTGTACTACGAGGGGTAGGCGCGTGACCGTGCTGCGGTCGGTGGCTGGGACGAGGCGGGGGCCTCATCGCGCGGGGGCTCCCGCCGGGGCGCCGTAGGCCGTAGGGGGAGGGCGCACGATGCCGGAACTGCGGCTGCTGGATGCGATCCGCCAGGCCATGTACGAGGAGATGAAGCGCGACGAGCGCGTCGTCGTGCTGGGCGAGGACGTGGGGCCCAAGGGCGGGGTGTTTGGCGCCACTGACGGCTTCTGGGCCGAATTCGGGGAGGCGCGGGTCCTGGACACGCCGCTGGCCGAGTCGACCATCGTGGGCGCGGCGATCGGCATGGCCGCCAACGGGCTGATTCCCATCGCCGAGATCCAGTTCTCCGACTTCATCTTCCCTGCAACCAACCAGATCGTGAGCGAGGCGGCGCGGATGCGTTACCGCAGCAACGGGGCGTTCGGGTGCCCCATCGTCATCCGCGCGCCCTACGGCGGCGGGGTCGAGGTGCACGGCGGACTGTACCACTCCCAGAGCATCGAGGCGTTCTTCGCCCACGTCCCCGGGCTCAAGGTGGTGGCGCCGTCGGTGCCCTACGACGCCAAGGGCCTGCTGAAGGCCGCGATCCGCGATCCCGACCCCGTGCTCTACCTGGAGCACAAGCGGCTCTACCGGGCGGTCCGCGGCGAGGTGCCCGAGGACGACTACGTGGTGCCCATCGGGCCGGCCGTGGTACGCCGTCCGGGCACGACGCTGTCGCTGTTCGCCTACGGTCAGATGCTGCACGAGGCCCTGGCCGTGGCCGCAGAGATGGCCGGGGAGGGGATCGACGTCGAGGTGGTCGACCTGCAGACGCTGCGACCGCTGGACGTGGAGACGATCCTGGCCTCGGTCCGCAAGACCAACAAGGCCCTGATCGTTTACGAGGACAACCGGTTCCTGGGGTTTGGGGCCGAGGTGGCGGCGATCATCGCCGAGGAGGCGTTCGACGCGCTCGACGGACCGGTGATGCGCGTGGCCGGGCTCGACGTGCCGGCGGTGCCCTACGCCGATCCGTTGGCCGCGGCGTTCATGCCGTCGCGGGCCAAGATCGCCGACGCCGTGCGGCGCCTGGCCACGTACTGAGGGGCGTGCCGATGCCGGTCGAGATCAAGCTGCCGCAGCTGGGCGAGAGCATCCACGAGGGCACCATCGCGCGGTGGCTCAAGCAGCCCGGCGACCGCGTCGAGAAGTACGAGCCGTTGGTGGAGATCACCACCGACAAGGTCAACGTGGAGATGCCCTCGCCCGTGGCGGGGGTGCTGGTGGCGCTGCTGGTCCCGGAGGGCGAGACGCGGCCGGTGGGCGCGCCGATCGCGCTGGTGGAGCTGGAGGGGGCCGCAGCCGAGGGCGCGCCGCGCGGCCCACAGCAGCCCGGCGAGGCCGCGGACGTCACGGTGGCCGCCACCATCGCCGCTGCGGCGCCAGCTGCAGCCCCGACGGCGCCGGCGCTGTCGGCCGAGATGCCGCGCGAGCGCGGCGCCGCCCGTCTGTCCCCGCTGGTCCAGCGCCTGGCCCGCGAGCATGGCATTCCCCTGAGCGTGCTGGAAACCCTGCCCGGCTCCGGCGCCGGCGGTCGGGTCACCAAGGACGACGTCCTGCGCTACGTAGCGCAGCGGGCCGCAAGCGGCGCGGCACCACCCGGAGTCGGTCCTGCGCCTGCAGCGCCGCCGGGTCCGGTAGCCCCGGAGGTCCTTGCAGCGCCGCCGGCCTTCATACCATCGCCACCCTCGCCGGCCGCTGCGGCGCCGCCAGGTCCTGCCGGAGCGCCTGCCCCTGCAGCCCCGACGTCCCCACCAGCGCCGTCGGCGCCCGCGCCAGGTGCTGCGGCCGGCGTCGGGCCCGCCGCTCCCCAGGACCGCTTGCTCAAGCTCACGCCGATCCGCCGGACCATCGCCCAGCGCATGGCCCAGAGCAAGCGCGAGATCCCGCACGCCTACGGCGTGATCGAGGTGGACATGAGCGCCGTGGTGGCGTGGCGCGAGGCCCACAAGGACGCCTGGCGGCGCGAGGGGATCCCGCTGACCTACACGGCCTTCTTCATCAAGGCCGCCACCGACGCCCTGCGCGCCCATCCGGTGGTGAACGCCACCTGGACCGAGGACGGCATCCTGCTGCGCGGGGCGATCAACATCGGGGTGGGCATCGCCGTGGAGGACGGGCTCGTGGTGCCGGTGCTGCATGGGGCCGACCGCCTCAGCCTGCGGGGCATCGCCGCCGCCCTCGACGACCTGACCCGGCGGGCGCGCGCGGGCCAGCTCACGCTGGACGACATCCAGGGCGGCACGTTCACCATCACCAACCCCGGGGTCTTCGGCTCGATCTGGTCGATGCCGATCATCGTCCCGGGCCAGGCGGCGATCCTGGCCACCGATGCCATCGTCAAACGGCCGGTGGTGCGGGACGACGCCATCGCCATCCGCCCCATCATGCACCTGGGGCTCGCGTTCGACCACCGCGTCTTCGACGGCGCGGTGTGCATGCAGTTCCTCCAGTACCTGAAGACCTGGCTGGAGGGGTTCCGCGATGCCGGTTGACGCCGCCCCCCGTCCCGCATGGCTGAAGGTGCGCCTGCCGGGCGGCCCCGACTACGCCGACCTGGTGAGCATCATGCGCGCGCAGCAGATGCACACCGTCTGCGAGGAGGCCCGCTGTCCCAACATCGGCGAGTGCTGGGGCCGGCGCACCGCCACCTTCCTGATCCTGGGGAACGTCTGCACGCGCCGCTGTGGCTACTGCGCCGTGGCCCACGGGCTGCCCACCGAGCTCGACCGCGCGGAACCGGCCCGCCTGGCCGCAGCGGTGGCGGCCATGGGCCTGCGCCACGCCGTCGTCACCTCGGTCACCCGCGACGACCTGGCCGACGGCGGCGCGGCGATCTACGCCGAGACGATCCGGCAGATCCACCGGCGCGTGCCGGCCTGCACCGTCGAGGTGCTCGTGCCCGACTTCAAGGGTAATCCCGAGGCGCTGCGGGTGGTGCTGGACGCCAACCCCGAGATCCTGGGGCACAACATCGAGGCCCCGCGGCGCATCTTCGCGATCGTGCGCCCGGGCGGCGACTACGACCGGTCGCTGGAGCTGTTGCGCCGCGTCAAGGAGTGGGGCTACACCTCGTTCACCAAGAGCAGCATCATCCTGGGCATGGGCGAGACGGTCGACGAGGTCCTCGCGACGATGGACGACCTGCGGGCCGTCGACGTCGACGTGCTCACGCTGGGCCAGTACCTGCGCCCGGGCCCGGAGTTTCATCCCATCGACCGGTACTACACGCCCGAGGAGTTCGCCTGGCTGCGCGAGGAGGGCCTGCGCCGCGGGTTCCGCTACGTCGAGGCCGGCCCACTGGTGCGCTCCTCGTACCGCGCCGACGTCCAGGCGCAGGCTGTGCGTGCCTACCGGGCGCGCCTGGGGGCTGTGCCGGCAGCCGACTAGACCCGGGCCTTTCTCCTGGCACCGCGGGGTGAACCGGGCCGGGTCCCGGTGGTGTAGTTCCGATGGTGCAGCAGTGAGGGGGCATTCCCGGCCGAGGACGCAGGACGCAGACGGTCAGGTTCCCGCCGGGAGTCCGGTCCGATGACCATCGGGTGCGGAGTGGGGCATGGAGCGCTGAAAAAGCGGTGAACGCGGTCTGCCAGAGGCTGCACAAGGAGGTATGCGACATGGTTAAGCTCGTGTTCGGCATGAACGTGTCCTTGGACGGGTACGTCGACCACACGGCCTGTTCGCCAAGTCTCACGCTCTTCCGCCACTTCGTCGAGGAGGCACAGAGACAGGCGGGTAGTGTTTCAGTTTGACCTATGTCCCCGCGTAGCCTCTCGAGGCGCGGGGGCGGAGTCTTCAGGCATGTGGCATGCGGGCAGCAGCTCCGCACGGCCTCACGACGGCATGCACTTGATGGGCTTCGCCTGCAGGTGATGTTGCAGCCGTGAGCTGAAGGAGGTCACCTCATGGCGTCCCGGGTGCAATCGAGGATATTTCCGCATCTTTGGTACTCAGGAGGAGCCGAAGAGGCAGCGAGATTTTACGTGTCCATCTTTCCCGACTCACGCGTCGATCACATAACAGTGCTTCCCAGCGAAACGCCGAGCGGCCCGCCGGGATCGGTCAAGGTGGTCGATTTCACCCTGCTCGGCCAGCGATTTCAGGCAATCAGTGCGGGCCCACATCATGACTTTAATGACGCCGTGTCGATCGTTGTCCTGTGCGAGGATCAGGAGGAGATTGACCGCTATTGGCGTGCGCTCCTCGAGGGCGGTGGGCAAGCACAGGCATGTGGATGGCTCATCGATCGCTTCGGCCTACGATGGCAAATCGTGCCCGCCGTTCTGGATGAGATGATGCGCGACCCAGACCCGGCTCGCTTAAAGCGAGTCATCGATGCGATGTTGAAGATGGTGAAACTGGACATAGCCGCGCTTCAGCATGCGTACGCCGCGTGAAGATCGGCTCCCCCATCGAATCCAGTGAGTCCTAATTTTCTGCAGGACTGCCATCGGAACAGTCTTAGCCTCGACGGCTACATGGCGCCGGATGGCATGGACATGGCGCACTGCAGCGAACCGGCCTACAGCAACTGGGGCGTCAAGTGGGAGGTACTGATGGCATGGGCGCTCAATCAACAGTACGGGCGCGAGAAGCTGACGCTAGGTCCTGGTGGCTTCTTGATAGCCCCTTGGCCACAGATGTGCGGTATGTGCGTGAATGAGTGAGGGTCGCCCATCGGTCATGTCTCGCTCCGCGAAGCTCATCGGGTGCTCGCACGAGGACGAACCGTTGGTCGCTCCCGTTGCGGGTGTGCCGGCACAGGGACGGGCGGTACCGGATGCGCTCCGATAGGTCGTGGGTCCGTCCCGGCGGCAGCGTCATCGACAAGGTCGCCCCGACACAAGCGTAACCTGCATGCCTTCCCTTGTTCGACGGCAAGGCCAACGTGAGGGCCGGTATCGTCAAGCGGAAGGTTTCGGCCCCGGTGATCGTCGGCATCTCGACGTGGGGGATGCTCGGGCGGGGCGATACGGTCGGGATTCCTCATCACTTCTAGGGAGAGAAGCCCTATGACACAGTCTGCTCATGCGGCTCGAGTCCGGCTGAGTGCTGCCGCTCTCGCTGTCGCCGGCATCTTGTTTGTGCTGTATCCGGCGATCAGGCCCTTTTCCGATGAGGCATCCTTGCACGGTGCTGCGGCCTTCGCATCAACCGAGTGGTTGGTGGCTCACGTGCTCGCCATCGTGGCGTTCACACTGCTCCCGCTGGGCTTGCTTGGTCTTCATGGCACCGTGCGACAGGCAGTCGCGGAGCGCCACGCATATGGAGCGGTCGTGTTGAGCCTGATCGGGACGGGTCTCACCGTGCCCTTTTACGGGGCTGAGGCGTACGGCCTGTACGCGATCGGGCAAGCGGCTGTTCGTCAACAGAACGCCGCCCTGCTGACGCAGGTGGCTGTGGTACGGTCCGGTGCAGGTCTCGTCATTTTTCTTGTGGGGCTCTTGCTCCTGGCCATGGCCGCAGTCATGGCTGCCATCGCCGTCTGGAACTCCGGGCGGTATCCAAAGGGGAGCGGCATTCCCATGGCAGTCGGCGTGGGGCTATACGTTCCGCAGTTTTTCTGGACGCAGCCCTTCCGAGTGGCCCACGGCGTGTTGGTCGCCGTTGGCTGTCTTTGGATCGCCGTAGGCGTGTGGTCGCAGGGCAAGGCACCATGAGACGCTCTGGGTGCCCGCGCCACGCCCGCAGGCCGACCGTCGCCCGGCGCATCAGCGGGGCTGGCGGGCCAGTTCCTTCTCCTTCTTCTCCATGATGGCCGAGGAGTGGCCGGGGAACACCGAGGCGTGCGGGTCGAGGTAGGTCGCGGCGTTGTTCACCGCGGTGGCCGCCTCGCCAAACCCCGTCGCGATCAACTTCAGCTTGCCCGGGAACGTGGCGATGTCGCCGGCCGCGTAGACGCCCGGCAGGTTGGTCTCCATCTTGGTGTTGACGACGATGGCGTCACCCTCCAGCTGCAGCCCCCACTGGGCGATGGGGCCCAGGTTGGAGACCAGCCCGAGGAACGCCAGCACGGCGTCCACCCGCAGCACTTCTTCCTGCCCGGTGCGGTTGTTGACGATCACGGCCTCCTCGACGTGCGGGTCGCCCCGCAGCGCCCGCAGCTCGTAGAACAGCTTGACGGTGATCGGCGACTCGAACAGCTTCCTGACGCTGTCGGCGTGGGCGCGAAAGCCATCGCGGCGGTGGATGAGCGTGATGCTCCTGGCGTAGGGGAGCAGGTTCAGCGCCCAGTCCAGGGCGGAGTCGCCGCCCCCGACCACCAGCAGGGTCTTGTCGCGGAACTCCTCCTTGCGCCGCACAGCGAAGTAGAGCCCGCGGCCCTCGTAGCGGTCGAGTTCGGGACGCCGGTAGGTCTTGGGGGTGAAGGCGCCGATGCCCGCCGTGATGATCACCACCCGACTCCGGTGCCGCCCCAGGGTGGTCCCGAGCTCGATGATCCCATCGGGCCCCCGCTGCAGCGTGCGGACCTCCTCGTTCAGGCAGACGGTGGGTTCATACTGCATGGCCTGCTCCACGAGGTTCGCCACCAGGTCCTTCCCCAGGATCTTGGGGAAACCGGCCACGTCGTAGATGTACTTGTCCGGGTAGAGCGCGGTGATCTGGCCTCCCAGATCGGGCTGGCTGTCGATCAGCTTGGTCCGGAAGCCGCGGAACCCGGCGTAGTAGGCGGCGAAGAGGCCGGTGGGCCCGGCGCCGATGATGGTGACGTCGTAGAGTTCGTGGGCCTGCGTCTCGTCCATGAACGCCTCCGCCCCTTCGGGTTCCGTGCCAACCGCTACCCGAGGTGATCGTGCCCCATTGTACCCGTTTCTTGACACGAATTCCCACCCGTGCCAGTGTTAGGACGAGTCCGGTGTGGTCGTGCGCCACCGGTGCGCCGGCAGCGAGCTGCCGGCGCGGGACGAAGCGGACGTCGCCCGGTCCGAGCGCGCCCCTGTACGCCGGGGCGTCGCCGCCGGGAATAGGGGTGGCCGGGCGGTCGTCGGGAACGACGGGGGAGGAGCATGGCGGTTCAGACGCAGCGCGGCGCCACGCCGCTGTTGACGAAGGAGCAGCTGACCCGCTACTCGCGGCAGATCATCCTCGAGGAGCTGGGGGTGGCGGGGCAGCGCAAGCTGCTGGACAGCAAGGTGCTGATCGTGGGCGCCGGCGGGCTGGGGTCGCCGTCGGCGCTCTACCTGGCGGCGGCCGGGGTGGGGACGCTGGGCATCGTCGACGGCGATCGCGTGGACCTGTCGAACCTGCACCGCCAGATCCTGCACTTCACGCACGACATCGGTCGGCCCAAGACGCAGTCGGCGCAGCGGACCCTGGAGGACGTCAACCCCGACGTCACGGTCGTGCCGTACCAGACCACCCTCACCTCGGAGAACGCCCTGGAGATCGTCCGTGACTACGACGTGGTCGTCAACGGCAGCGACAACTTCCCCACGCGCTACCTGGTCAACGACGCGTGCGTCCTGCTGCGCAAGCCCCTGGTGGACGCCAGCATCCTGAAGTGGGAAGGCCAGGCCACGGTCTTCCTGCCCGGGCGGGGCTGCTACCGGTGCCTGTTTCCGACGCCCCCACCGCCGGGGTCGGTGCCGTCGTGCGCCGAGGGCGGCATCGTGGGCGCCGTGGCCGGCTACATGGGCACGCTGCAGGCCATCGAGGCCATCAAGATCCTGCTGGGGGTCGGCGAGACCCTGGCCAACCGGCTGCTGCTCTTCGATGCGCTGCAGGGCGAGGTGCGCACGCTGCGGTGGACGCGCAACCCCGCCTGCCCGGCGTGCGGCGACCACCCCACGATCACGGCGCTGATCGACTACGAGCAGTTCTGCGGCCTGCCAGGGCGCCAGCACGCGCCCGCGGCGACCGAGGAGGGAGTTCCAGCCGTCGATCCCGAGGAGGCCTACCGCCTGGTGGCGGAGGGCGCGCAGCTGATCGACGTGCGCGAGCCGTGGGAGTGGGCGATGGTGCGGATCCCGGGCGCCGTGCTGATCCCCATGGGCGAGGTGCTGCAGCGCACCTCCGAGATCGACCCCAACCGCCCGGTGGTGGTGCAGTGCGCCACCGGCGCGCGCAGCGCGAAGGTGACGGAACTGCTGCGCCAGGCCGGGTACGCCCGCGCGTACAACCTGGCCGGCGGCATCGTGGAGTGGCAGAACCGCCAGTTGCCGGTCGAGACGGGCGACGGACGGCGGTAAGCGGTCCGGCGGCCAGGCGGCCGGGCGGTCGGTAGGGCCCGGGCGTCACGGGCCGGGCGCCATGCGACAGGCGATCTTGCGCGGGCCGCGCGCCCTGGACCTCGCCGAGGTCCCGATGCCCGAGCCGGGCCCGGGCGAGGTCGTCGTCCGCGTGCGCGCGGCGCTGACCTGCGGGACCGACCTCAAGACCTTTCGCCGCGGGCATCCCCGTCTGCCGTTTGGCCCCTTCGGCCATGAGGCCGCCGGCGACGTCGCGGCGGTGGGCGAGGGGGTGCGCCACGTCGTGCCCGGCCAGGCCGTGGTCTTCGTGCCCACGGCGCCCTGTGGCGCGTGCGCTCCCTGCCAGCGCGGCCGCGAGAACCTCTGCGTCCGTCTCTTCGACGCTGTCGCCCTCGGCGCGTACGCCGACGCGATTCGCCTGCCCGCGCGTGTGGTCGCGCGGCACCTCTTCCCCAAACCCGGCGGGCTTGGCTACGCCGAGGCCGCATGCCTGGAGCCGCTGGCGTGTGTCGTCCACGGCTGGCGCCGCCTGGGCGCGGTCACCGGCCCGGTGGCGGTGGTTGGGGTCGGGCCGATCGGCCTGCTGTTCGTGCAGGTGGCGGCGGGCTGTGGGCTCGCGGTGGTGGCCGTCGGGCGCCGACCGGAGGGGCTTGCGCGAGCCCGGGCCTGCGGGGCCACCGGTGTGCTCGACGCATCGGGGCTCGACGACGTGGGCGAGGCGTTGCGCGCGCTGTGCGGGCCCGACGGTCCGGAGGTGCTGGTTGAAGCCACCGGGGCACAGGCCGTGTGGGAGGCTGCTCCCGGGTGGGTGGCGCCCGGTGGTCGCGTGCTGCTCTTCGGCGGGCTGGCCGGTGGCAGCCGTCCGGCGTTCGACGCCGCGCGGCTGCACTACAGCGAAGTGGACCTGATCGGCGCCTTCCACTACACGACGGCCGAGGTCCGGCAGGCCCTGGATCTGCTGGCGGCGGGGAAGATCCGCCCGGAGCCGCTGATCGCGTCCTGGCGGCCACTGAGCGCGATCCGCGAGGTCTTCGACGAACTCGACCGTGGGGCCGGGCCCAAGGTCGCGGTACTGCCCGACGGCGCGCCGTGAGCGTGGTGCAGCCCACGACGACCCGGGCCGTGGTCTGGCGAGCGCCCGACGACCTGCGCCTGGAGGAGCTCCCGCTTCCGACGCTGGGTCCAGGCGACGTCCTGCTGCGCATCACGGCGTGCGGACTGTGCCCCGGCGAGACGATGGACTGGTACATGGCGCGCAAGGCGCCGGTCGTCCTGGGCCACGAGGCCGTGGGGGTCGTCGTCGAGGCAGGCCCTGACGCGGCGTTCGCCCCGGGCACGCGCCTGTTCGTCCACCACCACGCACCGTGTCTTGCCTGCGCCGCCTGCCGGCGCGGCGACCACGTGCACTGCGCGGCATGGCGGCCGCGTCGGCTGCTGCCGGGCGGTCTGGCCACCTATGCGGTGGCCCAGGCGGCGGCGCTCGTCACCGATGCGCACGTGGTACCCGCCGGCCTCGACGACGTCACGGCGACGTTCATCGAACCGCTGGCGTGTGTGGTCAAGTCGTTGCGGCGGGCGCGGGTGCGGCCGGGCGCCCGCGTGCTGGTGCTCGGCCTGGGCGTGATGGGGCTGCTGCACCTGCTGGCAGCCCGCCGGCTAGAGCCGGAGGTGCTGATCGGCGCCGATCGCTTGGCTGGCCGCGTCGCCATCGCCCGGCCCTTCGCCGACGTCGTGCTCGACGTGACCCAGGACGTCCTCCCCGAGGCCGTACGTGCAGCGACCGGCGGGGAGGGCGCCGACGCGGTGATCGTCGGGCCCGGCGCCATCGACGCGCTGGACGCCGGCGTGGCGTGCGCGGCGCCGGGCGGCACCGTGCTGCTGTTTGCGCCCACGCCACCGGAGGTCCGCTGGGCGGTGGCACCCCATGACCTCTTCTTCCGGGAGGTGAGCCTCGTGGCCAGTTACTCGGCAGGACCACCGGACACCCGGGAGGCTCTGGCGCTGTTGACGACCGGGCTGCCGGTACAGGCGCTCGTGACGCACCGGTTGCCGCTGGCCGAGGCGGCGGCCGGCTACGCGTTGCTGCGCAGGGCAGCGGCGCTCAAGGTGGTGGTGCAGCCGTGACGCCCGGGCCCGGGACGGGGAGCGCGTGCGAGGTGCCGTTCGTCGTCGCCGCCCGGCCCGGGGTGGCGCGTTTCGACCCGCGCACGTTCCGCTGGCAGGGAGTGCCCGCCGCCCCCTACAAGGAGCAGACCGGCGGGCCGCTGGCGTGGCGGGACGTGGAGCGGTTCGTGCTGCTGGGCGGCCCGCGTGCGGGGACGGCCTTCGAGCTGCGCTACTTCGAGATCGCCCCCGGCGGGTACTCGTCGTGGGAGCGACACGCCCACGCGCACGCCATCGTGGTGCTGCGGGGCCGCGGCCGCGTGCGCATGGGCCGCCGCGTCGTGCGGGTGCGACCCTTCGACTTCGTCTTCATTCCCGCCGGGACGCCCCACCAGTTCCGCGCCGACGGTGCCCCGTTCGGGTTCCTCTGTCCGGTCGACGCCGTGCGCGACGCGCCGCGTCCGGCCTCGCGCTTGCACCCGCCGCACCGGCGGGCTACAATGCCAGGGAGAGCACGGGGCCCGACGGGCAGGAGGCGCACATGATCACCATCACGGCGCAGGCGGCCGAGAAGCTGCAGGAGCTCCTGCGACAGCAGGACGATCCCCAGCTGCGGTTGCGCCTCTTCATCACCCGCGGCGGCTGCCACGGGTTCAGCTACGGGATGGCGTTCGACCGCGAGCGCCGGCCCGACGATCAGGTGGTGGCCCAGCACGGGGTCGAAGTCCTGGTGGACCCGGAGAGCCGCCGGCTCCTCGACGGCGCCCGGATCGACTACGTGCGGTCGATCGCGGGCGAGGGCTTCACGGTGCACAATCCCAATGCCGTCGAGACCTGCGGCTGCGGCCACTCGTTCCGCCACCGCGACGAGGCCGGTGAGCCCGATCCCTGCGACGACGCGCCGCAGGGCTGAGCGCAAGGAGGACGTCCATGAGCGCTGGGGTGCAGACCTCCGACCACGACCAGAGCCTGCGCACTCGGGTGGAGCGCGTACTCGACGCGATCCGCCCCTACGTGCAGGGTGACGGTGGCGACATCGAACTGGTCGACATCACCGACGACGGGATCGTGCAGATCCGGCTGGCGGGCGCCTGCGTGGGGTGCATGTACTCCATGATGACCCTGCAGGCCGGGATCGAGCGGATGCTCAAGCAGGAGATCCCGGAGCTGCGCGCCGTGGAGGCGGTGCCCTTCTAGCCCGCAGGCACCGGCTGTCCGCTCGGGGCCCCGGGGCGTTGCCCGCGCGGGGCCTTTTTGTCGGAGGCGACACGGAGGGCGGCAGATGAGCGCACAGGAGACCTCGAGCCAGGTATCGACGGCCACGGCGTGGACCCGCATCCTGCGGAAGATCGACGACTACCGCTGGGAGATCCCTACCAGCTACAAGCCGGGCATGCGGGTGCCGGGCCTGATCTTCGCCAGCGAGCGCATGCTCCGGCAGATGGGCGAGGAGCAGGCGTTCGAGCAGGTGGCGAACGTGGCCACGCTGCCGGGGATCGTGTGGCGGTCCCTGGCGATGCCCGACGTGCACTGGGGCTACGGTTTCCCCGTGGGCGGCGTCGCGGCCTTCGACGAGGAGGACGGCGTGATCTCGCCGGGCGGGGTGGGCTACGACATCAACTGCGGGGTCCGGCTGATCCGCACCGACCTCACCGAGGACGACGTGCGCCCGCGCCTGGAGGAGCTGGTGGACACGCTGTTCCGCACGGTGCCGTCGGGTGTCGGCGTGGGCGGCAAGGTGAAGGTGAGCATGCAGGAGATCGACGACGTGCTGGCGCGCGGCGCCCGGTGGGCCGTGGCCAAGGGCTACGGCACGCCCGACGACCTCGAGGTCATCGAGGCCGGTGGCGCGCTGCCCCAGGCCGACCCCGCCCAGGTCAGCGTCGAGGCCAAACAGCGGGGGCGCGGGCAGATCGGCACGCTGGGGTCGGGCAACCACTTCCTTGAGGTGCAGGTGGTCGACCAGATCTTCGACCCCGTCGCAGCGCGGGTGATGGGGTTGGAGGAGCCCGGGCAGGTGGTGATCTTCATCCACTCGGGCTCGCGGGGGCTGGGTCACCAGGTGTGCACCGACTACCTGCGGGTCGCCGAGCGGGCCAACCGGCAGTACAACATCCGGCTGGTGGACCGGCAGCTGGCCTGCGTACCGCTGCGCTCGCCCGAAGGCCAGCGGTACTTCGGGGCGATGTGCGCCGCGGCCAACTTCGCGTGGGCCAACCGTCAGCTCATGACGCACTGGGCCCGGGAGAGCTTCCAGCAGGTCTTCGGGAAGCCGTGGGAGGCCCTGGGCATGCGGCTGGTCTACGACGTGGCGCACAACATCGCCAAGCTCGAGGAGTACGAGGTCGAGGGCCAGCGCCGGCGCGTGTGTGTGCACCGCAAGGGCGCCACGCGGGCCTTCCCGCCAGGCCACCCTGAGGTGCCAGCCCGCTACCGTGCCATTGGCCAGCCGGTGCTCATCCCCGGCGACATGGGCCGGTACTCGTTCGTGCTGGTGGGCGCGCCGGGCGCGATGCAGGAGGCGTTCGGATCCACCTGCCACGGGGCCGGGCGCGTGCTGGGCCGCAAGGCGGCGGTGCGCCAGCTGGCAGGCCGCAACATCGCCGACGAACTGCGCCGGCAGGGGATCATCGTGCGCGCTCAGGACCCGCACCTGCTGGCCGAGGAGGCCTCGCCGGCCTACAAGGACGTGGCCGACGTCGTGGCGGTCTGCCACGCTGCCGGGCTGAGCCGGCGGGTGGCGCGCCTGCGGCCTGTCGGGGTCATCAAGGGGTAGAGCACGCGCCAGACAGGAGTGCGAGCGTGGGTGTGCCCGGACCCGGCCTTGCCACCGACGAGCAGCGGCTGATCGCGCAGACCGTGCGGGCGTTCGCCCGCGACGTGCTGCGGCCGCAGGCCGCCGCCTGGGACCGCGAGGGCCGGTTCCCCACCGAGGTGCTCCCGCAGCTGGCGGACCTGGGGCTGCTGGGGATGATGGTGCCGGCCGCCTACGGCGGGGCAGGCCTTCCCCTCGGCGCGGTCATCGCCGCCATCGAGGCCCTGGCCTGGGGCGACGCCGGCGTGGCGCTGTCGGTGGCCGCCCACAACTCGCTGTGCTGCGGCCACCTGGTGTTGCACGCCAGCGAGGCGCAGAAGCGGCGCTACCTGCCGGGCCTTGCCAGCGGCGCGATGCTGGGCTCGTGGTGCCTGACCGAGCCCGGGGCCGGGAGCGACGCGGCGGCCATCCAGACCCGCGCCCGCCGGGTGGGCGACCGGTGGGTGCTCAACGGCACCAAGGTGTTCGTCACCAACGGGAGCCTGGCCGGGGTCTACGTCGTCATGGCCGTGACCGACCCCGACCGCGGCCGCCGGGGCATCAGCGCCTTCGTCGTGGAGCGCGGGACGCCCGGCCTCGAGGTCGGGCGCAAGGAGGACAAGCTGGGCGTGCGCAGCAGCGACACCGCCGAAGTGCGCTTCGTCGACTGCGCGCTGCCCGACGAGGCGCTCATCGGGGCCGAGGGCGACGGCTACCGGCAGGCGATGGAGGTGCTCGACCGGGGGCGCATCGGCATCGCGGCCATGGCGGTGGGGCTGGGCCGCGCCGCGCTGGACGCCAGCCTGGAGTACGCGAAGCAGCGCACGGCCTATGGGAAGCCCATCGCGGACTTGCAGGCCATCCAGTTCATGCTGGCCGACATGGCCACCGAGCTCGACGCGGCCTGGCTGCTGACCGAACACGCGGCGGCCCTGGCCGACCGCGGCGCGCCACATCGCGCTGAGGCGTCCATGGCCAAACTGTTCGCGTCCGAGGCCGCGGCGCGCGCTGCCGCCAGGGCCGTGCAGATCCACGGCGGGTACGGGTTGATCAAGGACTACCCGGTCGAACGGTTCTACCGCGACGTCAAGCTCACCGAGATCGGCGAGGGGACCAGCGAGGTGCAGCGCGCCATCATCGCCCGGGAGGTCCTGCGGCGCCTGGGAGGCGGTGCGTGACGGCGTCGACGTTTCGGGCGCGCCTGGCGCAGGGTCCCTTGCTGGCCGACGGCGCCATGGGCACGATGCTCTACGCCCGCGGGGTGCCCTTCGACCAGTGTTTCGACGCCGTCAACCTCACCGATCCCGCGCTCGTGGGCGCGATCCACCGGGCCTACGTCGATGCGGGCGCCGAGCTGCTGGAGACCAACACGTTCGGCGCCAACCGGTTGAAACTGGCAGCCCACGGGCTGGCCGACCGCGCCGCCGAGATCAACGCCACGGGGGTGGCCCTCGCCCGGGCTGCCGCCGGGGCAGCCGGCCGCCGGGTGTGGGTGGCGGGGTCGATGGGGCCCCTGGGCCGGCCGCTGGCGCCTCTGGGGACGGTGACCCTCGAGGAGGCGGCCGAGATCTTCAGCGCTCAGGCGCAGGCGCTGGCCCAGGCCGGGGCCGACGTGCTGGTGCTCGAGACGTTCGCCGACCTGCGGGAGCTGGAGACCGCGGTGCGGGCCGCACAGGCCGTCACCGACCTGCCCATCGTCGCCGAGATGACCTTCGGGCCCGATGGTCGGACGCTGCTGGGGCACACGCCCGAGGAGATCGTCGCCCGGCTCGAGGCGCTGGGCGTGACGGCCCTGGGTGCCAACTGCAGCGTGGGGCCGTACGGCATCGTCGAGGTCCTCGAGCGCATGGCCGCTGTGGCCCGCACGCCGCTGGTCGCGATGCCCAACGCGGGTCTGCCTGCGGTCGTCGGCGGACGCCTGGCGTACGTGGCCTCGCCGGCGTACATGGCCGAGCACGCGCGGGCGCTGGTCGAGCTGGGCGTGGCGATCGTGGGGGGCTGCTGCGGGACCACGCCGGAGCACATCGCGGCCATGGGCGAGGCCATCCGCGGCCGCGCGGCAGGCCCGCGTCCGCGGGCGGCCGTGCGCCCCGCGCCGCCCCCGCCTCCTGCGCCCCCACCGGAGCCCCGCAGCTCGCTCGCGCAGCGGCTGGGCAAGCGGTTCGTCGTGACGGTGGAGGTGACGCCGCCCCGCGGCGCGTACGACGCCGAGGCCCTGGAGCACTGCCGGCGGCTGCGCGCGGCCGGCGTCGACGCCATCGACGTGGCTGACAACCCCATGGCCCGGTTGCGCATGAGCCCCTGGGCCATGGCCGCCCGCATCGAGCGCGAGGTCGGCGTCGAGACCATCCTGCACTTCACCACCCGCGACCGCAACCTGGTCCGCCTGCAGTCCGACCTGCTGGCTGTCCACGCGCTGGGCATTCGCACGCTGCTGGTCCTGCGGGGCGATCTCCCGCAGACCGGCGACTATCCCCGCGCCACGGCCGTCGCCGACGTGCAGCCCTCGGGCCTGGTGCGCCTGATCAAGGGGTTCAACAGCGGCCAGGACGTCGCCGGCAACTCGATCGGCACGCCCACCAGCTTCCTGGTCGGGGTCGCGCTCAACATGGCCGCACGGGACCTCGACCGCGAGCTGCGGGCGCTGGACCGCAAGCTCGCCGCGGGCGCCGACTTCGTCTGCACCATGCCCATCTTCGAGCCCGAGACCCTGGACCGGTTCCTGGCCCGCGTGGGCGCCCTGCCGGTGCCGATGCTGGTGGGCGTGCTGCCGCTGCACAGCGCCCGCCACGCCGAGTTCCTCCACAACGAGCTGCCGGGCATGGTCGTTCCCGAGGCGATCCGCACGCACATGCGGCAGGCGAAGGACGGGCGCGAGGCCGGCATGCGCCTGGCGCGCGAGCTGCTGGCCGCGCTGCGTCCGCGCGTGGCGGGCGTCTACTTCGTGCCGTCGTTTGGCCGCTACGACCGCGTGATCGAGCTGATCGCCGAGGTGCGGGCGGCGTCCCCGGCGCGGTAGGGAGACGGCACCGTGCGCGGACCCAGGCTGGACGCTGTCGGCCGGCGGGCCGTGGCCGCCAGGGTCGGGTAGCCGCCGTGTCGCGCGAGGTCGGCGTCGAGGGACACCGCCGGATCCGGGCGCCGGTGCACCGCGTCTGGCAGCTACTCGCCCGGATCGAGTCCCTCCCGCGGTACTCGTCGCTGTGGATGGCCGCCGACGTGCTGGAGCGCTCGGGGAGCACGGCGCTGGTGGAGTTCCGCGGGTTCCTGGGCGGGCTGCCCGTGACCTCGGTGCAGCGGGTGACGCTGCGGGCGCCTACCCGGCTCGAGTTCCGACAGGTGCGGGGCGAACTGCTCCGGCTGTCGGGGAGCCTGACGCTGCAGGAGGTCGACGGCGAGACCGAGGTCACCTACCAGATCGCCACCGAGCCGGGCATCCCATTGTTCACCGAGACCTCGGTGCTGCAGATCCTGGCCGCGCACGTCGACGTGTTCCTGGCGCGCCTGAAGGCCACCGCCGAGCGCGACCTGGTGCGCGTCGTCGTGCGCCGGCGCGCGGCAGCGCAGGGCGTCGGTCCGGTGACCAGCCTGCCGCTGGAGGCCGAGGCCGACGAGGAGGAGGAAGGGCGGGGAGAGGACGGTGCGCAGCCCCCTGCAGCGGTCGGCGAGCGTGCGGGTGATGAGGAGGAAACGCCCGGCCCGCCCCAAACCGCGGGCGCCGTGCCCGCGGCCTCCGCTGGCGCGAGACCGCGCGGCCCGCAGGACCGACGCGGGCGGCGGCGCCGGCGGCGCCGCCGCCCGCACGCGCCACCCCACGCACCAGCCGGCGCGTAGTCGCCGGCGAGCTATGCGGGCATGCGCCGGCGCGCCAGGCGTTCCAGCAGCTGCGCCGCCTGGCGCGTTGCCGCGGCCACGTTCTCCAGTTTGATGGCCTCGTAGCCGCGGATGCGGTCGGGCAGCTGGGCGATCTCCACGGCCACCGGGTAGGTCTCCGGGGTCAACTGGGCGAGCGCCTGCTCGAGCAGCTCGCGGTACCACGCGATCAACCGGCGCTCCTCGCGGCGCACCCGGGCGTACCCGAAGGGATCGAAGGGCGTGCCCCGCAGCCGTCGCATCGCCCGCAACAACCGCAGGAGGGGCAGCACCCAGGGTCCCAGCGCCAGCTTGCGCCGAAGCCCCAGGGCGCGCAGCAGCGGCGGGTGGAAGTGGAACACCACCCGCCGGGGGTGGGCGACGAGGCGGGCGATCTGCGCGCGGAACGCCGGCGTCAGGTACAGCCGGGCGACCTCGTACTCGTCCTTGTAGGCCATCAGCTTGAAGAGGTGGAAGATGACGGCCCGGGTGAGGGCGGTCCCGCCTGGCCGCACCGCCTGCTCGCGGGCGGCCACGCGCAGGACGACGTCGACGTACTGCTCAGCGTACCGCGGGTGCTGGTAGTCGATCAACTCGGCGATGCGGATCGCAAGCATCCGGCGCGACTCCGGATCGAGGTGCGCGCAGCGGTCCAGCAGCGCAATGTAGGCGGCAGCGGCGGGTGTCGTCCGGCCGTTCCGGGCGCCCAGCCGCGCCAGCGCCGCGGCCCGCTCCTCCTCGTAGGTCCGCGCCGGTGGCTCGACCAGGCGCCGCACGCGTGCTGGCTCCGCGACGAACAGCCGGCCGTAGCGGAACGCCTGCAGGTTCTGCTCGACCTGCACGCCGTTCAGGCGAATCGCCGCCTCGATGCTCCGGGCAGAGAGCGGCACGAGGCCGGCCTGGTAGGCCACCCCGACGACGAAGAAGTTCGTCATCATGTAGTCCCCGAAGAGCGCCTCCGCGTAGCGGCGGCCTTCGACCAACACGTTGTCTGTGGCGCGCGTCACCTGCGCGACGGACTGCACCATGGCCTCGGCGTCGACCGCAAACCAGACGTTGCGGACCATCTCGCCGCTGGGCAGGAGCGTCGTGTTGAGGACGGCCACGGTTCGCGCGGGATCGCAGCGGTCCAGGTTGCCGGGCGTGGCGGCGCCCATCAGGTCCAGGCCGAGGTAGAGGTCTGCCTTGCCGGCTCCGACCTTGCTGGCGGCGACGCGCTGCCCCGGGCGCGCGAGCACCAGACTGGACAGCACCGGTCCCCACTTCTGGGCCGCGCCGGTCTGGTCGTACCCGATGACGTGCACGCCGTCCATCAACCCCGCGAACGAGAGGACGTTGTTGACGGTGATCACCCCGGTGCCCCCCACGCCGGGAATGTAGATGTGGTATGGGCGCTCCAGGCCGACCTTGTGCACCGGCTCGGGGATCGCCTCGGCCTCCAGCACCGGTGGCGTGGGCCTGCGCAACCCCTCGCCCGGCCGCGTCTCCACCGTCACGAACGACGGGCAGTCGCCCCCCAGACAGCGGTAGTCCTGGTTGCACGACGACTGGTGGACCTGGGTCTTGGGCCCGAACTCGGTGTCAACCTTCTGGAGCGACATGCAGTTGGTCAGGGCCCCGCAGTGCCCGCAGTTCTCGCACACGGCCTCGTTGATCACGACGAACCGGTGCGGGGCCGGCAGGAGGCCGCGCTTCTGCTGGCGGCGCCGCTCGTTGGCGCACATCTCGTCGTAGATCAGGACCGTGGTGCCCTTCGTCTCCGAGAGTGTCCGCAGCGCGTGGTCGAAGGCGTCCACGGGGTAGACCCGCGTGATCGGTGAGAGGCCTGCCCGGCGGTAGGCGCGCGGGCGCTTGGTGACCAGGGCGATGGCGCGGACGCCTTCCCGGGCCAGGAGCTGGGTGAGCGCGGGGATCGACCGCTGGCCCACGGGCGCTTGGGCGCCCGTGTTGGCCACGGCGCCGTTGTAGAGGATCTTGTAGGTGATGTTGGCCCCCACCGCCGCCGCGAACCGGATGGCCAGGTAGCCGGAGTGGAAGAGGGAGCCGTCGCCCATGTTCTGGACCATGTGGGGCCGGTCGGTGAAGGGCTGCAGGCCGATCCAGGGCGCGCCCTCGCCGCCGTACTGCGTCATGGCCTCGATGCGGCGGTGCGGTTGCTCGATGACCGACGCGAACGCATGACACCCGGGGCTCCCCCACGCGACCTGCCCGTCTAGCAGCTGCGTTGTGACGTTGTGGGGACAGCCCGAGCAGTAGTTGGGCGTGCGCGCCGGATGCGCGGCGTACCGACGTGTCCGGATCGCAGCAAGCGCGTCCAGCCGGCGGCGAATCCCGGCATGGGCGGGCGCGTACCGGAGCAGCCGCGGGCCCAGGCGTTCGGCGATGATGTCGCTGTCCATCCCGCCGTGGATGGGGAACAGCGGTGCCCCGGTCTCGTCGAACTTGCCGACGATGGTTACCGG
Organism: Armatimonadota bacterium; assembly: GCA_031459855.1. Taxonomy (NCBI): domain Bacteria; kingdom Bacillati; phylum Candidatus Sysuimicrobiota; class Candidatus Sysuimicrobiia; order Candidatus Sysuimicrobiales; family Candidatus Humicultoraceae; genus Candidatus Fervidifonticultor; species Candidatus Fervidifonticultor primus. The sequence goes on from JAVKHP010000001.1 coordinate 2,223,141, forward strand.
GCCGGGGAGCCCGGCGAGCGCCTCCTTCACCTGCGCCTCGAGGAATCCGCGTTTCTCCTCGATGACGATGATCTCGCGCAGGCCGGCGGCGAACGCCCGGATGCGCTCACCGTCGACCGGGTAGATCAGGCCCATCCGGAGGAGGCGAATACCCCACCGCCGCAGCTCCTCGTCGTCCAGGCCCATGTCCAGCAGCGCCTGCCAGGTGTCGGCGTGGCTCTTGCCGGCCGTGATGATCCCCACGCGGTCCTCGGGGCCCGTGACCTCGACCACGTCCAGCCGGTTGGCACGCGCGTAGGCGCGGACGGCCAGGTGCCGCTCGTAGTAGAGGTGGCGCTCGATCTCGATGTTGCGTGTGCCAAAGAACGAGAAGTCCGCCACCTTCTGGTAGGGACGTCCGTCGATCTCCAGCGTCGGGGTCACGATCGTCGGCCGTCCGGGGGCGAGCTCCACCGTCTCGCCCCCGTCGCACAGGGCCCCCACGAGCTTGAGCGCCACCCAGCACCCGCTGTAGCGGGACATGGCAATGGCGTGCAGCCCCAACTCCAGGAACTCCCGGACCGAGGCCGGGTAGAGGATGGGGATGCCGGCACTGACCAGCGCGTAGTCGTCCTGGAACGGGAACGATGAGCTCTTGGCCTCGTGGTCCTCGCCCACGAGCAGGACCACGGCACCGTGCCGGCTGGTCCCGGCGAAGTTGCCGTGCTTGATGGCGTCGCCGCTGCGGTCCAGACCAGGGCCCTTCCCGTACCAGAGCGCGACGACGCCGTCGTACCGGGACGAGGGGTAGCGGTCCAGCATCTGGGTGCCCATGATCGCCGTGGCGGCGAGGTCCTCGTTGGCGGCCGGTACGTGGACGATGTCGTGCTCTGCCAGCAGGTGACGGATGCGCTGCAGGGCGAGGTCGTAGCCAGCCAGAGGGGCGCCGGGGTAGCCGCTGATGAAGGTGCCGATGCGCAGGCCGGCGGCGCGATCGCGCCGGTGCTGGTCGAGGGGGAGGCGCACGAGCGCCTGAATGCCCCGCAGGTAGACCCGGCCTTCCTCGAGCAGGTACCGGTCGTCCAGGGAGATCTCGCGCGTGGTCTGCGCCGGCATGGTCCGTCCCCCCACCACCGTTGACGCGCCCGGCTGAGCGCTGCTGGCTCCTCTCGGCTTACGTCACGGCTCGCAGCTTTCCTTCCATACCCTCGCGTGCGCCGACGGGGACGGGGCGCCGCGCGCCGGCGCAGGCGCCGGAGGAGTCCCCCGGTGCCACGCGGAATCGAGAGCCCCAAGCATGCGGCGCCCACACATCGTCGTCCGCGACGTGGCCAAGACCTACCGCACGCCCTCGGGCCCGGTGCGCGCGGTCGAGGCGGTGTCGTTCGAGGTCTACGAGCAGGAGTTCCTGACGATCCTGGGGCCGAGCGGATGCGGGAAGTCCACCGTGCTGGGCATGCTGGGCGGGCTGGTCCGGCCCGATGCCGGCACGATCCTCATCGACGGGGTCGCCACCAACGGACCCGACCCCCGGGCGGTGGCCATGGTGTTCCAGGACCCGGGGCTCTTTCCCTGGCGCACGGCACTTCACAACGTCTGCTTTGGCCCCGAGGTGCGGGGGGTGCCACGCCGCGCGCGGGAGGAGGAGGCGCGCCGCCTGCTGGAGGCGGTGGGGCTCAAGGGGTTCGAGCACAAGTACCCCCGCGAGCTGTCCGGGGGCATGCGGCAGCGGGTGGCTATCGCGCGCGCGCTGGCGCTGGGGAGCCCGATCCTGCTCATGGACGAGCCGTTCGGGGCTCTGGACGAGCAGACGCGCCTGTTGATGGGAGAGTGGCTCGGCGAGATCCGCGCCCGGGCGCGGAAGACCATCGTCTTCGTCACCCACAGCATCCAGGAGGCGATCACGCTGTCGGACCGCATCGTGGTCATGACGGCCCGCCCGGGCCGCATCAAGGACGTGGTGCCGGTCGCCCTGCCGTTTCCCCGCGACCTGAGCGCGCCCGATGCCGTGGCGCTCCGCGCCCGGCTGTGGCAGCAGATCCGGGAGGAGTCGATGCGGGCCATGGCCGAGGGGCAGGGATGAGGCTGCTGCTGTGGCGGGCGGCGTTCCTGGCAGCGGCCCTGGGGACCTGGGAACTGATCGCCCGGCCCCTGAACCCTGTGCTGTACGTGACGCCGTCCGCCCTGCCCGGTGCCGTGGTACGGCTGCTCTCGCAGCCCGACCTGCCACCGTTGCTCGAGCACCTGGGCATCACCCTGCGCACCATCGCCGCCGCCTACGCGTTGGCAGTGGCCGTAGGCCTGACGCTGGGGTTCCTGATGGGCTTCTGGCCGCTCCTGGCGCGGGCGTACGAGCCCATCCTCGCGGGGCTGTATGCGGTGCCCAGCGTGGTCTGGTATCCGTCGCTGATGTTGCTGTTCGGGCTGGGGCCCGCTTCCAAGGTGGCGTTCGGCTTCCTGCTGGGGTTCTTCCCCGTGGTGCTGGCGGTGCTGGCCGGCATGCAGCAGACCGACCGCCACCTGGTGACGGTGGCCCGGGCGATGGGCGCCAGCCCGTGGGCGATCTACTGGAAGGTGATGCTGCCGGCCATGGCGGGCACGCTGGCCAGCGGCCTCCGGTCGGGGCTGGCGTTGTGCACCGTTGGGGTGCTGGCGGGAGAACTGCTGGGATCCCGCGCCGGCATCGGCTTTCTGATCAACCACGTCTACAACCTGCTGCGGACGCCAGAGTACGTGGCCCTCGCAGTCCTCATGGCGGCGGTGGTCGTGGTCGTCGACGTGGCGGCGGGGCGTCTCGAAGCCCGGGCGAAGCAATGGAGCGGGTGACGGTGCGCGTGCTGCAGGGCGCCACGCTGGCCGCCATCGGTCTCGTCTGGGAAGCGGCGAGCCGCCGCGGCGTCCTGGACCCGCTGTTCGTTCCACCGCCGAGCGCGGTGGCGGGGGCGCTGGGACCCGTCGCCGCGCTGGCGCTGCCCCGGCTGGGCGAGACCCTGCTGAAGACCCTGGGTGGCTACCTGCTGGCCGTGGTGTGCGGTGTGGGCCTGGGCCTGGTGGTGGGGTCGACGCGCACCCCGCGCGAGGTCGTCATGCCCTACGCCATGGCGCTCTACAGCCTCCCCAAGATCCTGCTCGTGCCGTGGATCGTCCTCATCCTGGGCGTCCGCCCGCAGGCGGCCGTGATCGGCGGCGCGCTCTTCGCGTTCTTCCCGATCATGGTGCAGGTGGTGGGCGCCGTCCGCGACGTGGAGGGGATTCTGCTCACGGTGGCCCGGTCCATGGGCGCCACGCGGTGGCAACTCTACGGCAAGGTGATCGTCCCGGCGGCGCTCCCGGCGATCCTGGCCAGCCTGCGCGTGGGCGCCGTCTTCGCCTTCGTGGGCGTGCTGTTAACGGAGATGTTCGCGGGGATCCGCGGCATGGGCTTTCTCATGCAGCAGCTGGCCCTGGCGTTCAACGCGCCGCAGCTGTTTGCCGCCACGGCCATCATCTCCGTGTTCTCCGTGGCAGCGGTGCTATGGCTCGAACACTGGAACCGGCGTCTGGGGGCATGGCGGTGACGCCAATCGCATTGAGGGGGTGGAGCGATGATCATGTGGACACGACGAGGGTTCCTCGGGCGGGTGGGGACCGCGCTGGCGGCCGCGACGGCACCGTGGCTGCGCATCGGCGTCGCCTGGGGCCAGCAGGCCGTCCCCTTCAAGCTCGGCCCGGTGGTGTTGGGCGATCTCGCGATCATGGCCCCTGTCCTCGTGGGGGTGGAGAAGGGGTTCTTCCGTGAGGCCGGCATCGCGCCCGAGGTGATCACCTTCACCGGCGGTCCGCCGCTCCTGCGCGGCGTGCTGGCGGGTACCGTCGACCTCGGGCTCACGGGCGCCACCGATGCGTTGGTGTTCCGGGCGCAGGGGGCGCCGATCCGGGCCGTGGCCGTGATCACCGAGAAGAACCACTTCACCCTGATCGCCGCGCCGGGGATCGCCCGCGTGGCGGACCTCAAGGGGAAGGCCATCGGCGTGACGGCGGTGGGGGCGACCACGTGGGTGTTCGCCCGGATGCTGGCCAGGCAGCAGGGGTGGGATCCGGTGCGCGACGTGCGCATCGTGGGCCTCGGGGGCTTGGATGCGCAGATGGCGGCCCTGCGGCGCGGGGAGATCCAGGCGTTCATCTTCGGCGACGCCGGGGCCCTGGCCGAGCACCTGGGGGTGGGGAAGATCCTCCTGCGCCTTGACGAGGTCACGCCGAAGTGGATCAGCGAGCTCGCCTACACCACCAGCGACGTGATCCGCAAGCGGAAGGACGACCTGCGCAAGCTCCTGCAGGGGTACTTCAGGGCCCAGCGGTTCTGCCGCGACAACGCCGACGAGACGATCCGGATTGCGGCCAAGGGCATCGGGTGGCCGGAGCCGGCCACCCGGCGCGCCTACGAGAACACGCGCCCGCTCTGGTCGATCGACGGCCGCTTCGACCTCGAGGCGCTGAAGTTCATGCAGGATACGCTGCTGGAGCTGGGCGTGCTGACGGTGCGCTGGCCGCTGTCGGATCACTACACCGCGGAGTTCGTGCCGGTCAAAGTCTGATCGTCATGCCGGGATCCGGGGGAGGCGACGCGCCATGCGCTGCTGGCTGTCATGCTCCTACGCCATGAAGTTGCTGGCGCGCGACCTGGAGACCGTGAACCTCGACGCGATGTTGCCGGCAGTGGGGGGGCCCACGCTGGTGCTCCATGGCGTGCACGACCGCAAGCAACGCTACGGCGGCGCACTGGCGCTGGCCCTCCGCATCCCCGGCGCGCGCCTGGTACCCTTCCACGAGAGCGGGCACAACCCGCAGCTGGAGGAGGCAGAACGGTTCAACCGGGTGCTGGTAGAGTTCATCGAGGAGACGACGGGGGCCGGGAGGCCGATCGCCGGCCTCCCGGCCGCCCCACCGGCGATCTGAAGGAGCCAGCGCCTAACGCCGCGGCACCAGGGCGAGCGGACGTACCGGGCTGCCGGTGCCGCCCTCGACTTTCATCGGCAAGACCACGAGCACGGCGCCCGTGGCCGGCAGCCGGTCGAGGTTGAACAGCGACGTCAGGCCGTACTTGCCGGCTCCGTGCATGATGGCGTGGTTGGGAAACGGCGGGTTCTCCTTGAACGCCTGGCCGGCATCGGTGCCGATGGTCTCCACGCCGACGCCCACGATGTCCCGTTCCGTGACCAGGAAGCGCGCGCCGGAGGCTCCCATCCCCGGCGTGTGCGGTCCGTCCGGTCCCACGTTGAAGTAGGCTTTGGGGTCCGCGTACTTCTTGGACCAGCCACTGCGCAGCAGGACCCAGGCGCCCTTGGGGATGCGTCCCCAGCGGCGCTCCCAGCCCAGCAGCGTCTCCCTGGTGACGACGAAGTCGGGGTTGGCCATAGCTTCCCGCGTGATGTCGACTACGGCGATGGGACCGACCAGGGTGCGCGGGTCGAGCCGGTGGAGGCAGGGCTTGTCCTTGCCGGTGACCCAGTGACATGGCGCGTCGAAGTGCGTGCCGACGTGCTCGCCGACCTCGTACCAGTACCAGGTCCAGGCCGGTCCCTTCTCGTCGAAGGCCGAGATCACGTGCTTCTTGAACCCCGGCGTGTTGGCAAACGGCGGCGGCAGCTGGATGACCGGCGTACTCTCCTTCAACGTCCCGCCCAACTCCACGACGTCGACGCGGCCGTCGCTCAGGGCCGCCAGCAAGTCGCCCAGCACGGCCCGGCCCCGCGCCCTGCGGGCGGCATCCGCCGCCGACACGGCGCTCGCCGCGACCAGCGCGGTGACCAGCACACCGGCCACCCACACTCCCAGCGCCACCCTCCTCGTGTGCCTGCGCATCGTCGCACCCCCCCTTGTGCGGGACGCTATTCGCCCACGGCGGGCCGGGTCCTGTGCGCGCGCCGGGTCGGACCGCAGGGCACCAGCTGCCGCCGGGCCGTCTGACGCCCGTGTAGCCGGCGCAGCGCCCCGATGCTAGACTGAAACCGACAGCGTGGTGCGATGGTTCGTCACCGGCCCGCGCCAGGAGGCAGCGCATGTTCGGTCGCCAGTCCGGTCCCACCCGGGAGCAGGTGCTCGAGGCCCTGCGCGACGTGCAGGACCCTGAGCTGCACAAGAGCATCGTCGAACTCGACATGGTGCGGGAGGTGGCCGTCCGCGACGGCGTGGTGCGGGTCGACGCCCTGCTGACCATCAGCGGCTGTCCGCTCCGGGAGACGATCGTCGACGCCATCCGCGATCGCCTGCGCGGCCTGCCGGGGGTGCGGGACGTCGAGGTGCACCTGGGAGTCATGACGCAGGAGCAGCGGCAGGCGCTGATCGCCCGGCTGCGCGGGGGGGAAGGCGCCGGGCAGCGCCGGTCGTCGTTCCTGACGCCGGAGGCGCCTACCCGCGTCGTGGCCGTGGCCAGCGGCAAGGGCGGCGTCGGCAAGTCGACGATCACCGTGAACCTGGCCGTGGCGCTGGCCGACGCCGGCCGCATCGTGGGCATCATCGACGCCGACGTCTACGGCTTCTCCATCCCGCGCATGCTGGGGGTCGCGGGCAGACCCACCGCCATCGACCAGATGCTGATCCCGCTGGAACGGGACGGCATCCGCGTCATGTCCATCGGCTTCCTGCTGCCCGGCGAGGACGAAGCGGTGATCTGGCGCGGGCCGATGCTGCACAAGGCGCTGGTCACCTTCATCCAGGAAGTGCACTGGGGCGACGACCTGGAGTACCTGTTCATCGACCTGCCGCCGGGTACGGGCGACGTATCGCTGTCGATCGCCCAGACCCTGCCCCAGGCCTCGATGCTGATCGTCACCACTCCGCAGCCGGCCGCGGCCAGCGTGGCGATGCGGGCCGCGAAGATGGCCGAGAAGGTCAACATGGACGTCGTGGGCGTCATCGAGAACATGGCGGGCTTCGTCCCGGCGCCGGGGGCCGCGCCCATCGACGTCTTCGGCCGCGGCGGCGGCCTGCGTCTGGCCGAGCAGCTGGGCGTGCCGCTGCTCGGCGAGATCCCCCTGGACGTGGCAGTGCGCGAGGGCGGAGACATCGGCGCACCGGTGGTGCGCAGCCGGCCCGACAGTCCGGCCGCGCAGGCGCTGCGCGAGGCGGCCCGGCGGCTGGCCGACCGGCTGCCCGTGGCCACCCGCGCGTAACGCGGTCCGGCGAGCCGCAGGAGGGGTGCACGGCGATGCTGGAGGTGCTGTCGGTCCCGCAGGGGCGCAACTACATCGCCGGCCAATGGGTCGACCCGGTCGGCGAGCGCATGCTGACCTCCGTGAATCCCGCCACAGGCGAGGTGCTGGGCGTGGCGCCCGACTCGACCGCGGCTGACGTGGACCGCGCGGTTCAGGCGGCTGCCGACGCCTGGCCGCGGTGGCGCGCGACCCCGGCGCCGCGCCGGGCCGAGATCCTCTTCCGCGCGGCGGAGCTGCTGGTGCGGCACAAGGAGGAGCTGGCGCGGCTGGCCACCCGCGAGATGGGCAAGATCCTGACCGAGACGCGCGGCGACGTGCAGGAAGCCATCGACATGACCTACTTCATCGCCGGGGAGGGGCGGCGCCTGCACGGCTACACCACGCCCAGCGAGATGCCGCGCAAGGCCGCGTACTGCGTCCGCCAGCCGCTGGGCGTCGTGGGCGTGATCACGCCGTGGAACTTCCCGGTGGCGATCCCGTCGTGGAAGATCGTCCCGGCGCTGGTCTGTGGCAACACGGTGGTGTTCAAGCCGGCGCCCGAGACCCCGCTGACGGCCGCAGCCTTCGTCGCGCTGCTGGTGGAAGCCGGCCTGCCGCCAGGCGTCCTCAACCTGGTCACCGGTGGCGACGAGACCGGCGCGGCGCTGGTGGACCACCCGGGCATCGCCCTGATCTCCTTCACCGGCTCCACCGAGGTGGGACTGCAGGTGGCGGCCCGCTGCCAGGCGCGCGGCGTGCGGGTCTCGCTGGAGATGGGCGGCAAGAACGCGGCGATCGTCCTCGACGACGCCGATCTCGAGCTGGCGGCCGACGCCCTGACCTGGAGCGCGTTCGGCACCACCGGCCAGCGGTGCACGGCCTGCAGCCGGATCGTCGTGACGCCGCGGGCGCACCGCGAGGTCGTCGAGCGCCTGGCAGACCGCGCCCGGCGCCTGCGCCTGGGCGATGGGCTGGACCCCCAGACCGACATGGGGCCCCTGGTGAGCGCCCGGCAGCGCGAGCGCGTGGAGACCTACGTGGAGATCGGGCGGCGCGAGGGGGCGACCGTCGTGCTGGGGGGCGAGCGGCCCCACCTGCCCGGCCTGGAACGGGGGTTCTTCTACGCGCCGACGATCCTGGATGGTGTCGCCCCCGGCATGCGGGTCGCCCAGGAAGAGATCTTCGGCCCGGTGGTGGGCGTCATCGACGCCGCCAGCCTGGACGAGGCCATCGAGATCGTCAACGGCGTGCGCTACGGCCTGTCGGCGTCGATCTTCACCCGCGACGTCTTCGCCGCGATGCGCGCGGTGGAGGAGATCCGCACCGGCATCGTCTACGTCAACCACGGCACGACGGGTGCCGAGGTGCACCTGCCGTTCGGCGGCACCCGGGCGACCGGCAACGGCCACCGGGAGGGCGGCCTGCAGGTGCTCGACGTGTTCACCGAGTGGAAGAGCGTGTACATCGACTACAGCGGCCGCCTGCAGCGTGCGCAGATCGACCGCGACTAGATGCGTGTCCCGATCGTGAGGCGGTGGCGTGCGTGGTGGGAGCGCCAGCGCGCAGGGGGGCGTCAGCGGGTGCTGCCGGTGCGCGGCGTGACGACCGGTGTCGCGGTCCTGCTGGCCTTCGCCGGGGTCGCGTCCCAGCCGGAGGTGCTGCGCGCGCACGCCGCGCCGGCGCCCGCCGTGCAGCTCACGGCTGGCGAGGTCACCCTCGACGCCGCCACCGGCGAGGGGGAGGCCGCCGGGGGCGTGCGCCTCACCGACGGCCGCACTACCGCGGTGGCCGCGCGTGCGCGGCTTGCCCGCCGCGCCGGCCTTGCGGTGCTGAGCGGCGGGGCGCGGGTAGTGGCGCCCCAGGGCACGCTGGCCGCCCGGGAGATCACGGTGGCTTTCACGCGCCAGACGATCACCCGGATCGTGGCCCGCGGCGAGGCCATCCTGGACGCTCAGGACCTGCGGCTCCGGGCGCCTGGGATCACCATCGTCCCGGCGCGCGAGGAGGTGACGGCGGACGGCGGTGTCGCGCTGGTCGTTCCGCCCGACGTCACCGCCACCGGGCAGCGCTTCGTCTATCGGCGCGCCGCGGGCGAAATGGTGCTAGACGGCGACGCCCGGGTGGTCACCCGCGACGGCAGCGTCACAGGCACGCGGGTCGAGGCGGACCGCCGGGTGCGCCGCGCGCGCGTCAGCGGTCCGGTGCGCGCTGTCTGGGGTCAGCTCGCGGTCGAGAGCCAGATGGCCCTGCTCGATCACCAGGCGCAGGTGGCGGTCTTCACCGGTCAGGTGCGCGCGGCTGACCCCCACCGCCGGCTGGCGACCGAGCGGCTCGTCGTCTGGTACACGCACCGTCGCCTGCTGGCCGAAGGGCCCACCCACATCGTGGTGGAGCCCGCCCCCTGACCGGCAGCACGACACGGGGAGGAGGAGGAGGCGACGACACGAGGAGGAGGCGACTGAGATGGTGATCGAGCGCGTCCGGCGTCCCGTGCTGGACGAGCTGCCGCTGGCGCAGGGCAAGCGCGCGCGGCTGTACCGGCTGCTGTACGCCCACGGGCCAGGCCACGGCACGATGCTGGTGCTGCCGGTGGACCAGGGACTGGAGCACGGCCCGGGCGATTTCCTGCCCAACCCGCCCAGCGAGCGCCCCGAGTTCCAGATCCGGCTCGCGCTGGAGGGTGGCTACTCGGCGATCGTCTTCCACTACGGCATCGCGGCACGCGCCCTGGCGCCGTTCGCCGGCCGCATCCCACTCATCCTGAAACTCAACGGGAAGACCAACATCCCGCCGGAGGACCGGCCGCTGTCGGGGCTGACCGGCAGCGTGGAGGACGCGGTGCGGCTGGGCGCCGACGCGGTGGGCTACACGCTGTACGTGGGCTCGCCGCGCCAGGACGAGGACATCGCCCAGCTGACCCGCGTGCGGCAGGCGTGCGACCGCTACGGGATGCCGCTGGTGGTGTGGGCCTATCCGCGGGGAGAGGCGATCGAGCGCAAGGGCGGCCGTGATAGCCTCTACGCCGTGGACTACGCGGCGCGGGTGGCGGTGGAGCTGGGCGCGGACGTGGTGAAGCTGAACCCGCCGGTCCTGGAGCCCCGGCGCGAGGGCCTGCCCAAGGCCTACGCCGAGCTGAGCCTGGATCCGCGGGCCGCGGTGGAGAAGGTGGTGCGCACTGCGGGGGCCGCGTTCGTGCTGTTCTCGGGCGGCCAGCGCCTCGACGACGCCGACCTGCTGGCCCGCGCGCGGCTGGTCATGGAGGCCGGCGCCACCGGACTGATCTTCGGCCGCAACCTGTGGCAGCGCCCCATGGCCGAAGCGCTGCGCCTGACCGCACAGATCCGCGAGATCATGCTCGCGACCGCCCAGTGACGGCCTCTGGCGCTCCGCACACCGCGACGAGGGGTGGGCCGCCGCCCTGGCTGGCGCCCCTGCAGGCGCTGGTCACCAACACGCTCCCCGCGCCCCGGGCCATGGGCCTGGCGGGCCTGATCGGCGACCACCCCTCGACGTACGCGCGCAGCCCGCGCATGTGGATGCGGGCGTTTGCGCTGCTGGACATCGACGCGGTCTACCTGCCGCTGGACGTGCCGGCGCACGCGCTGGCGGCCGTCCTCGACCTCGTGCGGCGCACCGACGGCGCCCTGGGCGTCAACGTCACGGTGCCCTACAAGGAAGCGGTGATCCCCCTGCTGGACGCGCTCGATCCCCAGGCTGCTCGCATCGGCGCCGTGAACACCATCACGCGCACCCGCAACGGCCGGTTGCTGGGCGCCAACACCGACGCCGCCGGCCTGCTGGAAGCGCTGCTGCACCCCGGCGATGGGCCGCCGCTCGTCGACCGTCTGGAGGGACGTACCGTGTTGCTGATCGGCGCGGGCGGCGCCGCGCGCGCGGCGGCGTTTGCGCTCGCCCCGCACCTGCGCGGCGGGCGGCTGCTGATCACCAACCGCGACATGGCACGGGCCGACGCGCTGGCCGCAGCGGTGCGCGCGGCCGGCGGCCCGGCCGAGGCCGTCGACGACGCCGCCCTCGACCACGTGCTCCCGGGGGTGCAGCTGGTGATCAACGCGTCGGTGCGGGGCCAGGCCGGCATCGTGCCCCGGGCCGGCGGGTGGACGCTCCTGGAGCCCTACTCGGCCCTGGCGCCCGCGTCGCCGCCGGTGCTGCCGGCAGGCGACGCCACGACGTTCCCGGCGGCGTTCCTGGCGCAGGCGGCCGCCGACATCGCGGCGAACCACGAGCGCTCGCAGGCGCGCATGCGGCTGCTGCCGCCCGGGGCGGTCGTCTACGACATGATCTACGCGCCGCAGGAGACCACCACGATGCGTCACGCCCGCGCAGCCGGGTTGCGCGCCGCCGGCGGCCGGTGGATGAACATCGCGCAGGCGGTCTGCGCCTGCCTCGATCACGTCTGTCGGGAGGCGCTGGCAGCCCGGGGCGTCGCGCCGGCGGCCGTCCGCCCCGCCGTCGCCCGCGCCATGGCCGACGCCTGGGGGCCGTGAGCCGATGCACGCCGTGCGCATGCATCAGCACGGAGGGCCGGAGGTCCTGGTCTACGAGGAGGCCCCCGACCCGCGCCCGGGCCCCCTGGAGGTGCGCGTGCGGGTGCGGGCCGTGGCCCTGAACCACATCGATCTCTGGGTGCGGCGCGGGCTGCCGCGCCTGCGCCTGCAGTTCCCCCACATTCTCGGCGCCGACATCGCCGGCGTGGTCGACGCCGTGGGCGAGGGCGTCGAGGGCGTCGCGGTCGGCGATGCGGTGGTGCTCGCGCCCGGGGTCTCCTGCGGGCAGTGCCGGTGGTGCATCGCCGGCGACGACACGCTGTGTCCCCAGTTCTCGATCTTCGGCGAGCACATCCCCGGCGGCTACGCCCAGTTCGTGGTGGCCCCGCGGGCCAACGTCCTGCCCAAGCCCGCCCGCCTCGACTTCGCCCGCGCAGCCGCCGTTCCGCTGGTCTTCCTCACCGCCTGGAACATGCTGGTGACCCACGCGCGCCTGCGCAGCGGGGAGACCGTGCTGATCTGGGGTGCCGGGAGCGGCGTGGGGAGCGCGGCGATCCAGATCGCCCGCCTGCACCACGCGCGCGTCATCGCCACGGCTGGCGCCGACTGGAAGCTGGAGCGGGCACGCGCCCTGGGCGCCGAGGCGGTCATCAACCACACCACCGAGAACGTCTACGACGCGGTGCGGCAACTGACGGACCGCCGCGGTGTGGACGTGGTGTTCGACCACGTCGGCGCCGCCAGCTGGGAGACCAGCCTCCGGATCCTGACCCGCGGTGGCCGGCTGGTGACCTGCGGGGCCACCACGGGCGCCCAGGCGCCCACCGACATCCGGTACATCTACGGCCGCCAGCTCAGCATCTTCGGCACCTGGGTGGGTGCCAAGCGCGAGCTCCTCGACGTCACGGCCCACGTCGAGGCGGGACGCCTGGAGCCGGTGGTGCACGCGGTGCTGCCGCTGCGCGAGGCCCGCGCCGCCCACGAGATGCTCGAGCGGCGCGAGCAGTTCGGCAAGGTCGTGCTGGCGGTGGCGGAGGAGGACGCCTGACGACGTGCCTGCCCGATCTCGCCAGCGCGGGAGGCGGTGAGGGCGTGTCGTGCGGGCCTGTGTGCGTGCGCCGCTAGGGCGACGGGTCGCGGGAGGTCGTGCTGGGAGCCGGAGGGTCCGGTGCCTGGTCCTCCTGGCCAATCCACTGCGCGCCGGTGGCCCACACCTCTTTCTTCCAGATGGGCACCGTCTGCTTCAGGGTGTCGATGGCGAACCGGCCGGCCTCGAACGCCTCGCGCCGGTGGGGCGCCGCCGCTGCGATCGCGACGCTGATCTCGCCGACGGCCAGCGTGCCGACGCGGTGCACCATGGCCACGCGGGCGCCAAAGCGCCTGGCGGCTTCGGTGGCGATCCGCTGCATCTCGGCGCGGGCCAGCGTCTCGTACGCCTCGTACTCCAGCCGCTGGACCTGCCGGCCACGCGAGTGCTCGCGGACCGTGCCCAGGAAGAGGACCACGGCGCCGGCGTCGCGGTGCGACACCGCCTCCAGGAGCGGGTCGAGGCGGATCGGGGTGGCAACGAGGTCGACGTGGACGACGGCCGCCAGCGCCGCGTCGGCGTCGGTAGATGGAGACGGGGCCGGTGGTTCGCCGGCGCCACCGCTCACCGGCGCCAGCAGCGCCACCTGATCGCCGGCGGCCAGCGGGTGCTCCGGCGGCCGCACGACGTCGTTGATGGCGACGGCTGCGGGCGCCGGCAGCCCGTCGAGCCCGGGGTAGGCCTGCCGCAGCAGCGTCCACACGTCGCCGGCGGTAGCGCCGTCGGGCATCTCGAGCACGAGCGCCGGCGTGCCGACGGCCTCGCGGTAGGCGGCGAAGAGACGGACGGTGATCCGCATGGACCGGATGGTGTTTCGGGCGCATCGTAGCACGGGCACCCGGCCCTGTAAAGGAACGACGGGCGTTCGCCGCCGGCGTGTCAGCTCACAGCGCAGGCGCCGTGGTGCAGGGCTCCTGACCGTCGGGCCGCGCTGCGGGGTCGTGGCGGTGCTGGTCCTGCTGGTCTGTCTGGCCTTGCCTGCGCGGCCGGCGCAGGCCGCGCTGATCAGCGAAGCCCAGGAGATCCGGATCGGGCGCCAGGCAGCGGCCGAGCTCGAGCAGCAGTATCCCGTAAGCCCGGATGCCGGCCTGCGCGCCCGCGTCACCGCCATCGGGGAACGGATCGCCGCGCGCTCGGCGCGGCCCGGCCTGCCCTACACGTTCAAGGTGCTGCGGGTCCGCGAGGTGAACGCCATCTCGCTCCCCGGCGGGTTCATCTACGCCACCGAGGGCCTGGTGCGGTTCGTGGAGTCCGACGACGAGTTGGCCTTCGTGCTGGGCCACGAGATCGGACACGTGGCGGCGCGCCACCACGTCCAGCTGCTGGAGCGCCATTTCTTCCTGGCGCTGGTGGCCCAGCTGTTGTTCGGCGGCGACCCCACCGCAGCCCAGGTGGCCGCCATCGTGCGCTTCTTCGTCCAGCGGGGGTTCTCGCGCGAGTTCGAGTTCGAGGCCGACCGCCTGGCCGTCGCCTATACCCACCGTGCCGGGTTCGACGCGTCGGCGGGCCTTGCGTTCATGCGCCGGCTCCGGGCCGCCGAGGGCCGCGACCCCAGCCAGTTCGAGGTGTTGTTCCGCACGCACCCCGGCCTGGCCGACCGCATCGAGCGCGTGCGGCGCGAGCTGCGACAGCTCGGCTACGAGGTGGGAGCCGACGGGCGCCTGCGCCGGAGCCTCAGGCGGCCGCCCGCAGACCGCCCGGGGGCACCGCGCGCGTGGGTGCGGGACCCGGCGGCCGCGTGATCCGGATCGCCGACCCCTACGCGGGCCCCGGGCGGTGGTGTCGTGCCCAGCTCCACTGCCACACCCACCACTCCGACGGCCGCCGCTCGCCGGCAGACCTGGCGCGGCGCTACCGCGATGCAGGCTACACCTTCGTCGTCTTCACCGACCACGACCGCATCACGCGCTGCGACGACCTCAACGACGCCACGTTCCTGGCGCTGCCGGGCGTGGAGGAGACCGTCACGTGGGGGATCTGGCCCCTGGGACCGCACCTGGGCCGGCTCCTCGTGGAGGACGTGCTCGGCGCCGGACCGCCGGAGGAACGCATCCGGCACACGCTGGCCTGTGGCGGGGTGCCGAGTCTGCACCATCCCTCGTGGACGGGCAACTTCTGGACCGGCGCCTGGACGGCGCAGGTGCTGGCGCGGTTGCCGACGCCGTTCCTGGTGGAGATCTGGAACCCACACTCCCACCCGGAGGAAGACCTCCGGCGCTGGTTGCACGCAGTGCGCGCCCATGGCCCCGGCGTCATGGTGGTCGCCAGCGCAGGCGACGACTACCACGTCGACGCGCAGTTCGACCGTGCCTGGGTGGTGGTCAAGGTGGACGCAGTGACCCCAACCGCCCTGCGCCGGGCGCTGTTGGGTGGGGCGTGCTACGCCTCCACCGGGGTGACCGCGACGTTCGGCGTCGAGGGCCCCGCGATCGTCGCCCACGCAGAGGCCGACGAGGTGCTCGTGCTCGATGCCGCCGGGCGCCTCCGCCGTCGCCTGGGATCAGGCGGCGGTACGTACCTGCCCGAGGGCGATGAGGGGTTCGTGCGGCTGGAGTGCCGCGCCGGCGTGCGCCGGGCCTGGAGCCAGGTATTCTGGATCAGCGCCGCGGAGGGAGAGGCTGGCCGTGCAGCACCGGTGGGCTAGCCGGCCTCGATCCTTGAGATCGGCGCCGCGCGGTGTGCCTCCCCCGGCATCCCCTCGAGTAGGGGAGGCGTCATGGCGAGAGAGGGACCTGCAGGTGCTCAGGGAAGAGGACACAAGGGAGGACACGAGGTGAGCATCACCCCCGCGGCCGCTGCGCGCGCGGAAGACGAGGCCGCAGCCTACGAGGCGTTCCTCGCCGCGTACCCGGAGTACGCCGACACGCGCCTGCTCGACGACCTGCGGGCCAGCGAGTACGCGCGGCTGGACGCTGTCGGGCACGTCTACCTGGACTACACCGGCGCGAGCCTCTACGCCGCCTCGCAGCTGACCGAGCACCACGCGCTGCTGCGCCAGCGCGTGCTGGGCAATCCCCATTCGCAGAACCCCGCCTCGGCCGAGGCCACCGCGCTGGTGGAGGAGGCCCGCCAAGCGGTGTTGCGCTTCTTCAACGCCCCGCCCGAGGAGTACGTGGCGATCTTCACGTCCAACGCCACGGGCGCCCTCAAACTGGTCGGGGAAGCCTACCCGTTCGGCCCCCAAGGCCGCTACCTGCTGACCTTCGACAACCACAACTCGGTGAACGGCATCCGCGAGTTCGCGCGCGCCCGCGGCGCGACGGTGACCTATGTACCCCTGGTGCTCCCCGACATGGGCGTCGACGAGGCACATCTCGAGGCGCAGCTGCGGGCGGGACCGGGCACCGCCGGCCTGTTCGCCTATCCCGCGCAGTCCAACTTCTCAGGCGTGCAGCACGCGCTGGCGTGGATCGACCGGGCGCACCACTACGGGTGGGACGTGCTGCTGGATGCGGCCGCGTTCGTGCCCACCAACCGGCTCGACCTCGGCCGGTGGAAGCCCGACTTCGTAGCGCTGTCGTTCTACAAGATGTTCGGATACCCCACGGGGGTCGGGTGCCTGCTGGCGCGGCGCGCGGCGCTGGCGCGCCTGCGCCGTCCCTGGTTCGCCGGCGGAACGATCACCGTCGCCTCGGTCCAGGGCGACCGGCACTACCTGGCAGAGGGCGAGGCGGCCTTCGAGGACGGCACCCCGGACTTCCTGGCGATTCCCGCGGTGCCCATCGGGCTGCGGCACCTCGAGCGCATCGGCCTCGAGCGCCTGCACACGCGCCTGCACTGCCTGACCGGATGGCTGCTCGACCAGCTGCAGGCGCTCCGGCATCGGTCCGGTGCGCCGGTGGTGCGGATCTACGGCCCCACGACCACGGTTGGCCGGGGCGCTACGGTCACCATGAACTTCTACGACGCCCGCGGGCGGTTCGTGGACCACCGGGCGGTCGAGCAGGAGGCCGCGGCGGCGGCGATCGCGCTGCGCACGGGCTGTTTCTGCAACCCCGGGGGCGGCGAGGTGGCCCTGGGCCTGGACCGCACCGAGCTCGTCGCCTGCTTCAGCCGGCCGACCGACCGGTTGACCATGGAGGACTTCCGGCGGTGCATCGATGGCAAGAGCAGCGGCGCCGTGCGCGTGTCGCTGGGGATCGCCAGCACCTTCGCCGATGTCTACCGGTTCGTGGCGTTCGCACGCGGGTTCGTCGACCGGGGCTGAGGGTGGGGGCACCGGCTGCCCCGGCGGGTGCGGACACGGCCACTCGCGGGTGCGGCGGGGCATGACGGGGCGTCATCCGTGACCCACCGCGCACGGGTGCGGTTCGAGCGCGGGTCGCTGCGGCTGGACTTGCCGTCCTCGGTCCGCATGCCGCCCTACTGCGTCTGGGACGCCCGCGTGGGCGCGTGGCGGACCGAGGCCATGCGCTACGGGCAGATCCGCGAGGACGCCCCACGGTACGGCCTCGACGTGGTGGACGAGGCGGCGCGGTTCTTCGACCTGCCGCCGCTCCGCCCGGTGCTCCCGTCGCTACGGCCCGACCAGCAGGCCGCCATCGACGCGTGGGAGCGCGCGGGCGGGCGCGGGGTGGTCGTCAAGCCCACCGGCACCGGCAAGACCGAGATCGCCCTGGCCATCGTCGCGCGCCGCCGCGTCTCGGCGCTGATCGTGGTGCCGCTGCGCGACCTGATGTACCAGTGGCACCGTCGGATCCGCCAGGGCCTGGGGGTGGATGCCGGGTTGCTGGGCGACGGCCACCGCGCGATCTTGCCGGTCACGGTCACCACCTACGACAGCGCGTACATCCACATGCGGGAGATCGGCAACCGCTTCCGCCTGGTGGTCTACGACGAGGCCCATCACCTGCCGGCGCCGGCGCTGCGGGAGAGCGCGCTCGACTGCCTGGCGCCGCTGCGGCTGGGGCTCACGGCCACACCCTGGCGCGCCGACGGCGCCGACCGTCTGCTGGAGACGCTGATCGGCCCCGTGGTCTACGTCGAGCAGATCCCCCAGGCGCGCGGCCGCACCCTCGCCGACTACACCATCGTGCGGGTCCCGATCTACCTCACCGACGCCGAGCAGGCCGAGTTCGACGCGCTCTCCCGCCGCATCCGCCGGTACGTCGCGCGCTGGCGGCAGGAGCAGACCGCCCGGCGCGCGGCCGGCGGCGGCGTCCCCGTCGACCCTCCCGCGCCGTCCGCCTTCGACTGGACGCGCGACCTCGCCGTGCGCGCGCGGACCGATCCCGAGGCGCACGCGATCCTGCGGGCTTATCGGCGCAAGCTGGCCCTCGTGCACCGCTCGGCGGAGAAGCTGCGCGTGGTGGAAGATCTCCTGCGTCTGCACCCCGACGAGCAGATGGTGATCTTCACCGCGTCCGCCCGCATGGCCCTCGACGTGTCGGCGCGGTTCCTCATCCCGGCGCTGACCACGTCCTCGCCGGCCGAGGAGCGTCGCCGCGTGCTCGACCTGTTCGGTCAGGGGCGCGTGCGGGCTCTTGTGGCGTGCGAGGTCCTCAACGAGGGGTGGGACGCGCCCGCGGTGAAGGTCGGGGTGGTGCTGGGCGGCGAGAAGGGGACCCGCGAGGCCGTCCAGCGGCTCGGTCGGCTGCTGCGGAAGACCGGCGACCGCCGGGCGAGGCTGTACGAGGTGGTCGTGCAGGAGTCGCCCGAGGTGCGCCGGGCGCGACGGCGCCGCCACACCGATGCTTACCAGACAGCACCGCATCTATCACTGGATCAGGCCCGGCAGGGCGATCTCTTCTGATCGCCTGGAGCCCGACTGCCTGCCGCACCTGGTGCGCGCCATCGCGGTGTACCGGCGGCTGGTCGGGCGGCCACGGGCTCAGGTACGGGAGGCCGCGCGTCACGCGCTGGCGGCGCTGCGGCCCGACCGCGTGGAGGCGCTGGTGAAGCTCCTGGAGGATGCGGCCACCTACGACTGGCCGCGGGGGCCCGAGGCGGCCGCACGCCGGCTGCGCCTCTTCGAGGCTGCCGCGCGCGAGCATCCCGTGCTCGACGCCGCACGCGCCGCCGCCCTGGTTGCGGACGTGGCGCAGGACTGGGCAGATGGAGGGGATGTGCGGTCGAGATCCGGTGTGCCCGCGCCGACCGGCGCCCGCGCGTCGAGCTCGCCGCGGACGCTGGTTTCCCTGCTCTACGCCGACTACCCCGAGTTCCACCGCCTGCGCGCCTTCCCTCCCGACTACACGCCCGAGGACCTGCGCGACGACTACGCGCTGGCCCAGGCGCAGGCCCTGCTGTACGATGCGGTGCGCGTTACGGTGGAGGCGACCGACGCCTTCGGCCACGTGGTGCGCGCTGTGCGTCTGGCGCGCCTGATCCACCAGATCGAACGGCTGCCGGCGGGCTACCGGCTGGTCCTCGACGGTCCCGCCTCGGTGCTGCGCCACACCCACGCCTACGGCGTGGACTTCGCGAAGTTCCTGGCCGCGCTGGTCGCGGTCTCCGGCTGGACGCTGACCGCTGAGATCACGTTGCGCAAGGGGTGGCGGCCGGTCCTCTTCGCCCTCTCCGACGCCCACGGGCTCCGGTCCCGCGTGTCCCCGCCGGCGCTGTTCGACTCGCGCCTGGAGGAGCGGTTCGCCCGCAAGTTCGGTGCGGCCCGCGACGGCTGGCGGCTCGTGCGCGAGGGCGCGATCCTGGCCGCGGGCGAGGCACTGCTCGTGCCCGACTTCCTGTTCCGCCACGAAGACGGCACGGAGGTCGCCCTGGAGATCGTCGGCTACTGGACCCCGGAGTACCTGGAGTACAAGTTCCAGAAGCTGAGCCGGGTGCGCGGGGTGAACCTGCTGGTGGCTGTGCGACCTCAGCTCGCGGCGCGGGCCGGCACCCTGCCCGCGACGGTGCTGTCCTTCCGCAGCGGCATCCTACTGCGGGACTTGCTGCCGCGGCTCGAGGCGTTCCGGCAGCAGGGCAGCCGGGCGGGGCTTGCGCAGGGACGTGCGGGTGATCCCGTAGGGTGACGTGGGAGCCGGCACCCCGGGTGCAAAACGGCTCGGTCACGCGGGCGTCTGTGGATCGTGCGCGACGCACCGCACCCCGTTGTTATGCCCTCTGGCGACACCGCCCGGCGCTATGCCGCGGGCGACGCTGTGCTGTGACTGGTGGGGGCGTCGGCGCCGCGTGGGCAACGGCGGACGTGACGTGGTGCCCCCGTCGGCGGTTACGGGAGCAGGTCCGCCACGACCAGAGGGCCCAGCGCACAGAGCGGCACGACACGGTCGTGCGCCCCCAGGCGCCGGATCGTGCGATAGGTGCCCTCCAGCGGGTCCCGGTAGACTTCGAGGACACGGTCGACCAGGTTGACGATCCAGTACTCGGGAATCATCGCCCGGGCGTAGAGCGCGAGTTTCCGGGTGCGGTCGAACTCGAGGGTGGTGTCGGCGACCTCGACCACGAGCGCAGCGGTGGTTGGGTGCTGCGCGGTGCGGCTCCGCGGGTCACCGGCGACGACGGCCAGATCGGGTTCTGGCTCAGAGTCGGCGCCGAGCGCAAGCGGCATCTGCACGCGGACCGCCTGCTCCGGCCCCACGAGACGCAGCAGCGCGCGTTGGACCAGCTCCACCGCCGCCGCGTGGGCGGCGCTCTGGGGTGTCATCTCCACGATCTCTCCCTGGACCAACTGCACCCGGCTGCCCGGGTCGAATGCGCCGGCGCGCACCAGCCGCTCGTACTCGTCGCGTGTCCAGACTTTGGCCCGAACGGTCACAGCCTGCCTCCGTACGTCCTCAACTATAGAACATAGCATGAGAACATAGCATGCGCGGTGGGCCGGCGCAGGCGCCCGACGTCACGAGGCCTTCCTGCCCGGACCCTCGCGGGCCATCTCTGCCAGTGCTGCGGCGATGCGCGCCGCCGCGCCCGGCGGTCCCATCAGCGCGCGGCCAGCAGCCCCGCGGCGTTCGCGTTCGGCCGGCGCGCGCAGCAGGCGCACCGCGGCAGCGGCAGCCTCCTGCCACGTGCGTGTCGTGATCAGCGCGTCGCCCAGCAACCGCGCCTGGGCCGCCAGGAACGCCGGCGAGAACTGCGGCCCGCGGCTGGGGAAGGCCACCACCGGCCGCCCCATGCCCGCGGCCTGCTCGTGCGCGGTGCCGGCGAAGCCCATCACCAGCGCCGCCCGCGCCACCGCGTCGGCGAAGGCGGTCGTCACGTGGATCGCCGGCGTCTCGGGCAGCCGTGCGCGCACGCCGTCTTCGGATATCGTCGGCGCCAGGACCATGAGGAAGCGGACCTCCGGCACCGCCGCCGCGACGGCGCGTGCGGCCTGCGCCAGCACCGCGGCGTTGTCCGGCGCATCGTGGCGGCTGCCTGGCAACAACGCCACCACCGGCGCGTCCGGGGGCACCGGGAACGTCGCGCCGCGAGGCCGGACCAGGTCCATCATCACGTTGCCCAGGCAGTCCGCGGGCACGCCCAGCCGCCGCAGGGCTGCTGCGGTCTCGTGGTCGCGGGCGAAGACACGCGCCGCGAACCGCCGCAACCCCACCCTGGCCAGGAACCCGAAGGGCGCGATGCGCACCGAATCGGCCGTGGAGACGAAGGCCACGCGCGGGGCGGCGGTGCTGGCCATCCACAGGCAGTAGGTGTCGCCGACGGCCACCACCAGGTCGGCGTGACCGTACCAGCGGGCCAGCGTGGCCCGCTGGGCGACCCACAGGCCGATCACGCCGGCGCGCAGGTCCGCGCCCAGCCCCCGCAACCCCGCCCGAAATGCGAACCCTGCGCTGGGCAGCGTCCGACGCGGGTCCAGCAGCCGGACGTCCGGAGGGTACGCGCCGGTCCCCACCAGCGGGTAGGCGGTGATCTCGGCGCCAGGCAGGTGCCGGATGATCTCCGCCGCGATCAGGTCCTCGGCGTAGCCGTTGCTGACGAAGAGCGCCCGCACCGCTGGGTTACTCCTCTTCACCACCTGGGTCGCTCCTCATCGTCACCGGAAGACGCCACCTGGCGCAGCGCCGCGAACACGCCCTCGTAGTACCCCCGCCACAGCAGGTGGTTGTAGCACTCGTTGAGGATCAGCCATCGCTGGCGACGCTCGGCCCACGGCCGCACGCGCTCGACCAGGACCGCCACCGGGCGCGTGCGGAAGACCAGCCACTTCAACGGGAGCAGCACCGGGTGCAGCTCCAGGTGGAACGCCAGCCACGCCGGGCCGCCGTGCTTGCGCCACAGGTAGACGGCTGCGCGGCCATTCTGACGCTGGCGGGCGGCGGCCGCCTCGATGGTCAGCGGGTGGGAGTGGACGCCCACCAGCCCCGGGTCGTAGACCAGGCGCCCGCCGGCGCGACAAAAGCGCAGCGCGTAGTCCACGTCCTCGAACCCGTAGCCCTGGAAGCGTTCGTCGAAGCCCCCGGCGGCCTCGTGGCCGGCGCGGGTGACCGACAGGTGGCGGCCGACGACGCGCAGCGGCGACAGGCCTCGCACCGACGACAGGCCTCGCACCGCCGACAGGCCCCCCGGCGACAGCCCGCGGACCGACAACAGGCGACGGCCCCGCCGGCCGAGGTGCCACCTGCCCGGGCCGTCGCGCGACAGGCTGCGCCCTTGGGTCGGTGGGATCAGCCCGTCGGCCGGCGCTCCCCTGCGGTCAGGCATCCGGTGGCTCGTGCGGCCAAACGGCGTGGCCAGCGTCACCGCATCGGGGACGGTGCGACCCTGTACCGCCAGCAGCGCGCGGCTGTCGGTGTGGTGCGCCAGGTGCCGGCGCACGAGGTCCGGGGCGGCGAGCACGTCGGCGTCGAGGAACAGGAGCACCTCGCCGCGTGCTGCTGCCGCGCCGGCGTTGCGCGCGGCGGCCAGCCCGCGGTGGGGCTGCGTCACGAGCCGCACGCGGGCCGGCCCGCCATGCGCGGCCGCAATGGCCGCGCTGTCGTCGGTCGAGCCGTCGTCGACGACGACCACCTCGAACGTGTCCGCCGGCACGTCCTGGGCATCCAGCGCGACCAGCACGTGGGGCAACGTCGCGCGGGCGTTGTGGCAGGGCACGACGACCGAGAGACGCACCGGCGTTCGAGGCACGTCAGCCAGCGACGGCGTCGTCGGACGCAGCGTCGCCGGCGCCAGCAGGCTCTGTGCGCCGATACCGGTCCAGCGCCCGCAGGTAGTGCCGGTTGAGCGCGCCCCGCGCGACCAGGAACGCCAGCGTCGCCAGCCCGCGCCCCCGCAGCCAGCGCGCCAGGCGCAGGGCATCGTCAGCCGGCAGGAGCCCGCCCGCAGCCATCGCGAAGTGCACCGCCCGCTGCACCGGCGTGTCCTGGACCAGCAGCCGCGTCCGCCAGCCAGGGTGCTTGCGCAGCAAGTAGACGGCGGTGCGCGCGCGTTCCTCTTCGCGCGCCAGCGCGGCTGCCAGGGTCTCGGGTAGGGGCAGCGGCTGCACGTGGAAGGCCACCGCCTCAGGGGCGAACACCCTGGGAAGCCCCAGCGCCTGCAGGCGCAGCCCCAGGTCGACGTCCTCCCACCCGTAGGCGCGGAAGCCCTCGTCGAAGAGCCCGGCGTCGAACACCGCCTGCCGGGGCACCGACGCGTTGGCCGTGTCGAGGAACGCCGGCGACGGGCGAACCATCGGAAGCCGCGCGGGCACCTCGGGACGCGGCACGAACACCACCGGCCCGCGGCCCACCACCGGCCGTCGCGCAGCCCGATGCAGGGCGAGGTGACGGGCCAGGAAGTCCGGCCGGACCAGCACGTCGCTGTCGATGAACACCACCAGCGGCGCCCGCACCGCCCGGAGCGCGGCGTTGCGGGCGGCGGCCCGGCCCCGGTTGGTTTCCAGACGCACCACCCGCAGGGGCAGGCGCGCCGCAGCCGCGGCCAGCACCGCGGGCGTGGCGTCGGTCGAGCCGTCGTCGGCCACCACCACCTCGAACGCCGCGCGCGGGAGCGTCTGGGCGGCAAGGCAGTCCAGCGCTGCGGCCAGCAGCGGGGCGTGGTTGTAGGTCGGGATGACGACGCTGAGCAGCGGCGCGCCCGTGGGCGGGGCGGTCTCCGAGGGCGTGCCAGCCTCGCCTGGAGCAGCCTCGCGTGGAGCCGCCTCGCGTGGCGACGTGGCCGAAGACCTCACCGGACGTCCTGCGGCGTCACGTGGCGCGGCCTCGGACGCATCGACGCGCCCCGTCCTTCCCCGGATCCCGCCACAGGCGCCGGTCGCCGCCACGCGCCGAACACGCCCTCGTAGTACGCGCGCCACAGCAGGTGGTTGTAGACCTCGCCCGCGACCGCCAGCAGGCCCAGGCGTTCTGCCAGCCGCAGCACCGGCAGCAGCGGCGCCGTGAGCAGCCCGCTGCGGTAGACCAGCCACTTGACCGGCAGCAGCACGGGCAGGATCTCCAGGAACAGCCCCAACCGCCACGCCCGCCCGTGCTTGCGCCAGAAGTACACCGCCCCGTCCCCGGCCTGGCGCATCTTCTCACACAGGTCGTCCAGCGTCTGCACGTGATGGTGGTAGGCGAGCGCCGCCGGCTCGTAGCGCAGCACGACCCCGTCGCGGACCAGGCGGTAGGCCAGCTCGATGTCCTCCCAGCCGTAGCCGCGAAACGCCTCGTCGAAGCCGCCGGCGCGATGGAACGCCGCGGCGTCGACGGAGAAGTTGCGGGTGACGACGTGGTAGGGCGAGAGGCCCTCGCGGCGGCGCCGCGTGGTATCGAGCGCCACGCGGTGGGTGGCGCGCATGAAGAAGGTCGCCAGGCTCGCCGGGTCGGTGGCCAGCCGTCCCTGTACCCCCAGGCCCGGGCGCCCGGCGTGGTGCGCCAGGTGCGCGCGCACCAGCCCGGGCGTCGCCAGGATGTCGGCGTCGAGGAACAACAGCACGCGGCCCCGGGCTTCCCGGGCGCCGTAGTTGCGCGCGGCAGCCCGACCGCGGGGTGGCTGCCGGACGACGCGCACGGGTGCTGGCCCCGCCATCCCCTCGAGGGAATCGCACGAGCCGTCCATCGACCCGTCGTCGACGACCACGACCTCGAACGTCCCCGGCGCAGCCTCCTGGGCCTGTAGCGCCCGCACCGCGCGGTGCAGTGTGGCCCCGGCGTTGCGGGCCGGGATGACCACCGAGAGCTGTGGCGCAGCCGGCGCAGGAACAGGGTCCGGGGCAGCCTGCGTGACCTGCAGGGAGGGGCGCGCCATAGCTACGGCTGGGACACTGCCGCACGCTCCACAGCCGGGAGGTCCAGCATCTGCAGGCGGAGCAGCCGGGCGTAGATCCCGTCGCGGGCCACCAGCTCGTCGTGGCGGCCCTCTTCGACCACGGTCCCCTGGTCGAGCACCACGATCCGGTCTGCGGTGCGCACCGTCGAGAGGCGATGGGCGATGATGAAGGTCGTACGGCCCCGGGTGATGCGCTCCATCGCCTCCTGGATGAGGGCCTCCGATTCGCTGTCCAGCGCCGAGGTGGCCTCGTCGAGGATCAGCAGGCGCGGGGCGTTCAGCAGCGCCCGGGCGATGGCCAGCCGCTGGCGCTGGCCTCCGGACAGCTGCAGCCCGTCGTCGCCCAGCAGCGTCTCGTAGCCCTGCGGCAGGGCCATGATGAAGTCGTGGGCGTTGGCCGCCCGCGCCGCCGCGGTGACCTCGTCCAGGGTGGCGTCGGGGCGGGCGTAGGCGATGTTGTCGCGCACGGTCCCCCGAAAGAGCACCGTCTCCTGCGGTACCAGCCCGATCTGCCGGCGCAACGACCGCACTTTCACCCGGCGGAGATCGTGGCCGTCGATCTCCACCGTGCCCGTGGTGGGATCGTAGAAGCGCGCCAGCAGGTTGACCAGCGTGGTCTTGCCGGCGCCGCTCGTCCCCACCAGCGCCACGCGTTCCCCCGGCCGCGCCTCCAGCGACACGTCGCGCAACACCCACTGCCCGGGCTCGTAGGCGAAGGAGACCTGGTGGAACCGCACGTGGCCGACGATGGGCGGCAGCGCCACCGCCCCGGGGGCGTCGCCGGGCGCTTCCGGTTCTTCCAGCAACGTCCGCACGCGCGCGAACGCGCCCAGGGCCTGGCGCAGGCCGGCGTAGTGGCGTACCAGCGCCTGCGCCGGCTCGATGGCCAGCGCCACGTAGGCCAGGAACGCCACCAGCGCGCCGGCGGTCAGGTGGCCTGCCGTGACCCGCTGCCCGCCAACCCACAGCACGATCAAGGCGCCGAACGCGGTGAGGAAACTGGTCACCGGGACCTGGATCGCGATCATCCGGGCGATCTTGAGGTTGGCGCGGAACGTCCGCTCGTTCACCTGGCGGAAGCGACCGATCTCGCGATCCTCGCTGGCGAAGGCCCGGATGATGCGGGCGCCGACGAACGCCTCCCGGATCAGCCCGGCCAGGCCCGCCACGTGCTCCTGCGCCCGGGTGGCCGTGCCCTGGATCTCGCGGCCGAACGCCCGGGCCAGCAGCAGCACCGCGGGAATGATCAGGGCGATCACCGCCGCCAGCTGCCAGTCGATCCACAGGAGCATCGCCACGATGCCCCCCAGCATGAGCGTCGTGCTCGCCGCGTCCACCACGCCGCCCAGCAGCTCCGTCTGCACCAGCTGCGTGTCCTGCAGGCTGCGGGCGATGGCGTCGCCCGACTGCCACACGGCGAACCGCGCCAGCGACCACCGCTGGATCCGGGCGAACAGGTCCTGGCGCAGGTCGGCGGTGATGCGGTGGCTCATGTAGTACGTGGCGTAGAGCTGGACGAACAGCGCTACGCTGCGGACCCCGAACAGTCCCAGCATCACCAGCGCCGCGCGGTTGAGCACCGCGAAGTCGCGCGTCGCGATCAGCCGGTCGATGAGGCCGCCGGCGTAGCTCGGGGCGACGAGGTTCGCAGCGGTCACGAGCGCCATGGCCACGAGCGCCGTGACCAGATGCCCCAGGTAAGCGCGCACGTAGCCGGCCAGGCACGCCAGATCGCTGGTACCTGCCGTGCCCGCGCCGCGGTGTGCGCTCACCGTGTCCTCCGCCTGCAGTCCCTCACGCCGTCCCCCACACCGGCCGCAGGGTCTCCACGATCCGACGCGACGCGCCCGCCTCTGCCGGGATCACCGTCAGGGCCTCGGCCAGCGCCTGCCGCGCCGCCGGGTCGCGCAGCAGGCGGGCCGCCTCGGCGGCGACCTGGGCCGGCGTCACGGCGCCGACCAGCTCGGGCATGATGCGTCGGCGCGCCCACATGTTGGGCAGCGCCACGTAGGGTGCCCGCCGCAGGTACTGCCGGGCCAGGAAGAGCTTCAACGCCGGGCCTACGGCCGGGATGCGGCTCAGCCACTCGATGGCGCCCTCGGCGGGAATCTGCACCGAGAACGTCGTGGGGAGCACGACGATGCTGGGAATGCGGAGCAGCGCCAGCTCCAGCGTGTTCGTCCCCGGCAAGGTCAGCACCAGGGCGGCACCCGCGATGGCCGCCCAGCCCGCGCCGTCGACGCGCACGCCGGCGGCATCCAGCCGCGGGCGGTACCGCGCGACGAGTGCGTCGCGCACCGCGGGCGAGACGAACGGCGAAACGACGATCACCGGCTCCACGTCCGGCACCTGCGCGCGCAACGTGGCCGCGGTCTCCACCCAGAACGGGAAGAACGCCGAGAAGACCGTGTCCCGGCTGCCGGCCAGGAACGCCACGCGCAGGCCAGACGCCCGCACCGACGCCAGACGGCCGCGCACGGCCTCCAGGGCGTCGCGGCGGGGGTCGCCGGTGATGGTGACCTTCGCCGCGGGCACGCCCCGGCGGCGCAGCCGGTCGGCGATGGCCTCGGTGGGCACGAAGATCCGCTCGTAGGCCCGATGCTGGCGGGCGATGTGCGCCCGCTCCACGAACGCGAACGCCCGGGCGCGCCACCGCCGCGTCAGGCGCCGCGAGTACCAGAAGTCGCCGCCCACATGCAGCACCGCCACCCGATCTGCAGGCCGCCAGTCGTGCAGTCCCAGGCCCAGGCGCAGCGTGGCCCGCGGGTCGAGCACGCGGTCGAACACGCCCGCCGCCGCGGCGGCCGCCGCCTCCTGCCCGCTGGCGAACTGGCACGGCGGCAGGCACAGGTGCACCGCCAGCGCACGTCCGACCGCCTGGGCCCAGCGCCGCGCCTCGGCGGCGATCGGCACGGCCCAGCCGGCCACTTCGCCGGGGCCGTTGCCCACGATCACCAGCGCGTGGCGCGCCCCGTTTCCAGACGCGTGCTCTTTCATGCTCCTCCGCTCATACTCCTCGACTCATCCCTCGGTTCATCTCCTCGGCCCATCCCCTCGACCCATCCCCTCGGCCCATCTCCTCGACCTATCTCCTCGACTCATACTCCTCGGCCCATATCCGCGCCTACTCCTCGCTCGTGCTCCTCGGCCAATATCCTCGCCTCGTCTTCCTGCGCAACATACCTTGCCAAGGTTCCTCCGCCTGACATGCCTCCACCCGGTATTCCTTCGCCTCATGCCCCTCCGGTCGCCCGTCCGCGGTCGGTGCGCCCGTGCGCTGGAAGCGGGCAACGCGCCGGCCCGTGCCACGGCCGCACGCGGCGTCTCCGTCTTTAGTGTCCGATCAGCCGGTCGCACCAGTGCGCCACGAACTCCGCATCCTCCAGCGCCAGGGCGGCGTCGTGTTCCCCGTAGAGGTCCTGGGGCGCCCTTGCGGTGGCTTCGTCGCCGTAGAAGCTCCGTTCGCGCTCGCGGCCCAGGCGACGAGAGATCGCGACGAACCGGTCGAGGTGCGCGCGAAACGCAGCGGGGAACCGGCTCTGGTGATCGACCAGCGCATCCCCGACGTCGCGGACTCCCGGGACCTCCACGCCCGCCCAGCGCAACGCCGCCTTGAGGGCCAGATCCACCGCTTCCTGCGCCCGGCGGACGACCAGGTTCCACACGCCCCGGGCGTGCAGGTCCCGTGCCTCGGCCAGGATGGCGCGCGCCTGGCGGAGGTGGGCTTCGGCCATCTCGTGGTTGGTCACAGCTCGAAGATCTCCCCCGGCCGAAAGTCGGGCTTGAGGTCCCAGTACCATGCCTGGCCCCTGCGGACGCGGCGGGCCCCCAACGCCGCAAGACGCTCCCGAAGCCGTCCGAGGACCCCCGCAAAGAAGCCGTCACGGTCGTACAGCAGGTCCGCGTCCTCCACCATGTCGAGGTAGAGGGGGGTGATCCGCTGCGCCTCCTCCGGCGTCTTGAGGATGGGACGGACGTCGGTCACGATCCCCTCGCGGCGTAAGCGCACGCGCTCAGGCTCGATGCACGCGTCGGCCGCCTGGAGCACGTCGTGGCGGGCCAGCTGGGAGGGCGGCAGTCCTTCGACCACGAGCAGCAGGTCGATGTCGGACACCGGGCCTGCCTCGCCCCTGGCCACCGACCCGAAGAGGACTGCCGAGACCAACGCCGGCCCCGCGCTCTCCTGGAGGGCAGCCACGTACAGCCTGGCCAGGTCGCGGAGCCGCTGCGCGAGCTCCGGACCGTGAGGGCGGGTCCCCGCGTGCATCGGTCTTACCATATCATACCCGCGTGAAGATACCCGTACTTCGTCTGCCGATGCCCGCACCCGCGTGACGATGTTTGCGCCCATGCAGCGGTGCCCCTCCGTGCCAGCCTCTCCCACCCGCGGTGGCTGCGATGGCGCTTCCCCGGCGCGTGCACGGCCCAGACCTCCGCCGCATGGCGGCACAACGCATCCGCGACGCCCCGTGGCGCGACGCCGCCGCGCAGCGAGGCCCCGCGCAGCGACGTCCCACACAGCGACGTCCCGTGCGGCGAAGCTCCCGCAAGAGTGCGCCGGTGGCAGGAACGACCCTCAGGCACCCGAATACCGCGAGAAGGTCGCGCGCGTAGAGCCCGCACCTGAGGACCACGGGACTGCGACCGCTCGGAGAGGTGTGGTGTGCGGTGGAGCCTGTTGCTGGCGCTCGGGCTGGTCCTAATCGTCGCCGGACGCGCCAGCGCCCAACCGATCCCGATCACGGTGGAGGCCGACGTCATCACCTATGACGCCGTCCAGCAGGTCGTCACCGCGCAGGGCAACGTTCGGGCCATGTTCCGCCGCTACCGGCTGACCGCTGACGCCGCCCGCGTGGACCTGCGGACCGGCGTGGTCACCGCGCGCGGCCGCGTTTTGCTGGTCGATGCCGAGGGCCGCCAGCTACGGGGCGCGGCGTTGACGTACAACAGCCGCACCGAGCAGGGCGTCCTCGAGCCGGTCGAGGGGCACTTCGAGCAGCGGGTGTACCTGCGCGGACAGCGGCTGGAGGCGGCGCCGACGCTGCTGGTGGCGCACGAGGCGACGGTGACCCCCTGCGACCCCGCGCAGCCGCTCTTCCGCGTGGTCGCCCGCCGCATCGAGATCGTCCCCGACCGCGAGGTCGTCGCGCATGACGCCAGCCTCTACCTGGGCACCCGACGTCTGGTGACGCTTCCCCGGTACGAGATCTCGCTGCAGCCCCCGGAGGTGCGCACGCAGTTCCCGGGTTTCGGGGCCAACGCCGTCGAGGGCTTCTGGGCCGACTACCGGTTCCCGTTGCGCGTCGGCGCCGCTCGCGGGCGCGTCCACCTGCGGGCCGGGACCCTCACGGGCCTAGCGGGCCTGGCCACGCTCACCTACGACGGGCCCCGCTACACCGCATCGTTTCGCGTCGGCCGCACCCAGACCGTGGACGACCGCCCGAGCTTCGATGGGTTGCGGTACGACGTGGCCGAGGTGCAGGTGGCCACCGCCAGCGCGCGCCTGGCGGGCCTGCCGTTCTCGTGGACCGCTACGGTGACCGGCGGCTGGTACAGTGAGCTCGCTACCGGCACCGCCACGACGCGCCTCGACGGCCAGCTTCGCCTGGTCACCGACGTCTTCCCGCTGGGCGAGCGGCTGACCGTGGCCGCCGTTGCGGGCATCCGCTTCTCCGCCTACGGCACCGGCGCGGTGCGGACCGTCGCCTCGTACGGGGCCACGCTGACCTACCGCCTCGACCGGTTCACGACCGCGACCCTGGGTTACGGCCGCGACGTGGTGCGCGGCGTCACGCCGCTCCAGATCGACGTCATAGACCCCGCCGACACTCTCAGCGTGCGCGTGGCTCGCGTGGTGCCCGACCGCTACCGCATCGCCGCCGGCGTCGCCTGGAACGCCGCCCTGGCCGAGACCAAGTACAGTGCGTCCGTGAGCGTGGTCGTGGCGCCCCGGTGGGAGCTGGGCCTGGCCGCAGTGTACAACACGCGGCTGGCCGCCTTCGAGGATATCGACTACACTGTCCGGTGGGTCTGCGACTGCGTGGACGTGGTGGTGGGCTACCGCCAGATGCGCCAGCAGGTCGTGCTCGAGGTCGGACTGTTCGGCCTGCCCCCGCGAGGCGACCCGTTCGTGCCCCGCACGCCGCTGCCCATGCGCACCTTCGAGCCCCAGCAATGACCGGTGGCAGTCCACCCGTCGTGCCGTCAGTCGGGATTCCGGCTGGTATCGTTGCAGCGGCGGGTACCGCCAGCAATGACCGGTGGAGTCCGCCCGTGGCGCCGCGGCGCCGTCGGTACGCCGTGATGGTGTCCCGTCGTTCGAGGCGATTTCGGCCGCCGGGAGCAGAGGGAGGACCGTGGTGAGGACGTGGCCATGAGCATCGCTGCCGAGATCTTCCGCGAGTACGACATTCGAGGGGTCGTCGGCACCGAACTGTCCCCCGAGGTCGCCCGGCGCATCGCGCGCGCCTACGCCGCCGAGCGCGGCCTGGCCGGGCAGGCGGTCGTGCTGGGCCGCGACAACCGCACCCACTCGCCCGCGCTGGCCGCCGCCGTGGCCGAGGGCCTGGCCGCCTCCGGCTGCCGGGTGCTCGACATCGGCACCGTGATCACGCCCACGTTCTACTTTGCCCGCGTCCACTGGGAGATCGACGGCGGGGTCATGGTCACCGCCAGCCACAATCCTCCCGAGTTCAACGGCTTCAAACTGGCCGGCGGGTTCGGCACGTTGTACGGCGACCAGATCCAGGCCATCCGGCGGCGGGCCGTGGAGGGACCGTTCGTCGACGGCGCCGGCACCGTGGAGTCCCGTGACGCGACTGGGCCGTACCGGGCGATGCTGCGCGAGCGCATCCGCCTGGGGCCGCGCCGGGTGAAGGTCGTGCTTGACTGCGGCAACGGCACTGCCAGCCTGGTGGCCCCGCAGGTCTTCGCCGACTGGGGCGTCGAGCTCGTCCCGCTCTACTGCGACTCCGACCCGCGCTTTCCCCACCACCATCCCGACCCCGTCGAGCCCCACAACCTGGCCGACCTCATCGCCACCGTGCGCCGCGAGCGCGCCGACGTCGGCATCGGCCTCGACGGCGACGGCGACCGCATCGGCGTCGTCGACGATCAGGGGCAGATCGTCTGGGGCGACCGCCTCATGGTGCTCTACTGGCGCGAGATCATGCCCCGCTACCCCGGCGCCCAGGTCATCGTCGAGGTGAAGTGCTCGCAGGCCCTGGTAGAGGAGGTCCAGCGGCTGGGCGGCCGGCCGTTCTTCTACCGCACCGGGCATTCGCTCATCAAGGCCAAGATGCGCGAGATCGGCGCCGTCTTCACCGGCGAGATGTCGGGCCACATGTTCTTCGCCGACGAGTACTACGGCTTCGACGACGCCGTCTACGCCGCCGGCCGCCTGCTGCGCATCCTCTCCCACACCGACCGGCCGCTGTCGGCGCTGCTGGCCGACGTGCCCCAGTACCCCGTCACCCCCGAGGTGCGCGTCGCCTGTCCCGACGACCGGAAGTTCGCCGTGGTGGCCGCGCTGGTCGAGCAGTTCAAGCGCGACCAC
This sequence comes from Armatimonadota bacterium, assembly GCA_031459855.1. Taxonomy (NCBI): domain Bacteria; kingdom Bacillati; phylum Candidatus Sysuimicrobiota; class Candidatus Sysuimicrobiia; order Candidatus Sysuimicrobiales; family Candidatus Humicultoraceae; genus Candidatus Fervidifonticultor; species Candidatus Fervidifonticultor primus. The sequence continues at coordinate 2,255,586 of JAVKHP010000001.1, forward strand.
CAGGTGATCGACGTCGACGGCGCGCGGGTACTGTTCCCCGACGGGTGGGGGCTCGTGCGGGCCAGCAACACCCAGCCGGTGCTGGTGCTGCGGGCCGAGGCGACCACTGAAGCGGGGCTGGCCCGAATCAAAGCGGCCATCGAGGAGGCGCTGCGCCGCTTCCCCGAGGTCGGCCGGCCGCGGTGGTGAGCGGTCTACCCGAGACCGAGCCCTTCTGCCTTTGCCGCTGCTGTCAGCTGGGCGTCGAACGACAGGACCCGCACTTCGGGCAGGTCTGCCTGGAGGGTCTTCGCGGTGGCGAGGTGCCACAGGTCAGCGCCTCGTAGCGGCCATCGCGTCGACAGGGTACGCACGAGCGCCCAGTCGGGCGAGGCACGCACACGCCGCCAGGGCCCACGTTCCAACACGTCGCGAGCTGCGGTGAGCAGGACGGGCGGCAGCGCACGCTCCCTGCTAGCTCTGCCGATCACCGCATGCGCCTCAGCCCACGCCAGACTCGACAGGAGGTGGAGCCCCGGCCGCTGGGCCCATCGGTGCGCCGCGACGCTGTGGGCGTCGCGAAACAGCGCCGCCAGCACCGCCGAGGTGTCCCAGTAGAGGACGACCTCGGTTGCGGATCTCACGGTGACCGCTCTCCCCAAAGCCGCCGTCGTGGCAGGTCCCACCGGGACCGCGCTTCCTGAAGCCACCGCAGCGCGAGCCCTCTTCGCAGCGGTAATGGCGGCGGCAGCGGCTCCGCGGGACGGGCAGGCTCGAGCACTCCGGCGTCCTCCAACTGCTTGATCCGCTGCGCGAGCGACAGCGATGCGGGCGTGACCGGCGCCAGCCTGGCCACCGGTTTGCCCCGCGCCGTGATGATCCACTCCCGGCCCCGGCTGACCTCGTCCACCAGTCTGCTCAACCGGGCCTTGGCCTCCCGAATCCCGACGGTTCTCGCGCCCATCGCGCTCCTCGGATATGGTATTGTGGTGCTGTGAACTACATAATTATTGTGATCCTCGAGACCACATCTGTCAAGCGCCGTCCCGGCGCCGCACGTGCCCTGCGCGCCCGGCATCCGCCGCCAGCGCCAGCAGGGCGAAGAAGCCAAACCCCAGGTGCACCGAAAGCACCGTGCCGTCGAACATCTGCGTCACCAGGAGCGTCACCAGGGCGGCCAGTACCGCGGTGGCCACAGTGCGCTCGCGCGAGCCCGAGGGACTGCGGACCGTCCAGCGCCAGGCGGCCCGAAGGCCTGCGCCGCAGAGCGTGACCAGGCCTGCCGTACCCACCACGCCAGTCTCCACGAGGAAGTTCAGCACCAGGTTGTGTGCAAACGGCGGCTCGGGTTCGGGCGCGTCGGGAGGCCGGTAGCGCGCGTAAGCGTGCTGGAAGGTGCCAAACCCGGTCCCGAGCACCGGATGCGCGGCGAACATGCGGACGGACGTGGCCCACAGCACCAACCGGTTGCGGTTGGCAGCCAGGTTCGGAATGGACGCCAGCTCCTGGCGCAACGGCGGCCACTGCCAGGCCGCGGCACCGGCCAGCGCCAGGACGAGCGCGAGTCCCCCCGCGAGGCGCCAGCGACGCCGCCGATCAGGAACCGCCAGGACGACGACAGCGCTGCCGGCTGTCAGCGCCGCCCAGGCGCCCCGGGCGTAGGTCGCGGCGAGCCCTCCCGCCAGTAGCAGCCCAACGCCCGCTGCAGCCCATCGCCATCGCGAGCGGTCGCCCACGGCGACGGCCACCGCCATGGACGCGGCCAGCGCCAGCGTCGTGCCCAGGCCGTTGGCTCCAAGGCCTGGTAGCGTCGCGGGGGTGCCCGGCCGGGACACCGCAGCCGCCAGGCCGGCGAGGGCCGCGGGTACCGCGCCAGCGATCCAGGCGGCCACCAGCGCCGCCACCGTCCCACCGCCTGCCCCGTAGGCTCCGGCCGCCGTCGTGGACACGAGCGACGTGGCCAGGAACAGGACGGTAGGTGCCAGGCTCGCTTCTCTCCATGGTGACGCCAGGGCTGATACGATGACGCCCGCGGCCAGGAAGACCAGGGGACGCCGCAGTGCACCGCCTCCCCACGTGCCGCGCGCGGCGCGGACGGGGAGGAGCACGGCCAGGAGCAGCAGCCCCGGCAGGGCGAGCCCGGCGGAGAACAGCAGCACGGTGCACAGCAGCACGCGGTCGAAGAGCCAAGCCGAGCGCACGGGAAGGCAGTTCTCGACCGACGGCAGCAACACCTGGACGAAAAGAACCTCGCCAGGGCAGCACCGCGACGTCTCCAGGCACAGTCCTCGGCAGGTGATCCTGCCACCCGGCGAGAATACAACGCCCGCAGGTGCTCATGCCCGAGTCGTACTCGTCGTCCGTCACGCCCACCGGGGTGCGCGCTGCCACGCCCCAGGCGCGGATCGCGGGCGCGAGGACGCTGGCTCTGCGGCTCTCCGAACGCAAGATCATCCTGTTCCTCGCCGACATGGCCGCCATCGTGGCGGCCTTGCTGCTGGTGCTCCACCTGCGGTTCGGCGCGCCCCTGTCGTGGACGACCGTGGCGCGCGACCGCGGGTGGTTCCTCTTGCTGGGCGGGCTGTGGGTGGTCTTCGCGTTCCTGCTCGACACCTACGACCTGCAGCGGGCGTCGCGCATCGCCTCGGGCGTCAGCACGGCTGGGGCGACCGCGCTGGCCACGACTGCCGCGTACCTGCTGATTCCCTACATCACGCCCCCGCTCCACCAGTCGCGCCTCACCGCCCTGTTGTTCGTCGGCGCGATGCTCGGGCTGGTCGCCGTCGGTCGTACCGCGTATGCGGGACTGTTGGTGCAACCCACCTTTCGCCACCGCCTCCTGATCGTTGGCGCGGGGCAGGCAGGCCGGACGTTGGTGGACGTAATCCGCGCCCACGCCGGCGTCGAGTACACGGCGGTCGGATTCGTGGACGACGCGGTCGGCCACCAGCCGGCCGCCGTGCAGGGGCTGCCGGTGCTCGGCACGTCGCACGACCTGGTGCGAGTGGCCGAACAGCACGGTGTGAGCGAGGTGGTCCTGGCCATCACGCAGCGGGACCGGTTGAGCCCGGCGCTGGTACAGGCCCTCATCGACTGTCGGGAACGGGGGATGCACGTCAGCGAGATGCAGGTCGTCTGCGAGCGGCTGACCGGGCGCGTCCCGCTCGCCCATGCCGGTACCAACCTGCACGTGGTCCTCCCCGTCGGCCACGGCAGCCACCGGATCTACGCCGTCGTGAAGCGGCTCACCGACCTCGTGATCGGCCTCGTGGGACTCGCGACGCTCGTGCTGGTGCTGCCGGCCGTCGCCTTGCTCATCCGGCTCGACGGGCCCGGCCCGATCTTCTATCGGCAGGTGCGCATCGGGCGGGGCGGTCGACCGTTCGTACTGACGAAGTTCCGGACCATGCGCGTCGACGCCGAAGACGACGGGCCGCAGTGGGCGCAACCCGACGATCCCAGGGTGACCCGCATCGGCCGGTGGCTGCGTCGGCTTCACGTCGACGAGCTGCCCCAGGCCCTCAACCTGCTCCGCGGCGAGATGTCGTGCGTGGGCCCCCGCCCCGAGCGCCCCGAGTTCGTCGCCGAGCTCGACCGCCACATCCCCTTCTACCGCGCGCGGCACGCGGTCCGGCCCGGGGTGACCGGGTGGGCGCAGGTGAACTACCCGTACGGGCGGTCGCTGGAAGACGCGCTGGTGAAGTTGGAGTATGATTTGTATTACGTCAAACACTGTTCGCCGCTGCTGGACGCGACGATCCTGCTACGCACGCTTGCCGTGGTGTTGAGCCTGCGGGAGCGGTAGGGGCGATTGCAGAGCAAGGCGGTCAGGACACCTGGAACCCTAGGCGAGGGGACGCGGCGTGCCGAAGGCATTGATTACGGGCATTACGGGCCAAGACGGCTCGTACCTAGCGGAGTTCTTGCTTGCCCGGGGTTACGAGGTACACGGCGTGATCCGCCGGGCTTCTACGTTCAGCACCGACCGCCTCGATCACCTGTACCGGGACCCTCATGAACCCGGTGTTCGATTGTTCCTACACTACGGCGATCTCACGGATGGCACGAACTTGCGGGTGCTGTTGGAGCGGATTCAACCTGATGAGGTCTACAATCTTGGGGCGCAGTCGCACGTTCGCGTGTCATTTGATCAGCCTGAGTACACGGCCAACGTGGTTGCTCTTGGAACCCTGCGTCTCTTGGAGGCCGTGCGCGACTACCAGCAACGTACGGGCCGGGCCGTGCGGTACTTCCAAGCAGGCTCTTCGGAGATGTTTGGTAATGCTCCTGCCCCGCAGAACGAACGCACACCCTTCGCTCCCCGCAGTCCGTATGCCGCCGCTAAGGTATTCAGCCACTACATCACCGTCAACTACCGTGAGGCATACGGATTGTTCGCGTCTAATGGTATCTTGTTTAACCATGAAAGCGAACGGCGCGGCGAGACATTTGTCAGTCGGAAGATCACACGAGCAGCCACTCGGATCGTCTTGGGTCTTCAGGAGAGACTGTACCTTGGCAACCTGGATGCGCAACGTGACTGGGGCTATGCCCCTGACTACGTGGAGGCCATGTGGCGGATCGTCCACCACGACGAGGCCGATGATTTCGTGATTGCCACCGGTGAGTCGCGGACTGTACGCGAGTTCCTGGACGCGGCTTTCGGCTTGTTGGGACTCGACTGGCGGGAGCATGTGGTGGTAGACCCCCGGTACTTCCGGCCGACTGATGTGGACCACTTGCAGGGTGATGCGTCCAAGGCCGCGCGCGTACTGGGCTGGCAGCCGAGGACGAGTTTTTCTGACATGGTCCGTATCATGGTCGAGCATGATCTTGAGCTTGCACGTGCCGAGCGGTCATTGCGCCAGGCGGATTATTCCGGGGATGTCCCACTACGGTTGATGAGACCACCCGTGAAGTGGCGCCGAACGCCCTGGGGAGATAGCCAGCTGTGACCTCGGTGGACTCCTGGCACGGGATGTCGGTTGTTGTGACGGGAGGCGGGGGCTTCCTCGGCAGGGTGTTGGTAGATCGCCTGCGGCGCGCCGGTGCCAGGGTGTGCGTCCCGCGGCGCGCCGAGTACGATCTCACCGATGCCACGGCGGCGGCGCGGCTGTTTGCTGAAGCGAACCCCGAGGTAGTCTTCCATCTTGCTGCTGCTGTGGGCGGTATTGGTGCCAACCGGGACAATCCGGGCCGCTTTTTCTACGAAAACATGGCGATGGGGCTAAACGTCTTGGAGCAGGCGCGACGCCACGGGGGCGTGCGTAAGCTCGTCCTTGTGAGCACAACGTGTGCCTATCCGGAAGATGCGGAGGTCCCGTTGCGTGAGGAGGACCTATGGCGGGGTTATCCGGAGCCCACCAACGCACCCTATGGCATCGCCAAACGCGCTCTGGTGGTCATGGCCCACGCCTATCTGCAGCAGTACGGCTTGCGGAGTATCACGCTCATTCCTGCCAATCTCTACGGCCCCGGTGACAACTTCGATCTCGAGACGTCGCACGTGATCCCGGCATTGATCAGAAAGTGTGTCGAAGCCGTGGAGCGAGGCGATGATGAGATTACTGTATGGGGCGATGGAACAGCGACGCGTGAATTCCTCTATGTGGACGACGCTGCGCGCGGCCTGTTGTTGGCTGCGGAGCGGTACGATGATCCTCATCCCGTCAATCTCGGAACGGGCGAGGAGATCAGCATCAAGGGTCTGGTGACCCTTGTTGCCGATCTTACAGGATTCCGTGGCCTGGTACGCTGGGATACGTCAAAACCGACCGGACAGCGCCGCAGGCGACTGGAGATCTCCCGGGCCTGGGAGAAGTTCGGTTTTCGGGCGGCGGTGTCCCTGCGGGAGGGTTTGCAGGCCACAATCAGTTGGTACCGTACCGAGGGCAGGCGGTTGCAAGCGCGGTCGCGTAGGCCCGGAACGAGGTATTGACGGTCTAGCTCAGGATGCCTGCGCGCGAGAAAATCTCTTGAAACCGATGCTCGTAGGTGTGCTCCGCAAGCACGCGGCGGTAGGCAGCTTCGCGCATCCGCTCGACGTCCGCGGGGTGCTGGAGCGCCCAGCGGATGCGTTCGATGAGATCATCCACGGTGTCGTATACGAGAATATCCCGGCCGAGTTCGTAGTAGTCGGCAAGCGCTTGCACGTGCTTCGTGATCAAGAGAGCACGACATGCGGGGACCTCGAAGTCTCGACCTTTCACTTGGTCCACACCTCCGACCGAGGCGTTAGACAGGTTGAGGTTTACTTCGGTCTCGTTGATGATCTCCACGGCCCGCCGCGTGGAGATCTTGCCACTCCGCCACCCGTACCCGAATGTCTTCACCGGGAGGCCGGCGGCACGCAGGCGCGCGATGACTTGCCGGCGGTTGCCGTGGGGCTGACCGATGAACGTTATGGGAAAGCGTCTTGGCCTGTCGAGCGGGCGGTAGAGCCTGTGGTTGACGCCCCACTGTGAACGAATCACCCGCGGCATGCCCGCGGCATGGTATTTCGGCACGGCCTGCGGATCGGTCGTGATCGCCCACGAGAAATGACGTGCCCAGCGTCGTGAGAATGAGTCAAATCGCCAGTGATCATCCGTGAACCAGTTGAATGTCACGCAGCCCAGGCGTTGGAGCTCTTCAACCGCGTCCGGCGGAAAGTCGTCTTTGAAAAGGACGAAGAATGCTATGTCCGGTCTTAGGCGAAATGCGGCCTCCACGAGGAGATCTCCCGCACGCTGGCGGCCGAAGGTGCGCACCAGTGTGAGGGAGTCGAGGCGTATGATAGCGAACCCTAGTTGCATTAGGACCGGCAGGAAGTGGTTTTCCTCGTAGGAGTAGCCACGTGCGGGATTACCATAGTCGAACCTGGGAGCCACGTACAACAGTCGGATGCCCGCGGCTCGACCGCCTGGCTGTTGAGGGATCACCGGAAGCACGCCGTGTGCGATCGTTCTGTCGAGATGTGTCTCAACGTGCATCTGGCGGGTAAGGCACTCTATGAGCTGCATGGCTGCGCGGCGCCAGTAGTACGGATGCGTGATGTAGCGCCTCATGGTTCCTACGCGTCAGAGTCTGCCGGGCATAAGCCGCCTATCGGAGCTTCTGGATGCCGCGAGCATGTGCTGTTATGCGCCGGGTAAGTGTGCCGACGGCTGCGTCCGCCGGCCCGTACGCCCGTGCCAGCATGTAGGCCCCGCAGGTCGCAGCCAGCGGCGGAATGGCCTCCCACCACCGCCCTAGGAGCCTGGCGGCCTCAAGCTGTGCGTCCAGGCGCGCACGCAGTGCCCACGCGCGTGGTCGACGGCTGTAGCTGTGGGGGAGGACTCTGTATGTGACCAGCACCCGGGGGATCACCGCTAGCTTCCACCTGCACGCCATTCGAATCCACAGTCGATAGTCCTCATTGGGCCCCTCCGGGTAACCTCCTGCTTCGCGGTACGCGGCATATCTGAACATCACGGAGCTGTGCACGAACGGGTTGTCCCACAGCAAATAACGTCGAAGACTGTGGTCCTGCGTCGGGGGTTGGAACTGGTATGTACGGCCGTCCGAGGTTTCTAGGCGGGCGTAACTTCCGACCAAGCCGACATCGGCATGTCGTTCCAGGTAGTGGACCTGCACCGTGAGGCGCTCTGGGTGAGCGACGTCGTCGGCGTCCAACCGCGCGACGTAGATCCCGTGCGCGTGGCTGCATCCCAAGTTTAGGGCCTTGGCCACGCCGCCGTGGGGTTGCCGGAACACACGGACACAGGGATTCTTGATGCGTTCTACAATGGCTACCGAGTCGTCCGACGACCCGTCGTCCACGATGATGATTTCCATCGGCCGCCAGGTTTGCTGCAGTAGGCTAGCCACGGCACCCTCGATGGTCGCAGCGGCGTTGTGCATGGGCACCACGACGGATACCAGGGGTGCACTCATGCGGAAGCCGACCATCTCGGTCGGTGCACCTGACATCCGGCAGCCAACCCCAGGAAGACCCAAAAGGTGAGGTTGTCAAACAGCACGTTGAAGGTGGCCCAGATCACGAACGCAGCCGCTAATCCCTTGATGCACAGGTCCCGGATGCGTTCCTTCGCTGGAGTGTCGGCCGCCAAGTGGCGCAGAAGCAACCAGCCCCACAGGGTCGTGAACCCAACGAAACCCAAAAGCCCGGCATCGAGCCACGCCTGCAAAAAGGAATTCTCCACGTGGTTAGCGGTCTTGGCGCGGAGATTGATGTCTTGCACGACCGCGGGCACTCGTCCTGGCCCAATACCGGTGAGAGGATGGGTGGCGATCTGTCGCGTTGCGAGCTCAAGTAACTTGATACGGTCTGGCACATTCTCTTCTCGATTTTCCAATCGCATCACAGTCATGCGTTTGTACAATCGCTCCTTGATGGTTGCTGGTTGATCGAATGGTAAAGTCGGAGATGTTACGGTGATGTCCGCAAGGAGAATTGCGAGAATTGCCGTGCAGCCGATCGCGAACAGCCGCAGGACGTCTCCACGGTGTAACAGCCTGTCCCGAGCGAGCCCCGCTAACACCACCGCCAGGCCAACTAGAAGGCTAAGCCAAGTGGCACGCGATTGGGAGAGCACGATAGCTGCCGTCGTCATCCCCGTCAGGATGGTCCATATCCAGACGGCCCGTGCCGCCACGGTCTTAGCAAAGAATATCAGGTGGAAAAACAGCAAGAGGAAATACAGTGCGTCGGCATTGCGGGTGGATGCCGTATACCGAATTCCAAAATACCCGAGCGCATGTTGGTCTGGCTCTCCGATTACACCGGTATAGAACCCTACGATCCCGTACGCCAGGAGCGCGAGCAAGGTCCCGGTAAGGCCGTTCCATACCAGTGCCCGGGGTGTGTGCGTGAGCGCCAGGGTGAGAACGGGTACTGCCAATGGCAGGAGGGCCGGCCGCCACGCGGCCTCGAGCGGGACCTTCCCGGCGTTGACGACATAACTCACCACTGTCCCAAGGGAAAGCAATGCGGGCGCGGCGAGGAATGCAACCGCGTCTGATGTGCTCACGTGCAGAGGACGGCGAAAGACTTGTATGGCCACCACAAGCGCGAGTGGTATAGCGAAAAGGTAGGGAAGCGGCGCGCCACTAGCCAGAGGTATTCTGATCTGCGGAACCGCATGCGTCCACAGGGACAGGATTAGTGCCACCGTAAGGCCACGCACGATGCGTGCTCTCCAGGCGCTGCTCGTCGTTACTTCGACCGCTGACGTGTCCATTTTAGAGGGGCTCCCCGCGGTCATGGATGCACCAAGGGGGTTGGGCGAGCGGCGGTCATAGACGGAGCAGCCTCGTTACGGCCGCCCGTTCGCCAGGGTGCAGGGTCCTCGCCCACGTCCACCAGATGAGCACGAGCAGCACTATGGCGATACCGACGACACGGTGAGTCGTCGGTACGGGCAGCCAGTAATAGACGATGCTCCAGGTCACACACGCGACTACTACCGGTACCGCCACGTGTTGCAGCGGACCTCGTAAGTCCATCCCCGCGAACAGGGGCAACCGTTTCGATAGCCATAATAGTATTGCAGTCTCAAGCACAAAACGGCCTGACCAAGCGGCTGCGGCTCCGTTAGCACCGGCCGCATGCACCAGCCAGAGCAACGCCACCACATAGAGGGGTGCCTCAACGACGTGCAGCTTGGCTGCCACCTCCGGAGAGCCGATGCCGTGAATCAGCGTCATCGGCACTACGCCTATTACTTGAAACGCCGCCCCCACCGCAAGCAGTTGCAGCACGGAAGTGCTATGGACGGCGACGCCAGCTCCAACCCATGCCTTGAGGAGATCGGGGGCCAACACCGCCGCCAACCCGAAAATTGGTCCGGTGATTAAGAGCCCCAGTCTTATCGCCCGGACAAACAGCAAGGCCAGCCGCTCCCGATCGTGGTTGCCGCTCAGGGCGCTGAATGCAGGAAACAGCACGGCGGCCATGCTCCCCGCTACCAGGCCCAGCCGCGCAATCAATTCGGCCGGTACTGCATAGTACGCCAGATCCGCCATCGGTTGCAGCGTCCCAATGATGACACGATCCCCATAAGTCAGCATGACGCTTGCAAGTCCGGAGATCATCACCCAGCGACCGAATCCCAGGAGACGCCCGATGTCCTTGCCTCGCAACGGACTCACCGGTACTGTGAGGGACAGCACCCGGACGGCCCCAACGAGAAGAGCGATGACCAGCGTCGCGCGTGCAGCCAGGAGAGCGAGCGTGATCGGAGGCAGGAGCCATCCGGCCGCGACGCCCATGACTGGAACCAGGAAGGACGACGCGCTGGAGGCAGCCTTGGCCAATGCGGCGATATCGAATCGCTGCGCGGCTTCGAGCGTTCCGCGAAGCGAGTTGGTGACGAACATCAGTGGAAGCAGGAAAGCTGCCAGTCTCAACGCCACGATAGCCTCAATCTGCATAGCGGAGGACACGCGCAGTACGTGTAGAACCAGCAGAGGCGTCAACAGCGCCATGATACCCGAGATGGCGAGCCCGACGAGGACCTGTCCAAAAACAGTCGTCCAGACCAGTTGCGACACGGCACGCGTATCACCGCGTCCCAGCGCCTCGGCGACGAACTTCGTCACTGCACTTGCCAGTCCCAAGTCGAAGATGGTCAGCGCGCCGGTTACCGTCCACAGAAAGACGAGGAGTCCAAAGCGTTCTGTCCCCAGGCCGCGGAGGATGATGGGCACACTGACCATGCCGACGACCAGGGGAAGCGCCTGACCAATGATGTTGAGAAGGCCGTTGCGCACGAGGAGTGCACCGCTGATTTCCACTGCCGGAGGAGCCGCACTGCGCAGTCCGGGTCGGTGCGGCGGCTGCTTCTCCGCCCCGGGGGCCGATAGCGTGGCGGCATGTCGAGGGGCGGTAGCATGAGGATTCTCCATACGGTTGAATTCTACCATCCGCGAGTCGGCGGTGCCGAGCGAGTGGTGCAGCGCATCTCCGAGGGATTGGCTGCCCGGGGTCATGAGGTAGTGGTCGCCACCGGCGAGGATCCCGATCGGTCGTTGGGTCGACTCAATGGCGTTGAGGTGGTCTCGTTTCGGGTTGCTGGGAACCTTGCCCGCGGCCTGCGAGGTCAGGTAGCTGAGTACCAGGAGTGGTTGCGACGCCAGTCATTTGACGTTGTGCTGAACTACGCGGCACAGGTCTGGCCTACAGATGCCGCACTACCGCTATTGCGGGACCTGCGGGCGGCGCGCGTGCTGGCACCGTGCGGGTTTTCCGGACTGCACGGTCCCCGGCGCATCGTATACTGGTCGTACTACCGCATGTTGGCCCGACAGCTGTGCGACTACGATGCGGTGATATGTCACAGCACGAGCACAGCAGACACACGGTTCTGTCGTCGATGGGGCCCTGTTATGCAGGCGGTGATACCCAACGGCGCCGACAGCGCAGAGTTCGAGAGCGCACCTGCAGGGTTCCGCCGCTGTCATAACATTACGACACAATATATGCTGCTACACGTAGGAAATCATTATCAAGTCAAGGGGCATGACGCTCTCCTGAGGATGTTTTCGTCCCTGCGAGCCGTGGACGCGACGCTCGTGATCATCGGCGGGCCGCCTCGGGGCGGTCGGTCGTGCTGGGAGACCTGCCAGCGAGCTGCAGCGCGTGACGGGCGCGTGCGTTTGCTGAGCGGTCTGTGTCGTCGTGAGGTGGTAGCCGCATACCGGGAGGCGGACGTCGTGCTGCTGACGTCGAGGTTTGAGGTTGCCCCTCTGACCTTGGTGGAAGCGATGGCGGCTGGCGTACCGTTTGTTTCCTACAACGTTGGCAACGCTACGGAATTAGCAGGAGGCCTCGTCGTGAACACGGCGGAGGAGATGGCGAGAATCCTTCGCGACCTCCTGGAGGACCACGATCGGCGGCGTCGCCTGGGCGAGGAGGGGCGGCAGGCCCATCGGCACATGTTCGAGTGGGAGCGAATCATCGACCGCTACGAAGAATTTTACAGCAGGGTGTGGGCCACGGCACGATCGTCGCGGGGAATCCGATGACCGTGCCGATGCCAACTCTCTCCGTCGTGATGGTTACATGGAACTCTGCTGGGTTTCTAGCGTCGGCCTTGTCAGCCCTAAGGCGCGAGGCCGCATCACTGGCGATTGAGGTTGTCGTAGTTGACAACGGGTCAACGGATGGATCGTTGACGGTGGCCGCGGCGACTCTGCCTGATGCCCTCGTCGTCCGTAACCCCTGGAACAAGGGCGTGGCGCGCGCTCGTAACCAGGGGTTTGCGATGGCACGCGGCCGCTATGTGCTCTTCCTAGACAGTGACGCCGAGGTGATGCCGGGGAGTCTGTCCGCTCTTGTCGCCTTCATGGAGGCACACCCCTCGGTTGGCCTCGCCGGCCCGAGACTGGTGTCGCCCGACGGCACCGTCCAGTGTAGCTGCCGGCGGTTTCCCACGTTGCCCGGCAAACTCGGGAGGCAGTTGCCATTGCGCTTGCAGCGCCGACTGCCCTGGGTAGTGCACGAGGAGATGCTGGACGTCGATCGCTCCACTTCCATGCCGGTGGACTATGTGGTCGGAGCCTGCCAGTTGATTCGGCCCGCTGTATTTCGCCGAGCCGGCGGCCTGGACGAGCGAATCTTCTACGGGCCAGAGGACGTGGATTTCTGCTTGCGCGTCTGGCAAGCGGGTTGGGAAGTGTGGTACGTGCCGCAGGCAACTGTCGTGCACCACGAGCAACGCGTCACACGGCGCCGTCCTGGCTGGCTGACCGGCCGGCATGCCGTGGCGTTGGCGTACTACTTCACAAAGCATCGCTATCTCTGGCGCCGACCCGATCGCGACACGTTGAAGGCATCGGCCGACCGTCGTCGACAGGATCCCGGGCATTCGGGCAGAAGAGACGAGTAGCCATGAAAGCCATCATCCCCGTCGCCGGCGTCGGGCGCCGCCTGCGCCCGCACACCCACACGCAGCCCAAGGCCCTCATGCACGTGGCGGGCCGGCCGATCCTCGGGCACATCCTCGACGAGCTGGTGGCCGCGGGGATCGACGAGGTCGTGCTGGTCGTCGGGCACCTGGGCGAGAAGATCGCCGAGTTCGTGCGCAGCCGCTACCGGCTCCGCGTCCACTTCGTGGAGCAGAAGGAACCGCTGGGCAATGGCCACGCCATCTACGTGGCGCGCGAGCACCTCGACGGCGACGGCGTGTTGATCGTCATGGGCGACACGGTGCTCAAGACCGACCTGCCCCAGGTCCTGGCCCTGGCGGAGTCGGCCATCGGCGTGCAGGAGGTGCTGGACCCCCGCCGGTTCGGCGTCGTCGAGGTGACCGACGGCCGCGTGCGCCGGCTGGTGGAGAAGCCCGAGCACCCCACCAGCCACCTGGCCATCGTTGGGGTCTACCTCATCCGCCACCCGCGGTTGCTGGCCGAGTGCCTGGAGCGCCTCGTGGGGGAAGGTCGCATGGTCAACGGCGAGTACTGGCTGGCGGACGCCCTGCAGATGATGGTCGACGCGGGCGAGGTGATGCGCACGTTCCCCATCTCCGGCTGGTACGACTGCGGAACACCGGAGGCCGTGCTGGTCGCCAACCGTGAACTGCTGGCCGCGGAAGGCATCGCCTCGCCCGTGCCGGCAGGGTCGGTGGTCATCCCGCCCTCCTACGTGGATCCCACTGCGCAGATCGAGGGCTCGGTCATCGGTCCCTTCACGTCCATCGCCGAGGGCGCCCGGGTTGTCCACTCGGTCGTCCGCGACAGCATCGTGAACGCCGCCGCCTCCCTCGACGGCGTGCTCCTGGAGCGGTCGATCATCGGGGAGAACGCCTCGGTCGTCGGTCGGGCGGCGCGGATCAACCTGGGCGATTCGTCGGCGATCGAGCTGGGGTAGCCCTCATCGTTGGCTGGTGCGCCCGAGGATAGGGCGACCGAGTGCAGAACCGCATGGCCTGAAACGTGTCTATTGCTGCCGGCGCTGCGCCGGTGACCCGGGGAAGCACCCCGCCGAGATCGAGGCGCACCAGTCTCCGTCGGTGCGCCTCCCGCGCGCCGGCGGGGTCATGCGGGGTCGGGAACATCAAGGGATCAAGGGATCAAAGGGATCAGGGATAATTCCCACTCCAGTGGGCAGTATTCTCAGTGGAGAGCAGCCTAGACTGACGCGCACCCCAGTACGCGCAAAGGAGACGCCGGTGCCGCGCTACCTCGTGACCGGCGGCGCGGGCTTCATCGGGGCGCACCTCGTGCGCGCCCTGGTGGAGCGTGGCCAGCCGGTCCGGGTCCTGGACAACTTCTCGACGGGGACGCCCGCCAACCTGGCGCACGTCCTGGGCCAGCCCGTGCCCCAGCCGGCGCCGGGCGACCGCGTGCGCGTGGGCCCGGTGGAGATCCTCCACGGCGACGTGCGCGACCTGGAGGTCTGCCGGCAGGCGTGCGCCGGCGTGGAGGTGGTCTTCCACCAGGCGGCGATGCGCTCGGTGCCCCGGTCGGTCGACGATCCGCAGGGCGCCCACGCGCACAACGCCACGGGCACCCTGCACGTGCTGCTGGCGGCCGCCCAGGCCGGCGTGCGGCGGGTCGTCTACGCCTCGTCGTCGTCGGTCTACGGCGACGACCCGACGCTGCCCAAGCGCGAGGACCAGTCCCCGGCGCCGGTCTCGCCCTACGCGGCCTCGAAGCTGGCCGGCGAGGCCTACTGCCGGGCGTTCGCCCGGGTCTACGGGCTCTCGACGGTGTCGCTGCGCTACTTCAACGTCTTCGGTCCCCTGCAGGACCCCCGCTCGCAGTACGCCGCGGTCATCCCCCGGTTCATCACGTGGACGCTGCGGGGCGAGCCCCTCGAAGTGCACGGCGACGGGTTGCAGTCGCGCGACTTCACCTACGTGGACAACGTGGTGGACGCCAACCTGCGCGCCGCCGACGCTCCCGACCTGCGGGGCGAGGTGTTCAACGTCGGCTGTGGCGAACGGCTGACGCTGCTGGACGTGGCCGCCGCCATCGAACGGGCGGTGGGGCGCGAGGTGGCGCGCGTCCACACCCCGCCCCGGCCCGGTGACGTGCGCCACACGCTGGCCGACATCACCCGGGCCCGGGCGCGGCTGGGCTACGAGCCGCGCATCCGGTTCGCAGAGGGTATCGTCCGCACGGTGGCGTACTTTGCGGGTACGGTCATGGCGCAACAAGATGCGCCTCCTTGAGGGTGTGGTCGACGACCAGCTTGCGAGGGATTCCCTCGTCCGCCCGGGCGGTCGTCACTGTCGCCCAGCACTCTTCGCCTTGACATCCCCAGGATGCGCCCGATAGACTACGCCTGGTCCGCAGGTGGCCTGTGCGGTCCCCGCGTCCCTGATGCAGACGATGAAGACCTTCGTGGCACGCGAAGCGGAACTGGAGCGCACCTGGTATCTCGTCGATGCCGACGGCCAGGTGCTGGGGCGGCTGGCTGCCCGGGTGGCCACGCTGCTGCGCGGCAAGCACAAGCCCACGTTCAGCCCGCACCAGGACGGCGGGGACTTCGTGGTGGTGGTCAACGCCGCAAAGGTGCGCCTGACGGGCCGCAAGCTGCAGCAGAAGCGGCTGTACCGCCACTCCGGGTATCCCGGCGGGCTCAAGGAGGTCCCCTACGAGGTGCTGCTGCAGAAGGCGCCCGAGCGGATCATCGTCGAGGCCGTCAAGGGGATGCTGCCCAAGAACCGGCTCGCCAGCAGGCTGCTCCGGCATCTGAAAGTGTACCGCGGGCCGGACCACCCGCACGCGGCCCAGCGGCCCGTGCCGCTGTCCCGCGGGTAACCTGCCGCGCAACGCCGGGGCGGTGCGGCGGCCCATGCAGGGCGGGGAGAGGACGGAGGAGGGGTCGTGACGACGCAGGTGCTGGCGCTCACCTCAGGGGCCCGGAAGGAAGCGGTGGCGCGGGTGTGGCTGCTTCCCGGCACGGGGCAGATCCTCGTCAACGGCCGGCCCATGGAGCAGTACTTTCCCACCATCCCGCTGCAGGTCATGGTGCGCGAGCCACTGGTGGTGGCCAACGTCGAGGGACGCGTCGACGTCCACGCCACCGTGACCGGCGGCGGCATCTCGGGGCAGGCGGGGGCTGTCCGCCACGGCATCGCACGGGCGCTCGTGCGCATGGACGTGGGCCTGCGCGCGGCGCTGCGCCAGGCGGGCCTGCTGACCCGCGATGCGCGCATCAAGGAACGCAAGAAGTACGGTCACAAGCGCGCCCGCAAGGCCTTCCAGTACAGCAAGCGCTGACGGCTCCCCCAACGTCCCTCACCCTGGTACGCCGGCCGACCGGGCCGAGGAGGTGAGGTGTTGAGGGTCCTGGTGACGGGAGGGGCGGGGTTCCTCGGCTCCCACACCGTGGATGCTCTTCTCGCGGCGGGGCACGAGGTCCGGATCCTCGACAGCTTCGCTGCGCCCGTGCATGCCAGCGGGCGTCCATCGTACCTTCCCCGTGACGCGGAGGTCGTCGAGGGAGACGTCCGCGACAAGCGTGCGTGGGCACGCGCGCTTCCCGGCGTCGACGCGGTCGTCCACATGGCCGCCTACCAGGACTACCTTCCGGACTTCAGCACGTTTTTCCACGTCAACAGCGTGGGGACCGCGTTGCTGTACGAGGTGGTGGTGGAGCAGCGCCTGGACGTGCAGCGCGTGGTCGTGGCCTCGTCCCAGGCGGTCTACGGGGAAGGACGGCACCGGTGCCAGAACCCGTCCTGTCCCGGCGCAGCGGCGGGGCGTGACTACTATCCCGACATCCGTACCGACGAGCAGCTGGCCGCAGGCCGGTGGGACCACCAGTGTCCCGAGTGCGGCGAGGTACTGGTTCCGGTCCCGAGCGACGAGCAGCAGCGGGTCAACCCGCAGAATCAGTATGCGATCTCCAAGTACACGCAGGAACTCATCGCCCGGAGCCTGGGGCAGCGCTACCGCATCCCGACCGTCGTGGCGCGCTACTCCATCGTGCAGGGGCCGCGTCAGTCGTTCCACAACGCCTACTCTGGCGCGTGTCGCATCTTCAGCCTGAGCTACCTGCTCGGCCGTGCGCCCAGGGTCTACGAGGACGGCCAGCAGCTGCGAGACTTCGTCAACATCGAAGACGCGGTGACGGCCACCATGTTGCTCCTCACGCATCCCAACGTCGTCGACGGGGTGTTCAACGTGGGCGGGAGCCGACCGTACACGGCCCTGGAGTTCGCGGAGATCGTGCGGACGGTGGTGGGCAGCGACCTGGCCCCCGAGCTGGCCGGGGACTACCGGTTCGGCGACACCAGGCACATCGTGTCGGACATCACGCGGCTTCGGGCGCTGGGATGGACGCCCCGGCATCCGCCGGAGAAGAGCGTGGCCGACTACGTGCACTGGGTGCGGTCCCAGCAGGGCTTCGACCGCGTCCTCGACGAGGCCGAGCAACGTCTGCGCGCGCTGGGCGTCGTGCGGCGCGCGCGCCGGGGGTCGCCATGAACCGTACCCCGGCGGGCCCGCGCCCTGCGCTCTACGTGCTCCGGCATGGCGAGACGGCGTCCAACCTCGTCGGCCGGTACGCGGGACGCAGCGACGAGACGCTCACCCTGCAGGGCGAAGCGCAGGCGGCGCAGGCAGGCGAGCGGCTGCGGGCCCTGGGGATTGCGGCCGTCTACACGAGCCCGATCGTGCGGGCGCGGCAGACCGCCGAGATCGTCGCCCGGGCGCTCGGGGTCCCGGTGCGGATCGAGGACGGGCTGGCGGAGATGGCCATGGGGCCGTGGGAGGGGCTCCTCGAGGACGAGGTGGCGGCCCGGTACCCGGTGGAGTTCCAGCTCTGGCGGACTCGTCCAAGCCTCCTGCGCCTACCGGGGCGTGAGTCGCTGGTCGACGTCCAGACGCGTGCGCGGCACGCGGTGCAGCGCATCATGCGCCAGGCCGCGGGACGCCCGGTGGCTGCGGTGACCCACGTCGCCCTCGTCCGGTGCCTGTACCTGTGGGCTCGCGGGCTGCCGTTGGACGACTACCCGACCGTCGGCGTCCCCAACGCCTCCATCTTCGTGCTCGCGGCGGCGAGCGACGGCGTGACGATGGTCCGTCTGGACGAGCACGACGGGCCGCAGGCGTCCTGATGACCACGACCGCGCCGGCGAGAGTCCCTCCGGGCCGCAAAGCACGGGCAGCCGCACCCGATGACCACCACCGCACGGGCGAGCGGCGACGCAGCGTACAGGCCCGGGGCCCGACAGCGCGGGCACGCCCGGCGCAGTCTCCGGACAGGGAAGGGGCTGCGGGACCGGCGCCGCGGGTCACGGGTTGCGCGGCGCCGCGGTCGTGCGCGCCTGACCCCGGACGCGGCCGCGGCGGACCTCGACCTCGACCGTGACGCCGCCATCGGCAGGCTCCACGGTGAAGCCGACGACGCCGGTGGCCACCATGCGACTACCCTGCTGGACCATGCGTCCCTGGGCGTCGGCCGTGTAGCGCTGCCGTAGCACCTCGCCGCGACCGCGGCGGAACACGTAGACGATCCATTCGCCGCTCGCCTCCGGTCCGGCGGCCGGCATGACCGCCAGGACCGGCTCACCGTCGTCGACGGGCACCCGCGGCTGTACGATCACGCCCGGGGTCTGACTGGCGTTGCGCACGTCCCGCGCCACCGCGTCGACGAGGACGGCAGCATGCGCCTGGGCTTCCTGGAGGTCGCGACCGCGGCGCCAGATGTTGAGGCCGGCCACCAGCAGTGACCCGACCAGCCCGACCACCACCGCGCCGAGCGCCACGGCGATGACGATCTCGAGCAGGGTCAGGCCGCGAACGCCGGCACCCCATGCCCTCCCACCCGCCGCCCGGGTCGGCGTCGCACCGCTCGCGGATCGCGTCCGGCCGAGGGACGACGGCGTCACTGCCCGACGAAGTCGCAGGCCGCCGAGACGTGGCGGAGCGTGGTCAACGTCACGGTCCGTGGCCGGCGGGCCTGGGTCCAGGTGACGTGTACCGTCAGTTCCCAGAGGCGAGAGCCTACGCGCTGCACGGTCGTCCGGCGGTGGAACCGCAGGCCATGCAGTTCCACGTCAGACGGCACCTGCGCGTGGAACGACGACCCACAGGGTGCCGCCGCCAGCGTGGCCAGTGCTTCTTCGGCCAGGCTCGTGGCGGTGTGCAGACCCGATGCCAGGGCGGCCGCGCGCAGCGCGACAGCGAACGCGGAGAACACCAGTACCGCGGTCGCCCCAAGGAGCATGACGGCGATGAGCACCTCTAGCAGCGTCATGCCGCGCGGACCGGCGCGCTCAGGCATAGATCACCCCCTCGGCACATGAGTTGTCCTGTCGCCGGGGATTTCCCTGTTCGTCCGACGACGTGCAGGCACCCGCCGGCTGGGCGTAGGGAGTCTGAAGGCGGCACGACGGGGGTACAGTTCTCATGACACTGCAGAGTACCGGAGGTCGCGTACGCCCACGCCTGACCGTTACCCCGTTCCCTGGTCGGCCCGCTCCGTCGAGGCGGCCGCACGACGCGCAGCCGCAGGTTGCATGTGCGCCCCTTCGAAATCGGCCGGGGACCCCGCGGGTGGATGGCGTCGGGGGTGTCGGTTCGCGATGCTCGCAGCTGGAGCGACCGTCCTGGCCGTCACAATGGTTGGTGCGGTGGCCCCGGCGCTGGCGGCGCCTGGCGACAGGGCGCCTCGGGTGCACGTGGTACAGCCCGGCGAGACCGTCTACCGCATCGCACGCCGCTACGGCGTCACGATCGATGCGCTGGCCGCTGTCAATGGTCTGGCCGATCCCACCAGGATACGGGCAGGCCAGCGCCTGCGGATTCCCCCGGCGGGGGGCATCGTGCCCAGCGGGGGCCGCACGCACACCCGGTCGCCGCGGAGGGGCGATACGGTAATCCCGGCCGGGGCAGCGCCCTCGCCCCCAGCGGTGTCCAGGGCCCCGGCGCAGGCGCTGCAGGTGTCGGCGCCTGCAGTGCCGGTGGAGATCTTGCTGGGTCCGCCATCCTCCCTTCCCGCACCAGGCGACGGCGTGTGGCAACCGCCGCCCGGGGCGCCCACGCCGCAGGACCGTGCGGTGCCCGTCCATGCTCGCCAGATCGCGGCGGCCGCCCGTCGGCTCGTCGGCGTGCCGTACACGTGGGGTGGGAGCTCGGCACAGGGTGTCGACTGCTCCGGGCTCGTATGGCTCCTGTACGCGCCGGTGTGGCCCGGCTTGCCCCGCACGTCGTTCGCGCTGTTCGCCGTAGGCGCGCCCGTCGACCCCGCCGCCCTGCAGCCGGGCGACCTGGTCTTCTTCACGACCTATGCGCCGGGCGCCTCGCACGTGGGCGTCTACGTCGGCGACGGACAGTTCGTGCACGTGTCATCGTCTGCCGGCCGCGTGGTCTCCAGCCCGCTGGCCGATCCCTACTACGCCGCGCGCTTCCTGGGCGCCCGCCGGCTGGTGCCCTGACGCGGCCGCCGGTTGGGCCGTGGCATGCCCGGCTGCGGGCGACACGGCCGGTATAGTATCATGCTGGCATGATGCGCTCGTTGGCGTGTACGCTCCCATGACCCTGCGCGGCCGCGACTACCTCTCGGTCGACGACCTCAGCCCCAGCGAGCTGCGCGCCGTGCTCCGGTTTGGCGCAGACCTCAAGGCGCGCTTCCAGGCCGGCGACCGCCCGCCCCTGCTGGCGGGCAAGACCCTGGCCATGGTGTTCGAGAAACCGTCGCTACGCACGCGCGTCAGCTTCGAGGCCGGGATGTTCCAGCTGGGCGGGACCGCCATCTACCTGGGCCCGCAGGACATCCAGCTGGGCGTGCGCGAGTCGGTGGCCGACGCGGCCCGCAACCTCGAGCGGTTCGCCGACGCGATCATGGCCCGCACCTTCGCCCACGCCACCGTGGTGGAGCTGGCCGCGAGCGCCCGGTGTCCGGTCATCAACGGCCTGTCCGACCACGAGCACCCCTGCCAGGCGCTGGGCGACCTGCTCACCATCGGGGAGCGCTTCGGGCGATGGGAGGGCGTGCGCGTGGCCTGGATCGGCGACGGGAACAACGTGTGCCACTCGCTGCTGCTGGGCGCGGCCAAGCTGGGGATGACGGTGCGTGTGGCCACCCCGCGCGGGTACGCGCCGGCCGAAGCGGTCGTGCAGCGGGCGCGCGCCATCGCCGGGGCCACGGGGGCCACCATCGAGCTGCTGACCGATCCCGCCGCAGCGGTCGCCGACGCCGACGTCGTCTACACCGACGTGTGGACGAGCATGGGCCAGGAGGTCGAACGGGACGCACGGGCGCGGGTCTTCCGCGCCTACCAGGTCAACGCGGCGTTGCTCCGCGGGGCGAAGCCGACGGCCGTGGTGATGCACTGCCTGCCGGCCCACCGGGGCGAGGAGATCACCGACGACGTGCTCGACGGCCCGCAGTCCATCGTCTACGATCAGGCTGAGAACCGCCTGCACGCGCAGAAGGCGCTGCTGGCCCTGCTGCTGGCGTGAGCCGACGATGCCCCAGGTGCACGCGCGCGACCTGCTCGACATCGCCATCGTCACGCTGCTCGTCTACCAGGTGCTCTGGCTGATCCGCGGGACCCGCGCGGTGCAGCTGGCGATGGGCATGGCCGTGCTCTTCGCCGCCTACGTCGCCAGCCGGGTGCTGCAGTTGACCACCCTGCAGTGGATCCTCTCGTACCTGGGGGTGGTGATCCCCATCGCGATGCTGGTGATCTTCCAGCCCGAGCTGCGGCGCATGCTGGAGCAGCTCGGGCGCGGGGGGGTGTTCGCCGCGCGCTTTGGCGGCGAGCTGGGGCGCGAGGAGACGATCCGCTTGGTCAACGACGTGGCGCGGGCGTGCCGGGTGCTGTCGGGGCGGCGCACCGGCGCCCTCATGGTGCTGGAGCGCCGCACCGGCCTCAACGACGTGGTCGAGTCGGGCATCAAGCTCGACGCGCAGGTCTCGGTGCAGCTCCTCATCACGCTCTTCTTCCCCAACACTCCTCTGCACGACGGCGCCGCCGTCATCCGCGGCAACCGGCTGGTCGCGGCAGGCTGCCTGCTCCCCCTCTCGGAGAACCCCCACCTGAGCCGGACACTGGGCACCCGCCACCGCGCCGCGCTCGGCATCAGCGAGGCCACCGACGCCGTGGCGGTGGTGGTGTCGGAGGAGACCGGCGTGATCTCCCTGGCGCAGGACGGCCAGCTCACGCGTGGGCTCTCCGAGGAGGAACTGAAGGTGGCGCTGCTGGGGTTGCTGGCCCAGCCCGCCCCCCGCGCGCCGGCCCTGTGGCCGTGGCGACGCGCCTCCCGCTCGGCATGAGGCACTGGCGGGCAGCCGTCCTCTCGGAGCGCATGCGGCTGCTGGCCCTGTCGCTGGTCATCGCCGTGACCATGTGGTACTACGTGAGCACGACCCTGGGGCCGGCGGCGCAGGCGCCGCTGCGGGTCGTGCTGGTGCGCAACGTCGACGTGGTGGTCTCGGGGCTGGCTCCCGGGTGGACGGCGGCCGTGACGCCGGCCCGGGTCGACGTCGAGATCCGTGGGCCGGAGCCGTTGCTGGTGCTGCGGGTGGCCGACGTCCGGGCCATCGCCGAGGTGGGTGCGCTCGGGCCCGGCGTGCACCAGGTGGCGCTGCGGGTGCAGATCCCCGACGGTGTGACCATGGTGCGGGTCACGCCGCCGGCCGTCCAGGTCACGCTGACGCGGCCCTGACCCATGGCGCGGCTGTTCGGCACCGACGGGATCCGTGGCGTGGCCAACGCCGACCTGACGCCGGAACTGGCCTTTCGTGTGGGGCGGGCGGCCGGCGCGGTGCTCGGCGGCCAGGTGCCCGTGGTCATCGGCCGCGACACCAGGGTCTCCGGGCCGATGCTGGAGGCTGCGCTGGCCGCGGGCCTGTGTTCGGTCGGCGTGTCTGCGGCGCTGGCGGGGATCCTGCCCACCCCGGCGGTGGCGTACCTGGCTCGCGCCCAGCAGCGCAGCGGCGTGGTCGTCTCGGCATCTCACAACCCCGTGGAGGACAACGGCATCAAGCTGTTCGGCGCCGACGGCTTCAAGCTGCCCGACGCGGTGGAGGAACGCATCGAGGCGTGGCTCGCGCGGGACGACCTGCCGCGGCCCACGGGCACGGGGCTGGGGACGGTGGTGCCGTTGCCGGACGCGGAGGATCGCTACCTGGGCTACCTGCTGGGCCTGGCGGGTGGCCGGCTCGACGGCGTGCGCGTGGTCGTCGACTGCGCCTATGGGGCCGCCGTGCGCGTAGCACCCCAGCTGTGGCAGGCGCTGGGCGCCACCGTCATCGCGCTCCACGCCGTGCCCGACGGGGCGCGCATCAACGTGGGGTGCGGCTCGACCCACCTGGCGCCGCTCCAGGCCGCCGTGCGCGCGCACGGTGCCGACGTGGGCTTCGCACACGACGGCGACGCCGACCGCGTCCTGGCCGTGGACGAGCGCGGGGAGGTGGTGGACGGCGACGCCCTCATGGGGATCTGCGCGCTGGACCGCTGCACGCGCGGCTTGCTGCCGGGTGCCGTGGTCGTCGCCACGGTGATGAGCAACGCCGGGCTGGAGGACGCCCTCCGCGCAGCGGGGGTGCGGCTCGAGCGCACGCGCGTGGGCGACCGCTACGTCCTCGAACGCATGCGCGAGGTCGGCGCCGTGCTGGGCGGCGAGCAGAGCGGCCACCTGGTGTTCCTGGACCGCGCCACGACCGGCGACGGGCTCGTGACCGCGCTGGAGGTCGTCAACGTGATGCTGCGCACCGGCCGGCGGCTGTCGGAGCTGCGGGCGGCGATTCCGCGGTACCCGCAGGTCCTGGTCAACGTGCGCGTGCGCCGGCGCGACGGCGTGCTGGAGGCCCCGGAGGTGGCGGCGGCGATCCGGGCCGCGCAGGGGCGGTTGCGCGACGGCGGCCGCATCCTCGTGCGGCCGTCGGGGACCGAGCCGGTGATCCGCATCATGGTGGAGGCCACCCGACAGGATCTGGCAGAGGCGCTCGCCGCCGAGGTCGCCGAAGCGGTGGCGCGCGCTGCGGGAGGGACGCCGTGACCGCGGTCGTCCAGAGCGCGCCTGCGCCGCCGCGGCACGTGCTGCTGGGCACCGGCGTGCACGCGGTGACGCTCGCCGAAGCGCTGGCCTGGATCGACGCCGCCATCGCCCGCCGGCAGCCCGTCTACGTGGTGACGCTGAATGGCGCCATGCTCGTCCAGGCGGCCCGGGACGCGGCGCTGCGGGCGCTCGTCAACGGCGCAGGCCTCGTCACCGCCGACGGGGTGGGCGTGCTGCTGGCCGCGCGCATCCTCGGCGCGCGGCTCGCGCAGCGGGTGGCCGGGATCGACCTGGCGCTGGCGCTGTGCGAGCGCGCCGCGCAGACCGGGTGGCGGGTCTTCCTGCTGGGGGCCGCACCGGGCGTGGCGGCTGAGGCGGCGGCGGCCCTGCGCGCCCGCTTTCCCGGGCTCGCGATCGCCGGCGTCTGGCACGGGTTCTTCACGCCGGCGGAAGAACCCGCCGTGGTGGAGGCGATCCGCGGGGCGGCGCCGGACGTGTTGCTGGTGGCCATGGGCGTGCCCAGGCAGGAAGCGTGGATCGGCCGCTGGCACCACGTGCTGGGCGTGCCCGTCTCCATGGGCGTCGGCGGCGCGCTGGACGTGATCGCGGGACGCCTGCCCCGTGCCCCGCGCTGGATGCAGCGCCTGGGGCTGGAGTGGCTGTACCGGGCCCTGCGCGAGCCGCGGCGCTGGCAGGTCGTGCGCACCATCCCGCCGCTGTTCTGGCTGGCCGTACGTGAGCGGTGGCGGCGCCGGTAGGCCCCTCCCGTGCGTGGGACGGTGTGGCCCGCCGCGCGCCGGCCGCTGTTCCGGACGCGGGCAGGAGCCCCGGAGCGTCACCGCGAATGCGACGGCTGACCCAGCGTGCCGCACGGGGTGCGGCACCCCGCGGGAGAAACGCAGAAGGGGAGGAGGTGAGCGAGTCTCGTCGCGTGCCGCAAGCGCCTGAACCCGACGTCCGTCGGGTTGACGAGGGAGGGGAACTCGGAGCGTTCGGCGGGTGACCCTAGGCCCGGTCCGGGCCTGCACCACCTCAGCGCATCGCCTCGCGCCTGAGGCAAGGCCGCCTACAAACCCCGGAGGCGACTCCGGCCCAAAGGGCGGACCAGGACACGCCAGGCACGTCTTCGCTGCCCGGTCCCATGGGACTACCGGGAAGTGTCGCCGGTTGCCGGCCAGACCGGGCACCCCAGGTTCACCGCTGGAGGGTGCACACATGTGCGGCATCATGGGGTACGTGGGCACACGTCCGGCGCTGCCGATCCTGCTGGACGGTCTGCGCCGGTTGGAGTACCGGGGCTACGACTCCGCAGGCGTGGCCGTGCTGGAGAACGGACACATCGCGATCCGCAAGGCGGCGGGCAAGCTGCAGCGGCTCGAACAGGTGGTCAGCGTCGCTCCCCTGGGCGGCTCGGTGGGGATCGGGCACACCCGGTGGGCCACCCACGGGCAACCCACCGACGCCAACGCCCACCCGCACAGCGACTGCACGGGCCGCTGCGTGGTCATCCACAACGGGATCATCGAGAACTACCTGTCGCTGCGCGAGGCGCTCCAGGCGCAGGGGCACCGGTTCGCCTCCGACACCGACACCGAGGTGCTGGCGCACCTGATCGAGGCCGCCTACGCCGCGCTGCCGCCCGGCACCCCCGGACGGTTCGAGCTGGCCGTGCGTCAGGCGGTACGCCGGGCACGTGGGGCCTACGCCATCGTGGTGATGCTGGCCGACGAGCCCGACCGGATCGTCGCCGTGCGCATGATCAGCCCGCTCATCGTGGGCATCGGCCAGGGCGAGATGTGGCTGGCGTCCGACATCCCCGCGCTGCTCCCCTACACGCGCGACGTCCTGGTGGTCAGCGACGGCGAGATGGCCGTCATCGAGCCGCATCGCGTGCGCCTGCTGGACCTAGAGGGCCGGCCGGTCGACCGCCGTCCCCAGCACGTCACGTGGGACGCGGAGATGGCCGAGAAGGGCGGGTACCCCCACTTCATGCTCAAGGAGATCTACGAGCAACCCCGGGCGTTGCAGGACACGATGATGGGCCGCCTGGACCTGGACGACCGGATCGAGCTGGACGGCGTGGTCTTCCCCGACGGTTTCGTCGAGCGGCTCGAGGGGATCTGGCTCACCGCCTGCGGCACCGCGTACCACGCCGGGCTGGTGGGCCGGCGGCTCATCGAGCAGCTGGCGCGCATTCGGGTGGAGCCCGACCTGGCGTCGGAGCTCCGCTACCGCGACCCGCTCATCCAGGGGACGACGCTGGCGGTCGCCATCAGCCAGTCGGGCGAGACGGCCGATACGCTGGCGGCCGCGCGGGAGGCTCGGGCCCGCGGCGCCCGGCTGCTGGCCGTGACCAACGTGGTGGGCAGCACGCTGGCCCGCGAGGCCGACGACGTGCTCTACGTCCGCGCCGGTCCCGAGATCGCCGTGGCGTCCACCAAGGCCTACGTGACCATGCTGGTGGCGATGCAGCTGCTGGCGATCGACCTCGGCCTGCGCCGCGGTGTGCTGGCCCGCGACGTGGCGCGGCGGCTCGTGGCGGGCCTGCGCCGCCTGCCCCAGCTTGCCCAGGAAGTGCTCCAGCGCGCCGACGCCGTGGCGGCGCTGGCGGCGCGGCTGGCCCACGTCGAGCATGCGTTCTTCATCGGCCGCGGTCTCGACTACGCCGTGGCCATGGAGGGTTCGCTCAAGCTCAAGGAGATCTCCTACCTGCACAGCGAGGCGCTGGCCGCCGGCGAGTTGAAGCATGGCACGCTGGCGCTGGTGACGCCGGAGACGCCGGTGTTCGCCCTGGTCACCCAGCGGGCGATCTACGAGAAGACCCTGGGCAACATCCAGGAAGTCCGGGCACGGGGCGCGGAGGTCGTCGCCGTCGCCTACGACGACGACGGCGAGATCGCCAAGCACGCGCACACGGTCCTGCGCATTCCGCCCGTGGACGACCTGCTGGCGCCGGTGCTGGCCATTATCCCCCTGCAGCTGTTCGCCTACCACGTGGCGGTGCTGCGCGGCCACGACATCGACCAGCCGCGCAACCTCGCCAAGAGCGTGACGGTCGAGTAGGCGATCGCCGGCGGCAGCGGACCGCGAGCAGGCCCAAGGCGCGCCATGCCATCGCTAGGCCGTCTGGGATCATCAGCCCGTCGGTAGGGGCTCCTGCCCTGTGGCGCGAAGCCCTCGAAGGGGGTGAGGAGCATGACGATCGACGCCGACCTGCTGCAGATCCTGGCCTGTCCGGTGGACCATGCTCCCGTCGTCCTCGAGGGCGATCGGATCGTGTGCACGCAGTGCGGCCGGCGCTATCCCATTCGCGACGGCATCCCGCACATGCTCGAAGAGGAAGCCGAGCTGCCGCGATGATCGTCGGGGTGGGAGTCGACGTGGTGGAGGTGGCCCGCATCCAGCGGGCCATCGCGCGGTGGGGCGATGGGTTCGTGCGCCGGATCTACACGGCGCGGGAGGTGGAGCGGGCCGCCGCGCCCGCGGTGCTGGGCCCCCGGCTGGCCGCCCGGTTCGCGGCGAAGGAGGCCGTGATGAAGGCCCTCGGCTGCGGCTGGCGTGAGCTCACCTGGCGCGAGATCGAGATCACCCACGACCCGCAGGGGCGGCCTGTGGTGCGCCTGCATGGCGCGGCACAACGGATCGCCGCGGCCCGCGGGGTCGTCGAGGTGCACGTGGCGCTCTCACACACCCGCGAGCACGCCATCGCCAACGCCGTGGCGGTCGGCGCCGGGTAAACACGGCAGCACTGGGCCCGGCGCTACCTGCCCGGGGTCGCTGCGCCCGGGTGGCTTGCGATCGGCGACATGCCCACGGTAGACGGCGTGCGAGGCATGCGATGTGGCGATCACAGCTGGCACGTCACGTGCCGCCTGGGGCGTGCACTGCATGAGCCGCCCGCTAGATGCGCTTGTGCCGACAACCCCTCGAGGAGGTGGCGACCCGTAGCCCGTAGGGAGTGTGGTTGGTCACTACCCCGCGCGCCAAGCGCGGATCCCAGCGGGGCGCGCGAACACCGCGAACACAAAGCACAGGAAGAGGGGCGCTCGCTTTCTCCGACTTTTCACCGTCTTCGGCTGCGCCGCCGGGCCGTACCGCCATCGAGCTGATCTCGGGAGTTACCCCCCAAGAAGACCGTCAGGCTCTCGGGCTCCACGTACGCAGCGTTTGACTCGGCTACTTCGCCGTTAGGCTTGCGCCCCTCTGCCAGCGAACCTATCACGAGGTTCCGGAGATCGTCAAGCCCCAACGATTGTTCCCATCTTGTGGATTGTGTGGGCACGGGCGCTGGGGGATCATGGAGAGGAAAGGGCGGCATGCAGCCAGAAGCCAGGGCTATTGGACGCTCCGCGACGAACGATGCGTGTACCCACCAGCCAGCAGATGGCGATCCTGGACCGTCGTACCGCCGACGAGTTCGGCGTGCCCACGCTCCTGCTCATGGAGGCGGCGGGCCGACGGGTGGCCGACGCGGCGTGCCGGCTCGTCGGCGGTGGCATGCCGTCGGTGGTCGTCATCGCCGGCAAGGGCAACAACGGCGGCGACGGGCTGGTGGCCGCACGGGTGCTCGCGGGGCTCGGCTGGCAGGTCCGCGTGTTCCTGGTGGCCCGGGACGCCGAGGTCACCGGCGATGCAGCCGTCAACCTTCGAGCCGCGCGTCATGCGGGCGTCGAGGTGGCCAACCTCGACAGCACCGGCGCGCGCGGTCTGGCCCCGGTCCTGGCAGCGGCAGACCTGATCATCGACGGTCTGTTCGGCACCGGCTTTCGGGGCCCCGCGGTCGGCCTGGCCGCCGCGGCGATCGAGGCGATGAACGCCTCACGCCGGCCCGTGCTGGCCATCGATATCCCCTCGGGGGTGCACGGTGACACCGGTCAGGTCGACGGGCCAGCGGTCCGAGCCCGCGCCACGGTGACGATGGGCTTGCCCAAGCTGGGGCTGGTCCTCCTGCCCGGGGCCGAGTACGCGGGGCGCGTCTGGGTGGCCAGCGTCGGGCATCCCCGCCGCCTGCTCGAGAGCCCGGAGATCACCACCCATCTCGTGACGCGCGCCATGGTGGACGCCGCGATCCCCCCTCGCCCCGCCCAGGCCCACAAGGGGCAGTTCGGCAGGGTGCTGATCGTGGCCGGCGCGGTGGGGTACACCGGCGCGCCGTCGCTGGCGGCAGCTGGCGCGCTGCGGGCCGGCGCAGGCCTGGTGCGACTGGCGGTCCCGGCGGGCATCTACCCGATCGTGGCCACGGCCGTGATCGAGGGCATGCCGGTGCCCCTCGCCGACGAGGAAGGGGCGCTGGCGCCGTCGGCGTGGGAGCAGATCGCGGCACTCGCCGCCGACGCCGACGTGGTCGCGGCCGGCCCGGGGTTGTCGCGCATGCCAGGACCCCGGCAGGTCGTGAGGCAGCTGGTGGCAGACAGCCGACGGCCGCTCGTGCTG
Organism: Armatimonadota bacterium; assembly: GCA_031459855.1. Classification (NCBI taxonomy): domain Bacteria; kingdom Bacillati; phylum Candidatus Sysuimicrobiota; class Candidatus Sysuimicrobiia; order Candidatus Sysuimicrobiales; family Candidatus Humicultoraceae; genus Candidatus Fervidifonticultor; species Candidatus Fervidifonticultor primus. The sequence goes on from JAVKHP010000001.1 coordinate 2,284,941, forward strand.
GACGCCGACGCTCTCAACTGCCTCGCCGACGAGCCGGACGTGCTGCGTGTGACCCGGGTGCCGGTCGTGCTCACGCCCCACCCCGGCGAGCTGGCGCGGCTGACCGGTACGACGACCGAGGCCATCCGGCGCGACCGGCTGGCCGCGGCGCGTGAGGCCGCTGCGCGGTTCCGCGCGGTGGTCGTGTTGAAGGGGGCGCGCACGATCGTGGCCTCGCCCGAGGGCGAGGCGTTCGTGGTGCCCACGGGGAATCCGGGGATGGCCACGGGAGGGATGGGCGACGTCTTAACCGGGGCGATCGCCGCGCTGATCGGGCAGGGGCTGGCACCGCTGACCGCGGCGTGGGTGGGGGCCTACCTCCACGGGCTGGCAGGAGATCTGGCCGCGCGGGCCAGCGGGCCGGCCGGGCTGCTGGCCCGTGACGTGGCTGCCGCCCTGCCACACGCGCTGGGCGCCGTCCGGCGAGGCGAGGTGGAGGAGGTCGTGCAGAGCGAACCATGGTGATGCGGGTGGCGTTTCAGGGCGAGCCAGGCGCCTACAGCGAGGTCGCGGCGCTGGAGCAGTTCGGCACCATCACCCCCGTGCCGTGTCGCTCCCTGGCCGACGTCTTCGACGCCGTCGAGGGTGGGGCTGCCGACCGGGGGATCGTGCCCGTGGAGAACTCCCAGGCCGGCAGCATCAACGAGACCTACGACCTGCTGGTACGCCGCAGCCTGCACATCGTCGGCGAGCGCAACCTGCGCATCGAGCACTGCCTGCTGGCCCTCCCCGAGGACACGCTCGAGACGATCCGCGCCGTCTGCTCACACCCCCAGGCCCTGGCGCAGTGCGACGCGTACTTGAGCCGCATGGGCTGGGAGGTCGTGGCCACCTACGACACCGCCGGCAGCGCGAAGCTCGTGGCCACCGAGCGGCGACGCGGCGTGGCCGCCATCGCGAGCCGTCGCGCCGCGGAGCTCTACGGGCTGCGCATCCTGGCCGAGCACATCGAGACGAATCCGGTGAACTACACGCGGTTCCTGGCCCTGGCGCTGACGCCGGCTCCCCCGGCCGCCCGCGCCAAGACGTCGGTGGTGTTCACGACGGCCAACGTGCCGGGCGCGCTCTACCGCGCGCTGGGCACGTTCGCCACGCGCAACATCAACCTCACCAAGCTCGAGTCGCGCCCGCGGCGCGACCGGCCCTGGGAGTACCTGTTCTACGTGGACTTCGAGGCGCACAAGGACTCGCCCGAGGGGCGCGCGGCACTCGCCGAGCTCGCTGGGGTCACGGCGTTCCTGCGCGTGCTCGGCTCGTACCCGCGCGCCGACGAGTGACGGCCGCGGTGGGGCGCTGGCCGCGCCTGCTGCCGCTGGGCGACCGCGGCCTGCTCGTCGAGTTCGGGGCCGAGGTCTCGCCGGAGGTCAACGCGCTGGTGCGGGGTGCCGAGCCACTCCTGGCCCGTCTGCCGGGCGTCAGCGAGACCGTGCCGGCGTTTCGGTCGCTCCTGCTCGTCTATGATCCCTTCCGCACGACCTTCGACCGGCTGGCCGAGTATGTGGAAGCCGTGGCCCGCGGTGTGCGCCCGGCACCCGACGAGGGTGGCCAGCTCCTCGAGGTCCCCGTGGCCTATGGCGGTGCCTGGGGGCCAGACCTGGAAGCGGTGGCTGCCGCGCTGGGCCTGTCCCAGGCCGACGTGGTCGCACTGCACACCGGGACGATCTACCGCGTCTACATGCTGGGGTTTGCGCCAGGGTTCCCCTACCTTGGCCTCCTGCCCGAGGCGCTGCGCCTCCCGCGTCGCGCCACCCCGCGGACGCGCGTCCCCACGGGCAGCGTCGCCATCGCCGACGCGTTCACGGGCATCTACCCGCAGGACACGGCTGGGGGCTGGCATCTCCTGGGACGCACCCCCCTGCGGCTGTTCGACCCGTCGGGGAAGACCCCGTTTCTGCTGGCACCTGGCGACAGGGTGCGGTTCGTGGCCTGCCCGGACATCGAGATGGGCCCGGCAGAGGAGCCGCCGCCGTTCGCGCCGCGGCGGCCCGTGTTCGAGGTGCTGGAGCCCGGCTTGATGACCACGCTGCAGGACGCCGGCCGCACAGGGTGGCGGCGCTACGGGGTGCCGGTTTCCGGCCCGATGGACCGCAGAGCGCATGCCGCGGCCAACCTCGCCGTGGGCAACGCACCGGGTGAGGCGGCGCTGGAGATGACCTTCCCGGGGCCGAAACTGCGCGCGGTGGCGGACGCCCTCATCGCCGTGGCGGGTGCGGATCTGGGCGCGCGCCTCAACCACACGGACCTGGACCACGGGCAGCCGGTCAGGGTTCGGCCCGGCGACCTGTTCACGCTGACTGCCCCCCGCAGCGGCCAGTGGCTCTACCTGGCGGTCGCAGGAGGCCTGGACGGCCCCCAGGTGCTGGGCAGCCGGGCAACGTGGACGCGCGGCGGCCCGCGCGGCCCGCTCGGTCGGCCGGTCCGGGCAGGAGACCTCCTGGGTGTGCGAGAAGGACCCGCCGGCCCGCGGCGGGCCCGGCCCGTACCGCTTATCGCCCGGGGACGCACGCTGACCGCGCGCGTGGTGTTGGGGCCGCAGGCCGACGCGTTCACGCCCGAGGGGCTGGCCGCGCTCCTGGGCGGGACGTACGAGGTGACCGTGCAGCGGGACCGCAGCGGCGCGCGCCTGCGCGGCGTGCCGGTACGTCATCGAGTGGGTGCCGACATCGCGTCCGATGGCCTGCTGCCCGGGGCCATCCAGGTGCCGGCCGATGGCGGGCCCGTCGTGATCTTCGCCGATGGGCCGACCACGGGCGGGTACACGAAGGCCGCGGCGGTGGTCAGCGCCGACGTGGATGCGCTGGCGCAACTCGCCCCTGGCGACCGCGTGCGCTTCCAGGCCGTGACGGTGGCGCAGGCGCACGCCCTGCTGCGCGCCGCCGAGGAGGAGACCGGGTGCAGCTAGGACGCCTGCCACGGCTGCGACTGGCGACCCTGCCCACGCCGCTGGAGGAGATGCCCACGCTGTCGGCCTACCTGGGCGGTCCGCGCCTGCTGGTGAAGCGCGACGACATGACCGGCCTGGCGTTCGGCGGCAACAAGGTCCGCAAGCTCGAGTACCTGCTGGGCGAGGCGGTCGATCGGGGCTGCGACGTGGTGGTGACGGTGGGTGCCGCCCAGTCCAACCACGCCCGGGCGACGGCCGCTGCCGCGCGGCGCCTGGGGCTCGACGCGGTCCTCGTCCTCACTGGCGACGAGCCCCTGGAGCGGCAGGGCAACTTGCTGCTGGACACCATCTTCGGCGCTGATATCCGCATCGTGGACATCGACGACGACTACGTGCTGATGGGCGTCGTGGAAGACATCGCCCGCGACCTGCAGCGGCGCGGGCGCGCGCCGTACGTGATTCCCCCTGGGGGGAGCGCGGCGCTGGGGGCCGCGGCGTACGCCAACGCGGGCCTGGAGCTCCTCGACCAGCTCAACACCCGCGGGATCCACGCCGACGCCATCGTCCACGCCACCGGCACCGGGGGCACCCAGGCAGGCCTGTACACGGCGTGCCGGTTGATGCAGACGCGGATGGAGATCGTCGGGGTGAGCGCCGGTCCCTCGCGCGACGTCGCGACCGCGCGGGTACGCAGCCTGGTCGAGGACCTGTGCGGGTTGCTGGGTATTGACTGGCGGCCGCACCCGGATGATATCGTCGTAACGGACGAGTACGTCGGCGAAGGGTACGCCGTCGCGACTCCCGAGGGGCTGGATGCCATCCGCCTGGTCGCCCGCACGGAGGGCCTGCTGCTCGACCCCGTCTACACCGGCAAGGCGATGGCTGGGTTGATCGACCAGGTGCGGCGCGGCCGGTTCCGCCCGGACCAGAACGTCGTCTTCTGGCACACCGGCGGCCAGCCCGCGCTCTTCGCGTACGCGACCGCCCTCCGCGAGGGATGACCGTGACCGCTCCCGGCGACCGATGTGGGAGCCGTGCCGCACCCCTGGTGGCCACAGGGCGTCGCCTGGCACCCCGGGCGCTGGGCAGCGCGCTGGCGGTGGGCGTGGCGCTGCTGGTGGCGACGGCGATGCCGGCCGGCGCCGACGAGGCGTTGCTGGTGCGCGCCTTCGGCAGTTTCCTGCGGCGCGCTGACGAGCTGCGCATCGAGGCGATTCCCGACCTGTACGAGGGCGGCTACGCCCGCATCACCGTGCTGGGCCGCGGCGTGCACCTGCACCAGGGGCCCCGCGTCGACGAGGTGATGGTACGCCTGGTGGGCGCGAGCCTGGACCCGGCAGCGCTGCGCGAGGGCCGCTTGCGGGTCTTGGACTACCGCGGCAGCGCGCTGCGCGTGCGCGTGCTGCTGCGCAGCCTCCAGGATCACTTCAACGCTGGCGGCGGCGTCGACGACATCCGGCTGTGGGCCGAGGGCGGCTACCTGTACGGGACCGGCACGGTGCAGTTCCGCGGCCAGCCGACGCGGCTGCGCATGAAGGGGTTCTTCGCCGTGGCCGGCACCACCGAGGTGTATTTCTACTTCGAGACGCTGCACGCCAACGGGCTGCCGCTGCCGACCGCGGTGATCCGCGATCTGGAGCGCAGCCTGAACCCCATCCTCCACCAGCGGGAGTGGCCGGTGCAGTTCCCGCTGCGCACGCTCCGACTCGACGCGCAGGCGCTGCTGCTGGGCAGCGACGCCGATCCGGCCGCGCCCTGTCCGACGTGTGGGGGCGGGCCGCAGGTGACCTATGAGCCCTGACCGTCCGCGCATCGTGGTCACCACCCGGCGGCCACCTGCCGACGCCGCGGCGCGCGCGCGGGCGGCGCGTGCTGCCGACTTCTACGCCACAGCGGTACGCGACGCCGGCGGCGCCCCGGTGCTCGTGGCGCCCGGCGATCCGCTGCCGGCGCGGATCGACGGCGTGGTGCTCTCCGGCGGCGTCGACGTGCATCCGCGCCACTACGGCCAGACGGTCCATCCTGGGGTTGCCCACACCTTGACGCTGGACGAGCCGCGCGACCTGCTGGAACTGGAGCTCGCCCGGTCGGCCCTCGACCGCGACCTGCCGGTGCTGGGGATCTGCCGCGGCGCCCAGGTCCTGACGGTCGCCGCCGGCGGCACGCTCTGGCAGGACCTGTCGCTGGCCGGCGTCGACCCCGGCCGCCACGACCAGGACGGCCGCCACCAGGACTGGGAGCCGGCCCACGGCATCACTATCGAGCCCGGAAGCCGTCTGGCCGAGGTGCTGGCCGCGGTGGTGCTGGGCGTCAACAGCTTCCACCACCAGGCGATCGCCACCCCGGCGCCGGGGTTCGCCGTCGTCGCCCGCGCTGACGACGGCACCATCGAAGCCGTGGAACGCACGGACCATCCCTTCGCGGTCGGCGTGCAGTGGCACCCCGAGCGCATGGTGGCGCATCACCCGGTGCAGCGCCGCCTCTTCGCGGCGCTCGTGGCCGCCGCCCGCCGGGGCTGAGCTGGTGGACGTCCTGCGCCCTCGCCCGATCGCGCCCGTCCGGTGGCGCCTGGTGCCGTGGCTGGTGGCGCTGCTCGCGCTGGCATGGGGCGTACCCGGCCAGCCGGCGGCCGCGCCGGACGCTCCGGTCGTGGTGCGCATCACCATCGACGGGGTCATCGCGCCGTCGAGCGCCCGGTTCATCCTGCGCGCGATCCGTGAGGCCGAGGCCCAGCAGGCCGAGGCCCTGGTGGTCATGCTCGACACCCCGGGCGGCCTGCTCAAATCCACCGACGACATGACCCGGGCCATTCTCAACGCCAGGGTCCCCGTGGTGGTGTACATCGCGCCGCGCGGCGCGCGCGCGGCCTCGGCGGGCGTGTTCGTCACCTACGCCGCGCACGTGGCCGCCATGGCGCCCGCCACGCACCTGGGGGCCGCGTCGCCGGTCGCCATTGGTGGCGGCGAGGGCCGCGAGCCCGACAAGACCGCCATGGAGAAAGTGACCAACGACATGGTCGCCAACATCCGGGCGATGGCGCGGCGGCGCGGCCGCAACGCCGACTGGGCCGAGCGGGCGGTCCGTGAGGCGGTCTCCATCACCGAGGAGGACGCCGTGCGCCTGCGCGTCGTCGACCTGGTGGCCGACGACCTCACCGATCTGCTGCGCCGTCTGGACGGTCGCACCGTGGAGACCGACCTGGGTCCGCGGCAACTGCGCACCGCGCGCGCCCGCGTCGTCGACCTGCACATGGACCTCACCGAGCGGTTCCTCGCCCTGCTCAGCGATCCCAACATCGGCTTCATCCTGCTGAACATCGGCATCCTGGGCGTCCTGGTCGAGCTGTACAACCCGGGCGCGGTGCTGCCGGGCGTGGTGGGCGGCATCGCGTTGATCCTGGGGCTGGCTTCCTTCGCGATCCTGCAGGTCAACGTGGCCGGCCTGTTGCTGATCGCCTTCGCCATCCTGCTCTTCATCGCCGACGTGAAGGTGCCGGGACACGGCGTGCTCACGGTGGGCGGCGTCCTGGCGTTCATCTTCGGCGCGCTGCTGCTCACCGAGCGCCAGGCGCCAGTACTCCAGATCTCGGTGCGGCTCATCGTGGCGGTCGCCCTCCTGCTGGCGGGCTTTTCGTTGGTCGCCGTGGGCGCGGGGCTGCGGGCCCAGCGGGGGACACCCCGCAGCGGCGAGGAGCGCCTGGTCGGGGCCGTGGGCGTGGCGCGTTCGCGCCTCGACCCCGCGGGGCAGGTCCACGTGCAGGGCGAGATGTGGTCCGCGGTGTCCGTGGCCGGCCCCATCGAGGAGGGCACGCCGGTGCGTGTGGTGGCCGTCGACGGCCTGCGGCTGCGCGTGGAGCCGGCTGCCGGCCCGCGGTAGGTGCGCCGCCACGGTGGATGGGCAGTCACCGCGCTGCCGCCCGCGCGCCAACGGTGCACCTCCCCGGCACGATGACCACGCCGGTTCAGGCCGGCCTGCAGCGCACGGTGCGCACGCGCTCCGCCCGCGCCACCGAGGCGCTGGGTGAGCGCATTGGGCGGCGCCTGCGGCCGGGGGACGTGGTGGCGCTGGTCGGGCCGCTGGGTGCAGGCAAGACCGTGCTGGCCCGCGGCCTCGCGCGCGGAGCCGGCGCCCGCGGGTACGTGGCGAGTCCCTCGTTCGTGATCGTGCGGGAGTACGCCGGTCCCATCCCCGTGCGGCACGTGGACCTGTACCGCCTGGAGCGGCCCGAGGACATCGAGAGCGTGGGCCTCGACGACGTGCTGACCGACGATGCGATCGCCATCGTGGAATGGGCCGACCGGGCACCCTGGGTGCTGCCCGCCGACCACCTGCGCATCGATTGCGCCTTGGGCCGCGGCGCACGCGAGCGCGTGTTCACGCTGACGGCACCCGCCCGGCGGGCAGACGTGCTGACGGCGCTGGACCGATAGCCGATGCGCGTGCTCGCCATCGAGACGTCCACCGGCCAGGGCAGCGTTGCGCTCCTCGACGAGCACGGGCTGGTCGCCGAGACCCTCGCCCCGGCGCCCGGCGCGCACCTCGAGTGGCTGGCAGGTGCCATCGTCCACCTGCTGCGCGCCCACGACGTGCCGCCTGCGGCCGTGGACGGCCTCGCCGTCTCCACCGGGCCGGGCAGCTTCACCGGGGTGCGTGTCGGGGTGGTGACGGCGATCGCGTGGGCGGAGGCGCGCGGCGTGCCCGTGATCGGGGTGCCCACCCTGGAGGCGATCGCGGCAGGGGTGGCCGCGGAGGCACTTCCCGCACGGCTCGTGCTGGCCGCCGTCGACGTGCGCCGTGGCGAGGTGGCCGCGGCCCTGTTTGCGCTGGACGGCGGCATTCGTCGCCTGAGCCCCGACCTCGTGGTCCCGCCAGCCGCCCTGCCCGCTGTGTTGCCGGCGCGCGACGGGCCGGTGGCGCTCGCAGGCGACGCGCTCGAGCGCTACCGCGACGTGCTCCTCGCCGCCATCGGTCCGGGCGCAACCGTCGCCGCCCGGTCGCTGTGGTGGCCCCGGGCACGGGTGGTGGGACAGGTGGGCCGGGCGCGGCTGCTGGCGGGCGTCCGCGTCGACCCCGCCCGTGTGCAGCCCGTCTATCCGCGCCGTGCGGTCGCCGGCCCAGGCGAGGGGCAGGAGGCGGTCGCGGCCGGCCAGAACGCTGGCGGTGGCAGCCGCGGCGGCGCGTGCGCACCCGGACCATGAAGCAGATCGCCCGCATTCGGCTCGCGCCCATGACGGTGGACGACCTGCCGCGCGTCCGCGAGATCGAACGCGAGGCGTTCGCGCTGCCCTGGCCCAAGGACGCCTACCGGGCAGAGATCGAGGACAACCAGGTCGCCTGCTACATCGTGGCCCGCGACGAACACGACACCGTGGTGGGGTTCGCGGGGATGTGGGTGATCTTCGACGAAGCCCACGTGACCACGATCGCCGTCGACCGACGCCATCGCGGCCAGGGCATCGGCAAGCGCCTGCTGTTGGGCCTCATCGAGCGGGCGCTGGCCCGCGGCGCGCGCTGGATGACCCTGGAGGTGCGGCCGTCCAACACGGTGGCGCTGGCCATGTACCGCGCCTTCGGGTTCCGCGACGTCGCGCTGCGCAAGCGCTACTACAGCGACAACAACGAGGACGCCGTGGTGATGTGGAGCGGCAACCTGACCGAGCCGGCCGCCCAGGCGCGCCTGGCCGAGATTCGGGCGAGCCTCGAGCCTGGCGCGGAGTAGGGTCCGGTGCGGGTGCTGGGCCTGGAGACGTCGTGCGACGAGACGGCGGCCGCCGTCGTGGCGGACGGCCGTGTGGCGAGCAACGTGGTCGCCTCCCAGGCCGCGCTCCACGAGCGGTATGGCGGCGTGGTCCCCGAGCTGGCGTCGCGCCGGCACGTCGAGCGCCTCGTCCCCGTGCTGCGCCTGGCGCTGGAGCAGGCGGGTGTGGGCTGGCACGATCTGGACGGCATCGCGGTGACGGCCGGCCCCGGACTGGTCGGCGCCCTCGCGGTGGGCGTCGCCGCGGCGAAAGCGCTGGCTGCTGCCCGGGAGCTACCGCTCGTGGGCGTCAACCACCTGGAGGGGCACCTGTTCGCCAACGTGCTGACCTTCGGGCCGCTCCCGGAACCCACCCTGGCCTTGATCGTCTCGGGGGCCCACACCGACCTGGTGCTGGTGGCGGCGCCCCATCGCTACCGCGTGCTGGGCCGCACGCGGGACGACGCGGCCGGTGAGGCGTTCGACAAAGTCGCCCGGGCCATGGGGCTGGGCTACCCGGGTGGTCCCGCGCTGGATCGTCTGGGCCAGACGGGGGATCCGCACGCCGTGCCCCTCCCCGTACCCTTCCAGGGGCCGGGTCTGGACTTCAGCTTCAGCGGCATCAAGACGGCGGCGCTGCGGGCGCTCGCCATCGCGCCCGCCCGCGACCCGCAGTTCATGGCCGACCTCGCCGCGTCGCTGCAGCGCGTGGTGGCCGAAGCGCTGGTGCGCCGCGTGGCACGCGCGGCGCGGCAACACCGCCCTCGCGCGCTGGCGCTGGCGGGCGGCGTGGCGGCCAACTCCGTGCTTCGACGCCGGCTGCAGGAGGAGGCCGCACGCCTGCGCCTGCCGGTCCTGATTCCGCCGCCGGACCTGTGTACCGACAACGCCGCGATGATCGCAGCCGCGGGCGCCTCGCGCCTGGCGCGGGGGGAGCGGGCTGGCTGGGACCTGGGCGCAGCGGCCGATCTGCCGCTCGCGTGACGGTCCGTCTGGCGTGACGGTCTGTCTGGTGTGAGGGTCTGTCTGGGGGCTTGATCTCCGGCGGGGGGACTGTCTAAGATGGGGGGTGACTAGCACTCTAACCTCGAGAGTGCTAATTCCCAACACTTTGGCGCAGGAGGGACGCGAGAGATGAAGCTGAAGCCGCTTGGCGACCGCGTTGTGGTCAAGCCGCTGGAGGAAGAGGAGCGCACCAAGGGCGGGATCGTGCTGCCCGATACCGCCAAGGAGAAGCCCCAGCACGGCGAGGTGCTGGCCGTGGGCCCCGGCGACTGGGACGAGGCCGGCACCAAGCGGATCCCCCCGGACGTCAAGGTCGGCGATCACGTGCTCTACGCCAAGTACGCCGGGACCGAGGTCAAGACCGACGAGGGCGAGCTGCTGATCCTGCGCGCCAACGACATCCTGGCCATCGTCGAGAAGACCCCGGCGAAGGCCAAGGCCTAGCCCCGAGGGAGGGGTCGCCATGCCGAAGATCCTGGCCTACGACGAGACCGCACGCCGCGCGATGGAGCGCGGCATCAACAAGCTCGCCGATGCGGTGAAGATCACGCTGGGTCCCAAGGGGCGCAACGTCGTCCTCGAGAAGAAGTTCGGGTCCCCCACGATCACCCACGACGGCGTGACGGTGGCGAAGGAGGTCGAGCTGGAAGACCCCTTCGAGAACGCCGGCGCGCAGTTGGTGCGGGAGGTGGCCACCAAGACGGAGGACGTGGCCGGCGACGGCACCACCACCGCCACGATCCTCGCCCAGGCCATGATCCGTGAGGGCCTGAAGATGGTGGCGGCCGGGGCCAACCCCATGGCGCTCAAGCGCGGCATGGACCGGGCCGTGGCGGCCGTCGTCGACGAGTTGCACCGCATGGCCAAGCCGGTGGAGACCAAGGAGGCGATCGAGCAGGTCGCCAGCATCTCCGCCAACGACGCCGCTATCGGCAAGCTGATCGCCGATGCCATGGACAAGGTGGGCAAGGACGGCGTCATCACCGTCGAGGAGTCCAAGGGGATCGAGACGACCGTCGAGGTCGTCGAGGGGATGATGTTCGACAAGGGCTACATCTCCCCGTACTTCATCACCGATCCCGAGAAGATGGAGGCTGTCCTGGAGGACGCCTACCTGCTCATCACCGACAAGAAGATCAGCGCGGTGAAGGACCTGCTGCCGGTGCTGGAGCGGGTGGTCCAGATGGGCCGACCGCTGCTGGTCATCGCCGAGGACGTGGAGGGCGAGGCGCTGGCCACGCTGGTGGTGAACAAGCTGCGCGGCACGCTCCAGGCCTGCGCCGTGAAGGCGCCGGCGTTCGGTGACCGCCGGAAGGCGATCCTGGAGGACATCGCGATCCTCACCGGCGGGCAGGTCATCAGTGACGAGGTCGGCCTCAAGCTCGAGAACACCGAGCTCGCCCACCTGGGCCGCGCGGGCCAGGTCCGCGTGCGCAAGGAGGAGACGATCATCGTCAAGGGGGCCGGCAAGCGCGAGGCCATCGAGAAGCGCATCCAGCAGATCCGCAAGCAGATCGAGGAGACCGACTCCGACTACGACCGCGAGAAGCTGCAGGAGCGGCTGGGCAAGCTGGCCGGCGGCGTGGCTGTCATCCGGGTCGGCGCGCCCAGCGAGGCCGAGCTCAAGTACCGCAAGACGCGCACCGAGGACGCCCTGCGTGCCACCCGGTCGGCCGTCGAGGAGGGGATCGTGCCCGGCGGCGGCGTGGCGCTGATCTACGCGCGCAAGGCCGTGGAGGCCCTGGCTCTGGAGGGTGACGAGAAGGTGGGCGCCCAGCTGGTGGCGCGGGCCCTGGAGGAGCCCGCCAAGCAGCTGGCGATCAACGCAGGACGCGAAGGCTCCATCATCGTCGAGGAGCTGAAGCAGCAGCCCTACGGCGTGGGCTTCGACGTCATGACCGGCCAGTTCGTGGACATGTTCAAGGCCGGGATCGTCGATCCCACGAAGGTCGTGCGCTCGGCCCTGCAGAACGCGGCCAGCGTCGCGGGCCTGGTGCTGACCACCGAGGCGATGGTGGTCGAGAAGCCCGAGGAGGAGAAGGAGACGACACCCACGCCGCCGTCCGTGTAGGCGCGCGTGGCGGCTGTGCCCGAGGCGGGGGCTGCCCCCCGCCTCGGGCGTTTTTGTGGTAGCGACCTGTCACGGACGTCCGCACGATCCGGCGGGACGGTGCACGAGCCGGCATACTCTTGCCAATGTACGGTTTTCATGATAGAGTTCCTGACGGGACTTACAGTATTTGCCCCCAATCCGGACAAAAATCCGAACGTAGCAGGCTACGCATGAGGAAATTCTTCGTGATTGGGGGAGGCGGCAGGGAACACGCCATCGTCTGGCACCTGGCCAGGTGCTATCCAGGTGCCGCGATCCACTGCGCGCCCGGTAACCCCGGGATCTCCCGCCTGGCGACCTGCCTGCCGGTGGCTGCGACCGACCTGAACGGCCTGGTCAGCGCCGCCGCTACCCTGGCGCCCGATCTCGTGATCGTCGGTCCCGAGGCACCGCTCGTCGCGGGTCTGGCCGATCGGCTGCAGGCTGTAGGGCTGCCGACGCTGGGTCCCGCCGCCGCCGCCGCCCGCATCGAGGGCAGCAAGGCCTTCGCCAAACACCTGATGGCGCGCGCCGGTATCCCCACCGCACCGTTCGCGGTCTTCGACGATCCGCCCCAGGCCATCGCCCACGTGCGGCACGTGGGCCCGCGGGTGGTCGTCAAAGCCGACGGCCTGGCGGCGGGGAAGGGGGTCGTCGTCTGCGACGGGCCCGACGAGGCCGAGGCGGCGGTACGGGCCATGATGGTCGAGGTGGTGTTTGGCGACGCCGGACGCCGTGTGGTGGTCGAAGAGCGCCTCGACGGCGACGAGGTGAGTGTCTTCGCCCTCGTCGACGGCGAGGCGGTGGCGTGGCTGGGCGCGGCCCAGGATCACAAGCGCCTGCACGACGGCGACCGCGGTCCCAACACCGGCGGCATGGGCGCGATCGCGCCTTACCCGCTGGCGCCGGCGCTGCGCACCCGCATCCTGCGCGAGATCCTCCAGCCGGCCGCCAGCGCATTGGTCGCGGAAGGCTGCGCCTACCGCGGGGTGCTGTTCGCGGGGTTGATGCTCACCGCCGATGGGCCACAGGTGCTGGAGTTCAACTGCAGGCTCGGGGATCCCGAAGCGCAGGTCATGCTGCCGCTGCTGCGCGCGGGGCTCCCCGACGCGTTCGACGCCCTGCGGCGGGGCGAGGTCGACGCTGAGGGCCAGGTCGCTGGAACCGAACTCCTCAGGTTGGACCGGGCAGCCTGTGGTGTCGTGCTGGCGTCGGAAGGCTACCCCGCCACGACGCGCCCCGGCGTGCCCATCGACGGGGTCGCCGACGCCGAGGAGCTGGCCCTGGTGTTCCACAACGGCACGGCGCGCGCGGAGGGGCGGCTGGTGACCGCTGGCGGGCGGGTGCTGACGGTGACGGGGCTGGGCCCGGACCTCGCCGCGGCGCGCCAGCGCGCCTACGCGGCCGTAGGGCGGGTCGCGTTTCCTGGCATGCAGTACCGCACCGATATCGGCAGTCGCCTGCTGGCCACGGCCGGCGCGGGAGGCGTGACGCCATGCCGGTGACGGCGGTGGTGGGCGGCCACTGGGGCGACGAGGGCAAGGGCAAGGTCGTGGACGTGCTGGCCGCCGAGGCGGATCTCGTCATCCGGTACAACGGCGGCTCCAACGCGGGACACACCATCGTCAGCGACCGCGGTGTCTTCGCGTTGCACCTCGTGCCCTCCGGCGTCCTCCACCCGCGGGTCACGTGCCTGATCGGGCCCGGGGTGGTCGTCAACCCCGACTTCCTGATCGCCGAGCTCGACCAACTCGAGGCGCGCGGCGTGTCCACCCACAACGTGGTGATCTCCACCCGTGCCCACATCGTCTTCCCCTTCCACATCACCCTCGACGTCCTCGAGGAGCAACGCCGCGGGCCCCGGCCGCACGGCACGACGAAGCAGGGCATCTGGCCCGCCTACGCCGACAAGGTCGCGCGGGTGGGCGTCCGCATGGGCGACCTGCTCCACGACGCGCACCTCGAAGCGCAGGTGCGGTACCTCGTGGCGCGGACGAACCGCCTGCTGGGTGCCGACCACCCGCCCATCGACGCCGACGAGGTCCTAGCCCGCTGCCGGCAGTGGCGCGCGCGCTTGGGTCCACGCATCGTCGACAGCCATCAGCTCGTGCAGCGCGCGCTGGCCGCCGACCGCCGGATCCTCCTGGAGGGACACCTGGGCGTCATGCGCGATCTGGACTGGGGCATCTACCCCTACGTCACCTCCTCAACGTGTCTTCCCGGCGGGGCCGCAGCGGGCGCGGGTATCCCCGCGGCCCGGATCACGCGTGTGGTGGGCGTGGTGAAGGCGTACACCACGGCCGTGGGCGCCGGGCCGCTGCCCACCGAGCTCCACGGCGCGGTCGCCGACCGCATCCGCGAGGCCGGCGGGGAGTTCGGCACCACCACCGGGCGGCCCCGTCGCTGCGGCTGGTTCGATGCCGTGGCGGCGCGCTTCGCCGCAGAGGTGGCCGGCTTCACCGAGCTGGCCGTGATGAAGCTCGACGTGCTGGCCGGCCTGGACGAGGTCCAGATCTGCACTGCTTACCGGTACCAGGGCGAGGTCCTCGACGGTATGCCCGACGTCCCGGTGCTGGCGGAGGTCGAGCCCATCTACGAGACCCTGCCCGGCTGGCGACTGGAGGGGCGCGTGCGGACGCTGGAGGACCTTCCGGCCACGGCCCGCCGCTTCCTGGACCGCATCGCCGCGCTGGTGGGCGCGCCGGTGACAATGGTCGGGTTGGGGCGCGACCGCGAGGCGCTGGTGCGGGCGATGCCGGCGGCGGGGGCGCGGGAGGCCGGGTAGTGCCCACCGACGGGAGCATCGCCGTGCCTGTGGCCGATTACCGCCTTGTCGTCCGGACGTGCGACGGGATCCCCGGGGGACTACCGCCGGCCAACGGGTGGGCCCCAGATGATGTGGACGTTGCCGTCCGTTCGCGGAATGGCATCTCCGGTAGGGGGACGAGGTGATCGAGCGCTACGCCACGCCGGAGATGCGGGCGCTGTGGGCGCCCGAGACGAAGTACGCGCTGTGGCTGGAGATCGAGCTCCTGGTGGTCGAAGCGCAGGCCGCGCGGGGCGAGATCCCCCGCGCGGTGGCGGAATGGCTGCGGCGGGACGCACGTGTCGGCACGCCCCAGCGCATCGAGGAGATCGAGCGGACCGAGACGCAGCATGACGTGGTCGCCTTCCTGCGCTCGGTCGCCGAGTTGACCGGCCCCGATGCCCGGTACCTCCACCGGGGCCTGGGCTCCACCGACGTGGTCGACACTGCCCAGAACGTGCTGTTGGTGCGGGCCGCAGACCTGCTCCTGGCGGCGCTGGAGGACGTGCGGCGCACGACCGGCCGGCTGGCCGACCGGCACCGCTACACCGTCATGGCGGGCCGCACCCACGGGATTCACGCCGAACCCATCACCTTCGGGGTCAAAGTCGCCCTGTGGCACGCCGAGCTGGGCCGGGCCGTCCGCCGCCTGCAGGCCGCGCGCGAGGCGGTGCGCGTGGGCAAGCTCTCGGGCGAGGTCGGCACGTTCGCCCACCTACCGCCCGAGATCGAGGCCGAGGTCTGCGCGCGGCTGGGGCTTGAGCCCGATCCCGTCAGCAGCCAGGTCGTCAGCCGCGACCGGCACGCCGAGTACCTGGCAGCGCTGGCCGTGCTGGCCGGGACGATCGAGAAGATCGCCACCGAGATCCGCTCATTGCAGCGCACGGAGATCCGCGAGCTCGAGGAGCCGTTCGCCCCCGGCCAGACCGGGTCGTCGGCGATGCCGCACAAGCGGAACCCGATTCTGTGCGAGCGCCTCGTGGGTCTGGCCCGCACGGTCCGTGCGGCGGCGCAGGTGGCGTTCGAGAACCAGGCGCTGTGGGGCGAGCGAGACATCACCCACTCGTCCGCCGAGCGCCTCATCCTTCCCCAGGCGACGACGCTGTCGCACTACATGCTCCGCG
Source organism: Armatimonadota bacterium (assembly GCA_031459855.1). Taxonomy (NCBI): domain Bacteria; kingdom Bacillati; phylum Candidatus Sysuimicrobiota; class Candidatus Sysuimicrobiia; order Candidatus Sysuimicrobiales; family Candidatus Humicultoraceae; genus Candidatus Fervidifonticultor; species Candidatus Fervidifonticultor primus. The sequence goes on from JAVKHP010000001.1 coordinate 2,300,628, forward strand.
TCCTGCAGCGGGTCCTCGACGGCCTGCGGGTGGACGCCGACGCGATGCGCCGCAACCTGGAGCACGGCGGGGGCCTGGTGTTCAGCCACCGGGTGCTGCTGGCCCTGATCGACAAGGGGCTGCCACGCGACGAGGCCTACCGGATCGTGCAGGACGCGGCCATGGCCGCGCTGGACGGCCGCGGCCGGTTCCGTGACCTGCTCGCGGCGACGGGCGCCCTCAGCGCGGAGGAGCTCGACGCCTGCTTCGACCTCGCCCCCTACCTGCGCCACGTCGACGCGATCCTGGAGCGCGCTGGGATCCCCCGGGTCCCTGCGCCGTCGGGCAGCACGCCGTGAGCACGCCGACGGTCGCACTGCGGGAGACCGCGCTGCCCCTGACGCTGTACGCCCGGGGGAAGGTGCGCGACCTCTACGAGGCCGGTGACGAGGCCGGCGAACTGCTGCTGATGGTGGCTACGGACCGGATCTCGGCGTTTGACCACGTGCTGCCCACTCCGGTACCGGACAAGGGCCGCGTCCTGACGCAGCTCTCGGCCTTCTGGTTCGAGGCGACGCGCGGCCTGGCTCCGAATCACTACCTGACCGCCGATCCCGCGGCCATGCCCGCCCCGCTCGGCGCGCTGGCGACGTCGCTAGGAGGTCGGGCCATGCTGGTCCGCCGCGCCCGCCGGCTCGACGTCGAATGCGTGGTGCGTGGCTACCTGGCCGGTGGGGGCTGGTCCGAGTACCGGCAGACAGGGGCCATCAGCGGTGTGCGGCTGCCCGGAGGGCTCCGGGAGGGCGACCCGCTGGCCCAGCCGATCTTCACGCCCGCGGCCAAAGCCTCTACGGGGCACGACCACAACATCACCTTCGACGAGGTCGTGGCGCTCGTGGGCCCGGCGCTGGCCGAGCAGCTCCGGGCGTGGAGCTTGGCCCTCTACGCGCACGCCCATGCGCACGCGGCAGCCTGCGGGCTCGTGCTGGCCGACACGAAGGTCGAGTTCGGCCTGCTGCCAGGGAGCCCGGCGCGGCTGGTGGTCATCGACGAACTGCTGACCCCCGACTCGTCGCGGTTCTGGGACGCCGCCGACTACGCGCGCGGTGTGCTCGTGCCGCTGGACAAGCAGTTCGTCCGGGACTACCTGCTGCAGATCGGATGGGATCGCCAGAGCCCGCCGCCGCCCCTGCCGCCCGAGGTGGTGGCGGCTACCGCACAGCGCTACCGCGAGACCTACCGCCGTCTTGTGGGGAGGGAGCTGTCCTAGTGCCGACGTTCCGGATCGTCGTCATGCTCAAACCCGGGGTCCTGGACGCGCCCGGACAGGCCGTGGCCCGCGGGCTCGCGGCGCTGGGCTTTCCCGCCGTAGACGTGCGGGTTGGGAAGGTCATCGAGCTGGCGGTCCCCGAGGGTCACGTCCACCGCCTCGACGAGATCTGCGCGCGGTTCCTTGCCAACCCGCTGATCGAGACCTGGGAGATCCAGCGCTCTCCTAGCCCAACGGCTGCCACCGTCGGGACGGACGGGTCTGCCACCGTTGCGGGGATGGGCGAGTCCCCGGCCGCACAGGCGCCGGCTGCGTCCGCGGTGCTCGGCGGCCTGGCCCCGCCCGGCGTCGCCTCGCCGGGCGCCGACGTGCCCGGTGCCGACGACGCGCGGCCGCCGGCCGCCCACGCGGGAACTGCACCCTTGCTCGGGGAGGCCCGACCGTGACCTGGGGTGTGGTGGTCTTCCCGGGCTCCAACAACGATCGTGACGCCGTGCACGTGCTGCGGCACGTGGTGGGCGTCGACGTGGTGGAGGTCTGGCACGAGGACCGTGAGCTGGCGGGGGTCGACGCCCTGGTGCTGCCCGGTGGCTTTTCGTACGGCGACTACCTGCGGGCAGGGGCCATCGCCGCCACGGCACCCGTGATGGACGCGGTGCGCGCCCTGGCAGCGGCAGGCAAGCCGGTGCTGGGTATCTGCAACGGGTTTCAGATCCTGACCGAGGCAGGGTTGTTGCCGGGCACGCTGGTGCGCAACGCGGGCCTGCGGTTCCGGTGCCGGCCGGTCTGGGTGCGAGTCGACTCGCAGCGCACGCCGTTCACCGCGGCCCTGCCCGTCGGCACGGTACTGCAGATGCCCATCGCGCACGGCGAGGGCGCCTACCTGGCGCCGCCCGACGAGGTCGCAGCGCTGGACACATCCGGCCGCATCGTCTTCCGGTACTGTGATCCGTCCGGGCGCGTCACGCCCGAGGCCAACCCCAACGGGTCGGTGGCGGAGATCGCCGGCGTGGCGAACGCGACGGGCAACGTCGTGGGGCTGATGCCGCACCCCGAGCGCGCGTCCGAAGCGGTGCTGGGGTCGACCGACGGCCTGCGGCTGTTCGCCTCGGCCGTGGCGTGGTTGCACCAGCAGCCGCAGGCGGTGTCCGCCGGGGCGGCGTTGGCGAGCCAGGGAGGGTCCCGGTGAGCGCGGTCGCGCCAGACCTGGCCGCTCGCGCCGGCTTGACTCCCGAAGACTACGCGCTGATCTGCCGGACCCTGGGGCGGGCGCCCAACCCCGTGGAAGCCCGCATGTTCGCCGTGATGTGGTCGGAGCACTGTGGCTACATGCACTCCAAACGCGTCCTGCGCCGGCTGCCGACCGCGTCGCCACGGCTCCTCCGCGGGCCGGGCGAGAACGCCGGCGTCGTGGCCGTGGGCGACGGATGGGCCGTGGCGTTCAAGATGGAGAGCCACAACCACCCCAGCGCGGTCGACCCGTACAACGGGGCGGCAACGGGCGTGGGCGGAATCATCCGCGACGTGCTCGCGATGGGTGCCCGTCCCATCGCGCTGCTCGACGCCCTCCGCTTCGGCCCGCTGGACGAGCCGCGGGCCCGGCGGTTGCTGGCCGGCGTCGTGGCCGGCATCGCCGGCTACGGCAACGCCATCGGGGTGCCTACCGTCGGCGGTGAGATCCTGGTCGACGCCTGCTACCGCGACAATCCCCTGGTGAACGTGGCCTGCCTGGGCCTGGTGCGTACCGACCGCGTGGCCTCCTCGGCGGCCGCGGGGCCGGGCAACGTGGTGCTCTACGCCGGCGCGCGCACCGGCCGCGACGGCATCGGGGGGGCGGCCTTCGCCTCCACCGAGCTCGACGCGGGACGCGAGCAGGCCGACCGCGCGTCGGTGCAGCTGGGCGATCCATTTACCGGGAAGCTCCTGATCGAGGCCACCCTGCAGGCGCTGGAGACCGGGGCCGTGGTGGCCATCCAGGACATGGGGGCCGCGGGCCTGACGTGCGCGGCCGCTGAGATGGCCGCCCGCGGTGGCGTCGGGATGGAGCTCGACGTGGACCGGGTGCCGCTGCGGGAACCACAGATGCGTCCCGACGAGATCCTGCTGAGCGAGTCGCAGGAGCGCATGTTGCTCGTCGTCCGCCGTGACGACGTCGCGCGGGTAGCGGCCATCTACCGCCGGTGGGGACTCGAGGCGGCCGTGATCGGCACCGTGCTCGCCGAGCCCCGGCTGCGCGTCCTGGCCGGCGGGCAGGTCGTCGCCGATCTGCCGCCACGGGCACTGGCCAACGCGCCGGCCTACGAGCCGGCCGAGGCCGTGCCCGCAGACCTCGAGGCCCGCTGGGCGCTGCCCGCGTTGCCGCCCCTCGACGACCTGGGCGACGCGGTGCTGGCGCTGCTCGCTCATCCCGATGTGGCCAGCAAGCAGGCCGTGTACGAACAGTACGACCACATGGTCGGGATCCGCACCGTGGCGCCGCCGGGCGCCGACGCGGCGGTGCTGCGGCTGCTGGAGGTCCCGCCGCGGGGAGTGGCGTTCGTCGCAGACGGCAACGCGCGGTGGTGCGCGCTGGACCCTTCGCGCGGCGCCGCGCTGGTCGTGCTGGAGGCGGCTGCCAACCTCGCCTGCGTGGGCGCCACGCCGCTGGGGCTCACCGACTGCCTGAACTTCGGCAGCCCACGGCGCCCCGAGGTCTTCTGGGCCTTTCGCGAGACCGTCGACGGGCTGGCTGCGGCCTGCCGCGCGCTGGGGATCCCCGTGGTGGGCGGCAACGTCTCGTTCTACAACGAGGCGGAGGGCGCCCATGATCGGGCCATCCTGCCCACCCCGATCGTCGCGATGGTCGGCCTGGTGGACGACGTGGCCGCGATTGGGCGGATGGGGTTTGTGCGCGCTGGCGACCGCATCGTGCTGCTGGGGCCCGACAGCGCCACGCTCGGCGCGAGCCTGCACGCACGCCTGGTCACCGGCAGGGACTGCGGGCGCCCTGCGGCTCCAGCGTTTGCTGCTGCGGTCGCCGCCACCGCGCTGGTGCGGGATGCCGTGCGCCAGGGGGTGCTGCGCTCCGCGCACGACTGCAGCGAGGGCGGGCTCGCCGTCGCGCTCGCCGAAGCGTGCATCGCGGGCGGGATAGGTGCGACGGTGGCCCTGCCGGCGCCGGCGGACGGCGATGGCCGTCGCGCGTGGTTTGGCGAGGGGCCGGGCCGGTTTGTCGTCTCGTGCCTTCCGGAGCATGTGCAGGCCATCACGGCCGCGGCCGCCGCTGCGGGGGTGCCGTGCGCCGTGCTCGGGACGGTGGGCGGCGACGCGCTCTGCATGCAGTGGACTGCCGGCAGCACCACCCGCACGACCTCGCTGCCCCTGGACGCGCTCGTGGCCGCGTGGACCAGCCTGGAGGTGTAGCGATGGCAGGTGGCGGTGGCGATCCGGTCGTGCGCGCCCTCCACCCAGCGCCCGCGGCGCCGCAGCGCGAGACCGCAGAGGACGGCGGGCATCCAGCCGGGCCGGCGCATGCGTGGAAGGAGGAGTGCGGGGTGGCCGGGGTCGTCTGCCGCGACGGGACCGCGGCGGCGCCGCTGGTGCACGTCGCGCTGTACGCCCTCCAGCACCGCGGGCAGGAGAGCGCGGGCATCGCCGCCTTCGACGGTCGCGAAGTACGCCTGCACCGCGGCATGGGGCTCGTGGCGCAGGTCTTCGACGCGGCCCGGATCGAGGCGCTGCCCGGTGCCGTCGCCATCGGGCACGTGCGCTACGCGACCATGGGCTCCGCACAGCTGGAGAACGCGCAGCCCATTGTCGTCGCCTCGCCGTGGGGGCCGGTGGCCATCGCCCACAACGGCAACCTCATCAACGCGCCGCAGGTACGCCGCGCCCTCGAAGCCCAGGGCGTGATGTTCGCCGGCACCACGGACAGCGAGGTGATCGCCCACCTGATCGCCCGGGCCCCGGCCGCCGATCCGGACGACGCGGTGGCCTCGTGCATGACCAGGCTGGAGGGCGCCTACACGGTCGTGGCCGCGGCCGGCGGCCGGCTCTACGGCTTCCGCGATCCCTGGGCGATCCGTCCGCTCGTCGTCGGGCGCGGGCCGTGGGGCTGGGCGCTGGCGTCCGAGACGTGCGCCTTCGACCACATCGGCGCGGAGTACGTCGCCGAGGTGGAACCGGGTGCCCTGGTCGTCCTCGATCGCGACGGGCTGCGCACCCGCCAGGTGCTCTCCCCCGCGCAGCGCGCCGCGTGCGTCTTCGAGTACATCTACTTCGCCCGCCCCGACAGCGTCCTGGCCGGGCGCAACGTCCACCAGGCCCGGCGGCGCATGGGACGGATCCTGGCCCGCGAGCACCCGGCCGACGCCGACATCGTGATCCCCGTCCCCGACTCCGGCACGTCGGCGGCCATGGGCTTTGCCGAAGCCGCGGGCCTCCCCTTCGAGGTCGGGTTGATCAAGAACCGGTACATCGGCCGCACCTTCATCCAGCCGGATCAGGCCACGCGCGACTTTGGCGTGCGCCTGAAGCTCAACCCCAACGTCGAGGTGATCGCCGGACGGCGCGTCGTGTTGGTGGACGACTCGATCGTCCGCGGCACGACCTCGGGACGCATCGTGCGCCTGCTGCGGGCGGCGGGTGCCCGCGAGGTCCACGTGCGCATCTCCTCGCCGCCGATCCGCTTCCCGTGTTTCTACGGCATCGACACCAGCAGCCGGGGAGAGCTGGTGGCGGCGCGTCACACGGTGGACGAGATCCGCCGCCTGATCGGCGCCGACAGCCTGGGCTACTTGAGCCAGGCGGGGCTCGCCGAGGCCGTGGGGCTCGCGCGCCGTGACCTGTGCATGGCCTGTCTGGACGGGCACTACCCGACCCGCGTGCCCACCGAAGCGGAGGCGGGGCGACGGGCGCTGGATGCCTTCGCCAGGTCGGCCGCGCCCAGCCGCTCGTGATCCCCTGCCCGCTGTGTGGTGACCGACAGGCCCCGTGATGGAGTCGCGTGACACCCCCGCCGGTCCGTCGCCCGGCCTGTCGTACCGGGACGCCGGGGTCGACATCGCGGCGAAGGAACGGCTGCTGGCGCAGGTGGCGCCCAGCATCCGCGCGACCCACTCCCCCAGGGTGCTCGCCGGGGTCGGGGCGTTCGCTGGCGCCCTGGCGCTCCTCCCCTCGGAACGCGACGCAGTCCTCCTGGCCACCACCGACGGCGTGGGCACCAAACCCCTGCTGGCCCGCCGCCTGGGGCAGGATGCGGTCATCGGATGGGACATCGTCGCCCACTGCGCCAACGACCTGGTCGCCCAGGGTGCGCGCCCGTTGGCCTTCCTCGACTACATCGCCATGGGCCACCTCGACGGCGACCTGGTCACCACGCTGCTCGCAGCCATCGCCGAGGCGTGCCGCACGCTGGACGTGGCGCTGCTGGGCGGCGAGACCGCAGAGATGCCCGACGTGTACGCGGCCGACGCGTACGATGTCGTGGGGACGATGGTCGGCCTGGCGCCGGCCGAGGGGCTCATCACCGGCGCCCGCATCCGCCCCGGCGACCGCCTGGTGGGGCTGGCCTCCACCGGCCTGCACACCAACGGGTACACGCTGGTGCGTCGCGTGCTCGCCAGGGCCCCCGCGGCCCTCCATGCCGTCCTGGACGACCGCGGGACCACCGTGGCGGAGGCACTGATGGCGCCCCACCGGTGCTACGCTGCCGAGGTGCTTGCGCTGCTCGCCGCTGTACAGGTCAAGGGCATCGCGCACGTCACAGGCGGTGGCCTGGGGGCGAATCTGCGCCGCGTGCTCCCGGAAGGCTGTACCGCGCGGATCCGACGTTCCTGGCCGGAGCCACCGGTCTTCGGCTGGCTGCGCCGGGTCGGCGGGGTCTCCGAGGACGAGATGGTCGCCACGTTCAACCTGGGGATCGGCATGGTGCTCGTCGTGGCACCGTCCGACGTGGCGGTGGCCCTCGCCCACTTCGAGCGCTGCGCGGTCCCCGCCTATGAGATCGGCGAGGTCGTCCCCGGTGTACGGGAGGTCGAGTTCGGGTGATGCGCGTGGCTGTCTACGCCTCGGGCGCGGGCACCATCCTGCAGGCCCTGCTGGACGCGTTCGGTCCAGGACGGTGCGAGGTCGCGGGCGTGGTGCTGGTGGTGTCCAACAATCCCGACGCTGCGGCCCTGGCCCGAGCCCGTAGTGCCGGCGTGCCCACGGCGGTCGTCGACCACCGGGGCCGCAGCCGGCAGGCCTTCGAGGCCGAGCTCGCCGCGGTCACCGGTGCGCACGGGGTCGACCTGATCTGCCTCGCAGGGTTCCTGCGCATCCTCTCGCCCGAATTCGTCGGCCGCTATCCCAACCGCATCCTGAACACCCACCCGGCGCTCCTACCCGCCTTCGGCGGCAAGGGGATGTACGGCGAGCGGGTGCACCAGGCGGTACTCGCCGCGGGCGTGGCGATAAGCGGGTGCACCATCCACCTGGTGGACGAGGTTCCCGACGGTGGCCCGATCGTCGCCCAGGCCACGGTCCCGGTGTTGCCCGGCGATACCCCGGCGACGCTTGCCGCGCGCGTGCAGGCCCAAGAGCGGCGACTCTACCCCGAGGTCGTACGCTGGTGGGCACAGGGGCGCCTGGTGGTGCGCGGTCGCACCGTGGCGTGGCGCCCGGGCCCTGCGGGCGCGTCCGCTGGCGAGCCGCTGCTTGCCGGGCAGGCGCCGCATGCCACAGCCGTGCCCGCTGGCGAGCCCGCGTGGCACTCGGGCGAGGCGTCACGTGCTGAAGCCATGGCCGATGCGGGCGTAGAGGGACGCACGGGGGCGTAGCAAGTACAGAACTGCCCAGCCGAGAGACCACACCCTGGTAGGAGGGACCATCATGACTGCGATCCGGCGCGCGCTGCTGAGCGCGGCGGACAAGACCGGTTTCGTCGACCTCGCCACGGCACTGCATCAGGCGGGTGCCGAGTTGCTGTCGACTGGCGGCACGGCCGCTCACCTGCGCGCGGCGGGCCTGCCCGTGCGCGCCGTGGAGGATGTCACAGGGGTTCCCGCCCTGCTCGGCGGGCGCGTGAAGACGCTGCACCCGGTGATCCACGCCGGGCTGCTGGCCCGGCCGACGGCCGAGGACGCGGCAGAACTCGCCGTGCACGGCATCACGCCCATCGACCTGGTCGCCGTGACCCTCTACCCGTTCGAGGAGGCCCTGGCACGCGGCGCGCCGCTTGCCGCGCTGGTCGAGGAGATCGACATCGGCGGGGTGACCTTGCTCCGTGCCGCGGCCAAGAACTGGCAGCGGGTCACGGTGCTCTCCGATCCGGCGCAGTACCCCGACGTCATCGCCGCCGTGCGCGCCGGCGGCGTGCCCGAGGCGCTGCGGCTGCGCCTGGCTGCCGCTGCCTTCGCGCGCACCGCGGCCTACGACGCCGCCATCGCCGGCTGGCTCCAGGAGACTGCCGGGCTGGGCCCGTTCCCCGAGCACCTGACCCTCGCGCTTCGCAAGCGCGCCGAGCTGCGCTACGGCGAGAACCCGCACCAGCGCGCGGCCCTGTACGCCGTGGCCCACCCGCCGGCCGGGGAGATCATCACGGCCGAGCTATTGGGTGGCAAGGCCCTCTCCTACAACAACATCGCCGACCTTGAGGCCGCCTGGGCGCTGGTGCGCGACCTGCCCGCGCCCGCGGCGGCCATCATCAAGCACACGAACCCCTGCGGCGCGGCCGTGGGTGCCACCCTCGCCGACGCGTTCGCGCGGGCGCGCGAGGGCGACCCCGTGGCCGCGTTCGGCGGCGTCGTAGCAGCGAACGCGCCGGTCGACGCTGCCGCCGCCCAGGTCATGGCGGAGATCTTCCTGGAGGCGGTCGTGGCGCCCGCGTTCGAGCCCGCGGCGCTGGAGGTCCTGCGCAAGAAGAAGAACCTGCGCCTGCTGGCCACCGGGGGGCTCGGCGCTCCTCCCGCGCTGGAACTGCGCAGCGTGCGGGGCGGGGTACTCGTCCAGGAAGCGGACCTGCTCGGGACCGACAGGTCCGCCTGGCGCGTCGTCACCACACGACAGCCCACCCAGCACGAGTGGGACGACCTCCTGTTCGCCTGGGCGGTCTGCGCCCACGTGAAATCGAACGCCATCGTGTTCGCCCGCGCCCGGCAGGTGGTCGGCGTGGGCGCCGGGCAGATGAGCCGGGTCGACAGTGTGCGTCTGGCCGCGAGCAAGGCCGGGGAGCGAGCGCGGGGCGCGGTCTGCGCGTCCGACGCGTTCTTCCCCTTTGCTGACGGCCTGGAGGCCGCGGCGGCAGCAGGCGTCACGGCGGTGATCCAACCGGGCGGCTCGCTGCGCGACGCCGAGGTTCTGGCTGCAGCCGAACGCCTGGGCCTGGCGATGGTGCTGACGCAGGAACGGCACTTCCGGCATTGAACCCCGCCATGATGATCTACGGGCGCGCAGTGATGATGGGCGGGCTCGCGATGTTGATGGTGCTGGGCCTGCCCTTGGGGCGGGGGCGGCCGGCGGCGGGCGGCCCGGCGCTCGTCGTGCAGACGGAGCAGGTCGTCCGGGGCCGCGAGATCTTTGCGATGCAGTGCAGCCGGTGCCACGGCGACCAGGGGCAGGGGACGGAAGACGGCCCGCGTCTGATCGGTCCCGGCACCGGCCTGCGTGGGTACCAGACTGCCCAGCGCCTGTTCGAGTTCGTCCGCAGCGAGATGCCGGCCAGCGCGCCCGGCAGTCTGCAGGTGCAGGAGTACTGGGACGTGCTGGCGTTCATCCTCGACGCGAACCGTCTGTTGCCGCCTGGGGCCACACTCGGGCCGGAGAACGCACCCGACATCCGCCTGGACCAGTAGCGGGCAGTGGCCGTCGGCCTGCCGTCGTCCCAACGGAGCGGCCACCTCATGACAGTCGCCGCCACCACCGGCGCGGCGCACACTGCTGGGTGCACCTGTGGTGTGCCGTGGGTGCACCCGTGGGGTAGTGAGCGGAGCTAGGCGTCGACTGGACAGCCCCCAGCGATCCGGACGCTACACGATGCGGCTGAGAGCCGCAGCCGCCAGGGCGCCGGCCAG